>CANKOW010000040.1 GCA_947484295.1 Alcaligenaceae bacterium | reverse complement strand
TCCCTACGCGCTGGCGCTGCCCACCTGAAAGCGCATCGGCGCGCTTGTTCTCCATCCCGCCCAACCCCACACGATCAAGCAGTGAGTAGGCCTGCGCGATGTCATCCCCTTCAAAACGCCGAAACCAGCTGGCCCAGAACCCGGTGTAACCCAAGCGGCCCGACAGCAGGTTTTCCATGACGGTCAAGCGTTCGATCAGAGCGTATTCTTGAAAAATCATGCCGATTTGGCGGCGCGCACGGCGCAGGCCGGCCGAACCCAGTACGCTTAAGTCTTGCCCTTCTAGCTCAATTTGCCCGCCGCTTGGCTGCACCAGACGATTTACGCAACGAATAAGTGTGGATTTACCTGCACCAGAGGGACCGATCAACCCAAGCACCTCACCCGCTTCCACACGCAAGCTCACGCCTTTGAGCGCGAGATCACCTGTGGGGTAGCGTTTTTCTAGCTGGCGCAACTCAAGCATTGAGACAGACCCTTATTTACAGGCGTAGCTGACGTTCATCGCCTGATCGATCTCGCGCACGACTTGCCAGTATTGCTTGTACGTGATGGGCATGAACTTTTCTTGTGGCGGCTCACTCTTGCTGAACTCTGCCGCTAATGCTGTGCCTTCCCACTTAAAACTAAAGAAAGCCTCTTTGACTTTTTCTGCCAATTCCGGCTTGAGATTGTAGACGTACCCATACCCCGACGTCGGAAAGGTTTCGGACTTGTAAATGACCTTGGTCTGGTCCGCTTTGACCACGCCGCGCGCGATCATCCGATCTTTGACAGAGTTAGCAATGGCCGCGGCCGGGTAATCTTTGTTGGCAACGCCAAGAATCGAGTTGTCGTGCTTACCGCTGAACACGGGCGTATAGTCTTTGCCGCTTTCCATCTTGTACTTATCACGTAACAGAGCGGCAGGCGCCTTGAATCCAGAGTTTGAGGTTTCAGAGGTAAAAGCCAAGCGCTTGCCTTTTAGATCTTCAATTTTCTCGATGCCGCTTCCTGGGTGGGTGATGATTTCCATCTCGTAGCCGTAACGGTTGTCTTTAGACGCCATCATGGCGAAGGGCACGAAACCAGAGCAATTGACGGCGATTGGATTAGAGCCCGTATTAAAAGCAGCGACGTGCAGGCGGCCTGCACGCATGGCTTCTAATTGAGCAGCGTTACTCTGCACCGGAAAAAACTGTACTTTCTTGCCGGTTGTTTTGGCCAAATGCGCAATAAAGCCATCCCAGACCTTGGCGTAAACAGCGGGGTCTTCGACAGGGGTGTAAGCAAATACCAATGTAGACGGATCAACGAACTCAGATGCATTCGTTGGGGCATCTGCGACCATGTCACCGTTTGCGTCTTTGAAACGAGGGTCCATAGCCT
This sequence comes from Alcaligenaceae bacterium, assembly GCA_947484295.1. Classification (GTDB taxonomy): domain Bacteria; phylum Pseudomonadota; class Gammaproteobacteria; order Burkholderiales; family Burkholderiaceae_B; genus Zwartia. The sequence continues at coordinate 18,628 of CANKOW010000040.1, read as the reverse complement.
GAGTAGCGGGGGCCAGGGTGGTCAGGGCGGCAACAAATACGGCGGATAAGGCGAAGCGCATGAGATTCTCCGAGAATCATGGAAAGTTCGAGTCTAGTTTACTGTAGATGACAGAACTATGACACCCACTGACCCCTTGTCAGTTGCCCCAATCGCCAACCATGCCAGAGGCGAGGTGGTGGGTGAGTAAGAAAAATTGACGCTTTTCATCTGAGTGAAACATTCATCTCATAAGCTAGGTCAAGTCCTTTACTTCGGACTTGTTTGTGAGCTTGAATGCAAACCTGCCTTTTACTTTCTTCAGAGCTTGAAAGTAATCTTTATTTCCATCGGTGAGCGAACGCTCAGCCCTCAAAGCAAGTCCACAACCCATGAACAACAGCACTTTATCCATACGCAGTCTCAGCAAGCGCTTTGGTGACACATTGGCCGTTGATCAGGTAAGCGTTGATATTGAACCAGGCAGCTTCGTCGGGATCATCGGTCGTTCTGGTGCTGGAAAATCAACGCTACTTCGTATGATCAACCGCCTGAACGAGCCCACTCAAGGAGAAATTATTTTTGGTGGTGAGGTGATTACAGGCTTGAAGGGTGCGCAACTGAACCAATGGAGACGACGTTGTGCCATGATTTTTCAGCAGTTCAATCTGGTTGGTCGCCTCGACGTTTTGACCAATGTCTTGATGGGGCGGCTCACCAGCATCCCGACCTGGCGTTCGCTGCTCACGATTTGGCGCGACGCGGATAAGCTCGAGGCCTTGGACGTACTCGATCGCTTTGGAATGGCAGACTTTGCAGCGCAACGGTGTGATCAATTGTCCGGGGGGCAGCAACAGCGCGCAGCAATCTGTCGAGCGCTCGTGCAGCATCCAGAGATCATTTTAGCGGACGAACCCATTGCCTCACTTGATCCGCGCAATACAAAAATGGTGATGGACACTTTGCAGCGTATCAACAAAGAGCTCGGTATCACCGTACTGTGCAATTTACATTCGTTGGAAATTGCTCGAAATTATTGTGACCGACTGATTGGCATGTCGGCGGGCAAAGTCGTTTTCGACGGAACGCCTGAGCAGCTTACAGAAAGTATGGTCAACACGCTATACGGGATTGACGCCGAGGAGGCGTTGGAAAAGCCGGTCTCGCTTCAACCATCCACCCTAGACTTCTCCATGCAAAGGCGTGTGGTTGGTATCAATTAATCATTTTCTGATGATTGAAAATGTTTTCTCTTCACTTAACTTTGTTACCTAAAAAGGAATCAAGATGCTCAGCCGTTTTTTTCTAACAGTCGTCTTTGCCTTAGGCGCTTTTGTGTCCAATTCATTCGCGCAAGATTGGAAGTCGAAGTATCCCGAACTCGTCTTTGCCTCGATCCCCGCTGAGAATGCATCACAAGTCAATGAGCGTTACGGTGATTTCGTCGCCTACTTATCCAAAGAGATTGGAATCCCAGTCAAATTACGAATTGCTGGCGACTACGCTGCAGTCATTGAGGGTCAGCGCGCAGAGCAAATCCATATCGGGTATCACGGCCCAGCGTCCTATGCGCGCGCGCGTATGATTGGCGTGAAGATCACTCCGTTTGCAATCGAAGTCAGTAAAGGTGGCGTCAAAGGCTATCACTCAGTTTTTTATGTAAAAGCAAATTCTCCTTACCAGACGATCGCTGATTTAAAAGGCAAAAACATAGGTCTGGTCGATCCTAACTCGATGTCCGGAAATAATGCACCCCGTTTTGCCTTGAATGCCATGAAAATCAAACCTGAGGATTTCTTTGGCAAAGTCGTTTACACAGGTAGTCATGTCAACGCTGTGATGGCATTGAATCAAGGGACCGTTGACGTTGCTGCAAACTGGTGGAACAACGAAAACGATTCGGAATTGCAACGCTTGGTAGACAAAGGAATGGTCAAGAAAGAAGACTTCCGCATAATTTTCAAGTCGGAGCAAATTGTGAACTCGCCATTAACTTATCTGGATAGTTTGCCAGTAGATCTAAAGAAAAAAATTGCACAAGCATTTTTTGATGCGCCTCAAAAAGACAAGGCAGCCTTCGACAAATTATCAGACGGCAAGATGGAACCCTTTGAGCCGGTGACGCATGAGGCCTACTTGCCAGTGGTAGAGCTCAACAAGTTTGTTGACAGCCTGCGCAAAAAGTAATTAAAGGTGTCTTCACTCGACCTTCATCAAGCAGCCTATGCCCAAGCGGTGGCGTCGAAACGCCGCCGTTTGTGGCTGGGGCTGCTCGCACTGATAGTTTGCATCTTGATTTCAGGTCAAGTGGCTGAGATTTCGTTTTCTAAGTTGTATCAAAATATCGGCAGCTTCACGAGTTACTTTGTCCGAATTTTTCATCTTGAGAACGGCCAATTAGTATTCACTGATTTTGGTGAGTGGTTTTGGGGTTGGAAGAAATGGCTCGTTCTGATGGGCGAGACTTTGTTAATGGCCTACGTCGGAACGCTCGTGGGTGCCGCCGTTGCGCTAGTCTTGTGTTTTTTTGCCAGTAAAAATATTACGAAAAATAGTGTGGTGGTCGTTGCGTCTCGTCGGTTTTTAGAGTTTTCAAGAACTGTTCCTGAGATGGTGTTCGCGTTAATTTTCGTCGTGGCTTTTAGTCTTGGCCCGCTTCCCGGTGTGTTAGCACTTGCGATTCATACTGGCGGAGCCTTGGGCAAGTTATTTGCTGAAGTGGTTGAAAACATCGATCTCAAACCCGTCGACGGCATTGTGGCGTCAGGTGGTACGTGGCTTCAAAAAGTACGCTTTGGAGTGTTACCTCAAGTAGCGTCTAACTTTGCAAGCTACGCCTTGTTGCGTTTTGAGATCAATGTGCGCGGCGCCGCGGTGTTGGGCTTTGTTGGCGCGGGGGGTATTGGTCAGACTTTGCTTGAGGTGATTCGTAAGTTTTATTACTCAGACATTAGCGCTCTGCTCGTGATGATCTTGGTCACTGTCATGTTGATCGATGCGATCACCGAGCGTGTGCGTTATCGATTATTGGGCAAGGAAGCAAAGCAATGAGCGTATTGCCATTCGCGCAAGACAAGTCTGTAGGCGGCGAGCGCCAGATGGTATTGCTGAGCCGTTACCCCACACTGTTTGTGCCCTTTTATGAAAAACATTGGAAAGCACTGAGTGTGATTGCCTTAGCAGCGCTGCTGTTTTTATACGGCGTTCTAACGTTAGGCGTATCGCCTTCGAAAATATTCTTTGGGCTGGGCGAACTTGCGGTGATGGTCATGCGTATGTTTCCGCCTGATGCGCATCAGTTCAATTCTTATCTGTATGCGATTGCTGAAACCTTAGCCATCGCTTTATTGGGAACCCTTTCCGCGGCAGTGGTCGCGTTTCCACTCGGGTTTTTAGCTGCGCGTAACACGACGATCAACCGAGTCGTACACTTTTTTGCAAGGCGCAGTTTTGATACGCTTCGCGGGATCGATATACTGATTTGGGCATTGATTTGGATTAATGTCGTCGGACTGGGTCCCTTTGCCGGGGTATTGGCTCTGTTGATGTCTGACATAGGGGTTTTTGGGAAGTTATTTTCAGAGGCCATTGAGGCGGCAGACCAAAAGCCGGTTGAAGGGGTATTGTCTACTGGGGGCACACACGCCACTTCAGTGCGCTTCGGCATATTGCCTCAAGTCATGCCAATTTTGCTCAGCCAGGTGCTGTACGCCTTTGAGTCAAACACCCGAAGCGCCTCAATTATCGGCATTGTCGGAGCAGGGGGGATAGGTCTCATCCTATCGGAACAAATTCGGACCATGGAATTACAGCAACTGTCGTGCGTGATCCTGATGGTTTTGGTCACCGTAGCGTTGATTGACTTCTTTTGCTCAAAAATCCGTTTTGCCATCATCGGCAAACAAGCGCTTTAGCGATTGCCATACATACGGCGGCGCGTGCAAGATCTTGGCTGCGTACTCGAAAGGTAAAGAACTCACCCGCGTGAGTGGAGTGTTGCCTGCGCCTTCGCTTGAGCAGTTTGTGCAGAAAGCGAGGCAAGACGCAGGCTGTTCGCAGTCTCGGTCGTGAGGGTTCGTCGGAGTCGGCACAGGAGGCTGCAGGCTGTTGTGCACTGTTTGAGTACTGTCGCGCGATCTATTATTTGTACACAACAGTGAGCGTTTCTGCCACGAGTGCCGGTTTTGTAACGCCTTCAATTTCAACGGTGTTGCTATACGTCAACCGCGCACCGCCCTCGATCTCGTCGTATTTTTCGAGCGTTCGGTGTAAGCGAATGCGGGCGCCGCATTGCACGGGGCTGACGAAGCGCACTTTGTTTTGGCCATAGTTGACCCCGCGTGAGCGTTGCTTAATGCGAACAATTTGACTGGCCAAGTAGGTGACGAGAGACAGCGTGAGCATGCCGTGCGCGATTGTTTTACCATCTGGCATCTGTTGCTTGGCGCGCTCTCGATCGATATGAATCCAGTTGTGGTCACCCGAGACCGCAGCAAAGTCATCGATCCGTTTTTGGTCCACGGTCAGCCAGTCACTGCTGCCAACTTTTTGACCCACATATTGCTTCATATCTGAAGGAAATTCGACTTCAAGCATGGTTGACTCCTGAGATCTTGTTGTCTGATTAACCGCACAAGCGGACTAGGCGTTCGCGGATAATGTGCTCGGCCTCTTGAACAATGCGTGCGACCAGTACCTCGCAACTTGGGATGTCGTGAATGAGGCCCTGGACTTGTCCGACTGTCCAGATGCCGCCTTCGACATCACCGCCTTCGTAGACCCCTCGACCTTTGACGCCGGCAACTTTAGGGCCGATTTCAGCGATGGTGGCGCCTGACTTTTCCATCTCGATCACGCTTAGCGCTAAAGCGTTTTTGTAGACACGGCTGCTATTTCTTAGGCTTCGCAAAATCAGGCTGGTATCGTGTTCACCTTGCTCGACAATTGCCTGTTTGATGTTTTGATGAACGGGCGCCTCAATGGTGCACATAAAGCGCGTGCCCATGTTGATCGCTTCGGCCCCCAAGGCTAGCGCTGCGACTAAGCCACGCCCATCGCCAAAGCCGCCTGAGGCAATGACCGGAATCTTTAGTTTGGCGACTGCTGCGGGGATCAGTACCAAGCCCGGAATATCTTCTTCGCCAACGTGGCCCGCGCATTCAAAGCCATCGATACTGACCGCACTTACACCGATGTCTTGCGCCTTCAAGGCGTGTCGGACAGTAGTGCACTTGTGTATGACGGTAATACCGGCCTTATTAAAAGCGGGCATGTGTGCTGAAGGGTTGTTGCCGGCGGTTTCGACAATCGTGACGCCCGCATCAATGATGACGTCTCGGTAGGCCTCGTAGGGGATGGGTTTGAGTGAGGGTAAAAAAGTGAGATTCACACCAAAGGGTTTATCAGTCATGCCACGCAAGCGATTGATTTCATCGTGAAGCGCTTCAGGGGTTGGCTGGGTGAGGGCGGTCAGTATCCCTAGGGCACCAGCGTTAGAGACTGCCGCGGTAAGTTCGGCACGCCCCACCCATTGCATGCCGCCTTGAATAATGGGGTGGGCTATACCCAACAAGCGGGTGATTGCGGTTTGCATTGTGTTGGTCCTTTACGGTGTAACGCTCAACGCGCCATCGTTTGCGATGAGGTGAGGTCGATAGGGTTGACAGGTCGGGCTGAGATGTAGCGTGGCGCCGGTCAGCTTCTGTAGCGAATCAAAGTCAATGTCGTCGGCGATGCGCTGAACGACGAAGCCTTGTGGGGTGACCTCGATTAAAGCCAAATTTGTATAAATTCTGGTGACACACTTTTGACCAGTTAAGGGGTAAGCACAACGCTCTAGCAGCCGAGGTGCACCATCCTTTTGGCAATGCTCCATCAGCACCCAGACGCTGGCCGCGCCTGCTGCAAGATCCATCGCGCCGCCCACCCCTGGAGTTTCAGTTAAAGAGCCGGTAGACCAGTTGGCGAGATCGCCATTTTCGGCCACTTGAAAGGCGCCTAAGCAGGCTATATCGATGTGCCCGCCGCGAATCATTAAAAAAGAATCGCTATGACTAAATATTGAGGCACCTTTTAGAAGCGTGACGGGCAACTTGCCTGCATTGACGATATCGCTATCCTCTTGCCCTGCTTCTGGAGCCGGTCCGAGGCCTAGTAGTCCTTGTTCGCTGTGCAGCAAAACCTCGCGACCAAGCGGGATGTAATCTGCGATCATGGTGGGCAAACCAATGCCAAGATTGACGCAGAAGCCTTCGGGAATATCTTCTGCCGCGACGCGGGCAATATCTTTTCTGTTGAGACCTTTCATCTGCTTTCACACTCTCCGGTGGCACAAAATAAGAGGCGCATTATTTCTTGACCTCAAATAAACGGTCGATGAACAACCCAGGTGTAACGATATGCTCTGGATCGAGTTCCCCTAATTCGACAAACGCATCGACTTGCGCTACGACAAGTTTCGCTGCTCCCGCCATCGCAGGGTTATTGACGCGGGCGCCACGGTGATAAACCAAATTACCCCAGCGATCACCTTTCTTTGCCTTAATTAAGGCCACATCTCCAGTTAAGGGTTTTTCAAAAACGTATTCCCGTCCGTCAATGAGGCGTGTCTCTTTGCCGCGCGCTAATTCGGTGCCCGCCGCGGTACGCGTAAAGAACCCGCCAATACCCGCGGCGCCCGCGCGAATGCGTTCGGCCAAAGTGCCCTGGGGGACAAGCTCAAGCTCGATCTTGCCGGCGTTGTAGAGTTCGTCAAAGATTGTCTTTCCAAGCAAGCCTCTCGGAAACGAGCATATGCATTTTCTCACGCGATTGGCTCGCATCAAGTCGGCCACAATATCATTACCCATGGTGGTATTGTTAGCGACTAAGGTCAGGTCTCGTGCCCCGAATTCAAGAACACCCGCTAACAATTCTGTAGGCTGCCCCGACGTACCAAAACCGCCGATCAGCAGAACATCGCCATCCTTGATGCCTTGCAATGCTTGCGCCATTGACTCAACACGCTTGTTGATCATGGCTAATCCAGATCGTTACCGCGCATGTCTGCATTGCGTCGCGCTCGACGCGCTAAGTCCAACATGACAGTGCCGATTGCATTTGGGTTGTCGATCGGTTCGGCTTGAGGCCCGCGGTGCCAGCCTTCCATCGTTGCAAGAAACCCGCCACCCAATTCAAACACTCGCGCGGTGACTTCGGCGCTTTCGGCGCTGGCTAACCAGGTGGCGGCCGCGGCAATCCAACGAGGGTGACGCTGCGCGATTTCTTCTGGGGTGCGCTCACGTAAGCTTTCGGTCATGCGGGTTTGTGCATGCGGGCTAATGGCGTTGACCGTGATCCCATAGCGCTTTAATTCGCGGGCGGTAATGATGGTGAAGGCAGCGATCCCAGCTTTGGCTGCGCCGTAATTACTTTGTCCAATATTACCGAGCAAGCCCGAAAAGGACGTGGTGTTGATGAGTCGTGCGTTGACAGATTCGCCGGTGAGTTTTTGTTGCGCCCTCCAGTACACGGCGGCGTGGTGGCAGGGTGCGAAGGTTCCTTTTAAGTGAACTTTGATGACAGCATCCCATTCGCTTTCTTCCATGTTGACGAGCATGCGATCGCGAAGAATGCCCGCATTGTTAATCACAACGTCGAGCTTGCCAAAGTGCTCGACCGTGCTGTGGATCATGTGCTCGGCCTCTTTCCACTCAGAGACATCGTCGCAGTTTGCGATGGCCTCGCCACCGGCTGCTTTGATTTCGTCAGCCACTTGTTGTGCGGCTGAGGTATCTCGCCCTAGTCCTTCTCTTGAGACGCCAAGGTCATTGACAACGACTTTGGCTCCGCAAGCGGCCAATTGCAAGGCGTATTCGCGCCCGATTCCACGTGCAGCGCCGGTAACGATTGCGACGCGTCCTTCACATAAGCGGCTCATGATTGATTAGGTTCCTTAAGTTAGCGTTCAAATTTTGGTGGGCGTTTTTCAATAAAAGCTTGGGCTGCCTCTTTGTGATCGGCGGTGAGTGTGGCGGTCACATGATTAATTGCTTCTTGATTCAGCGTTTGATCTAAGGTGTTTTGCAAGGCTTGATTTAAATTTTCTTTCATGAGCGCCAGGGCTTGTCGAGGGCCGTTGGCAAGTTTTTGGGCGATTGCAGTGACCTCCGGTTCAAGGCGGTCGCGCGAAAACAAGGCGGTCAGCATGCCCAACTCTTGTGCATGCTGCGCACTGAGGGTGGGCGATAGCAAATACAACTCGCGCGCCTTCGCAAAGCCAACAATACGCGGTAAAAAATAGTGCCCACCAAAGTCGCCAGGCAAGCCGACATTGATGAACGCCGTTTTGAATTTTGCCGAATCATCTGCATAGCGAAAGTCGCAAGCCAGCGCCAAAGACAGGCCGGCGCCTGCAGCGGGGCCACGAATCATTGCGATGGTTGGAATGGGCAGGGTGTGAAGCAGCTCGGTAATTTGATTGCGCCGGCGCAGGCGCGCGACCTTTTGCTCAAACGATAGGGTCTCTGCGGGTGAGTTGGCCATACGGGCTACATCGCCACCTGCACAAAAAGCAGTGCCTGCGCCAGCCAGCACAATCGCTCCGATCTGCCGATTGTCTTTGGCTTCAAGCAGCGCTTGCGCGAGCTGGTCATAGAGTTCTGGGCTGAGCGCATTGAGACGCTCTGGCCGATTCATGACGAGCGTCATGACGCCCTCGTGCACCGATCTGAGTAATGGTGATGACTGCTCTGGCATATTGTCTCCGAGTGGTATCTAAGTACCTTAAGCGCTAGCTTAGAGCAAAAAATCCTTTTCGGTAAAAAAAGAAAAACCACTGCCTAAAGGCGTGATTTGAATGGTATAAAACTAAGACGAGGCTGACAGCCGATCGGTTCTAATATTTGGTTTAAACCAAAAGCTTCACAGGGACAACACAATGAGTATCAAAGGCAAGGCCTATATCGCCGGGATTTTTGAGCACCCGGCTCGCAAAATCACAAATATGTCGCTGGCACACCTGCACGCTGAATGCGCGAAGGGGGCGCTTGAAGACGCTGGCCTGACCATTCACGACGTCGACGGCTATTACTGCTCAACCGATGCGCCCGGTAGCTTGGGCGGTATCAACATGATTGACTACATGGGGTTGACGGTTAAGCACTCTGACTCGACCAACACCGGAGGCTCGTCTTACATGTATTTGGTTGCGCATGCGGCTGAAGCGATTGCGGCGGGCAAGTGCAGCGTTGCCTTGATTACCTGTGCAGGGTTTGGGCGTCCTGGCACGATCGCGCGTGACTTGGATACCGCCATCCCAGATACCCCGTTTGAAATGCCTTACGGGCCTGTAACGGTTAACTTGTATGCGCTTGCTGCAATGCGTCATATGTATGAGTTTGGTACTACCAGTGAACAACTGGCTTGGGTCAAAGTTTCTGCATCGCACCATGCGCAACACAATCCTAACGCTTACTTAAAAAAAATGGTCACGGTTGAAGACGTTGTGAATTCGCCGTTGATTGCCGACCCTTTACATCGCATGGATTGTTGCGTGGTGACCGATGGTGGTGGTGCGGTCATCGTGGTGAGCCCAGAGGTTGCTAAACGGCTGAAACGTCCGTTAGTGAAGTTAATTGGCGCTGGCGAATCACCTAAAGGTCAGATGGGTGGCAAGATTGATATCACGTATACCGGTGCGGTGCGTTCGGGCCCAATTGCCTTTGCCGAAGCCGGCGTCAAGCCTAGCGATATTAAGTACGCGTCAATTTACGACAGCTTCACGATCACTGTGGTGATGACGCTTGAGGATCTTGGCTTTTGTAAAAAAGGCGAGGGCGGCAAGTTTGTGATGGATGGCAACTTGATTTCTGGGGTAGGGAAATTGCCCTTCAATACGGATGGCGGTGGGATGTGTAACAACCATCCGGTGAACCGTGGCGGCATCACCAAAATCATTGAGGCTGTGCGCCAATTGCGCGGCGAAGCCCATCCCTTAGTGCAAGTCAAAAACTGCGATATTGCCTTGGCGCACGGAACCGGCGGTTCGTTGAGTACCCGCCACGGTAGTGCCACCTTGATTATGGAAAGAGAGTAACGCCATGACCACACCCTATCAAGACAGAAAAATCCCTGCCCCGAAGTTGAACTTTGGCGATGAGCCTTATTTTGATGCGGCCACCCAGGGCAAGTTGATGCTGAAGTTTTGCAACGACTGCAAACAATATCATCACTACCCGCGTGCGCTTTGCCCATTTTGCTTTAGCGATAAAACCGAATTTAAAGAAGTGAAAGGTACGGGCACGGTGTACAGCTATAGCGTCACGCGCACTTCGGGCCCAGTGCCGTATGCCATTGCCTATGTCACGCTTGATGAAGGCATCACGATGCTCACGAACATTGTGGATTGCGACTTGGATACGATTCGTTGCGGGCAGAAGGTTGCGGTGACCTTTAAGCCGAGCGATGAGGGCCCTGCGATCCCAATGTTTAAATTGGCTTGACGGCAAAGGATAAAAAATGAGCGACGCGCTTTACACCTATTGGGTCGGCATGGATATCCCCGCCGACACGAGCGCTGCAGATGTTGCAGCGTTCAATGACTTTTATTCAAACGTGCATAAACCCGAAGTATTGGCGGGTAATCCAGGCTTTTTGCGTGGGCGCCGTTACGAGCTTGCGCAAGACGACACGCGCGGCCCGCGTGGGCCACGCTTTATTGCCGCTTACGATATTGAAAGCAAAGAAGCGGCACAGCTGTACATCACTCGCAACGATGGGCCAGCAAGCGGGCGGCCCGTGTATAGCGACGGCCCTGCCGCTTGGCAAAAGCGCAGTACGAAGTGGCGTTTGATGTGGCAGCACGTGTTGAATAATCCTCAGACTGCGCAAGTATCTGCTTCGCCTTATATGTATTTGGTCGGGATGAACGCAGCGGCCGGTTCGGGCGAGCCTGAGTTGGCACAATTTAATGAGTTTTACAACACGATCCATGTGCCAGAAGTGTTGGCAGGCTATGGGTTTGTGAGTGGCGCACGTTATAAAAATATGCGTACCTTTCTTCACCCCGAGCCTGGCGCACCAAACTTTTTGGCAATGTACGGCATTAAAGATGAGGCAGCGGCTCAGTCGTTCATGAAAGATAGATTAAGCGCTGATCCCGGTGGTAATTCTTTCTCAGACGGACCACCGCCTTGGCAAAAGCGCGATACGAAGTGGCGTTTGACGTACCGCTTGGTTGGTTAGGATTAAGTGATTTGCGACCGCTAGCTTAAGCATGGATAGTCTTGCTTGGACTGACAGTTCGTTAAATTGATATAGAAATATTAAAACTATAAAAGGCATCACATGATCTACTCTCGTCACGTCGGCGACGCAAAAATTTACAACGTCATTGAATATAGCGGCCCAACGCACGCAGCTGATTTTGTGTTTCCTGAGTTGGATGTGCGCGAAATCGCGCCGCACTTGTCGTGGCTCGCCCCGCATCACTACAACATCAAGCTGCAGCGCTTTATCGTTGCCATGCAGTTGTGGGTGATGCACATGGGCGACAACGTAATCGTGATCGACTTGGGCGTTGGCAATCATAAAAAGCGCGGCTCAGAGCGCATGAATATGCTCAACACTTTGACGCCACTTTGGCTTGATGCGGCAGGCGCAAGTGCAAAAACAGTGACGCACGTGATTGTCACGCACTTTCATCCCGACCACGTCGGTTGGGGCACCCGAATGGTGGATGGTCGTTGGGAGCCGATGTTTCCGAATGCACGTCATTTGATGCCGAAGGTTGATTTTGAAGCTGCACACGCGGCGTATAAAAATGGCGACAAAGGCGTTATCAGTGGCTCGTTTGAAGACAGCGTGCTGCCACTCTATGAATTGGGCTTGATTGATCTAATCGATGATGGCGATGTGGTGGCGGGTTGCTTAAAGGCTGAAGCCATGCCGGGCCATACGCCTGGTTCGTTGCATTTTCGGCTGCAGTCCAAAGGGCAAGAAGCGATCTTTGCTGGCGATGTGATGCATAGTCCTTTACAGATTGCGATGCCGCATATCAACACCTGGATTGATGCCCACGCTGAGCAGGCGCGCGCGTCACGAGCCTTGTTTCTTAAACGTGCCGCCGAACGCAATGCGATGATCTTTCCGGTACATTTCGGCTGGCCACACTGCGGCTATGTGCGTGGCGACAGTACCAAAGGCTATCGCTTTGAACCGGTCGAACCTGAAGCACGTGGTGAATAACTTTGACAAAAGGCGTTGCGTAGTGGCTTAGCGCTGGTTGAGCGCGTTGCATGGTGTTTCAGGGCTGTTCAGGTTAAGTGGTGTAAACGATTAAAAAAGGGATAACAATGAAAAAATTTTTAAAAACTGTCATCTTTACGATGGCTTTCGCGCCTTTGCTCGCGGCTGCGCAAACTTACCCCGACAAACCAGTCAAAATGATTGTGCCTTACCCGGCAGGCGGCCCTGCGGATCAGATCGCCCGTGAACTTGCGAACGGATTGTCACAAGCGCTGGGTCAAACCTTTGTGATCGAAACAAAAGGTGGGGGGAGTGGTTCGATTGGCACAGGCTTTGTCGCCAAAGCAGCGCCAGATGGCTATACGCTGTTGGCCAGCGCCGGTGCGCCTCACACTGCGGTGCCTGTCTTTAGCTCAAATCCACCCTACGACGGCATTAAAGAATTTTTGCCGATTTTGATGCTGATTGATGTGCCAAATGTAATGGTAGTTGGCCCTCATATCAAAGCGACCAACGTCAAAGAGTTCATCGAGTTAGCCAAAACTAAAGTCATGACCTATGGCTCAAGCGGTACGGGTAGCTCAACCCACCTCGCAGGCGAGATTCTTCAAATTGAAGCGAAGATCAAAATGACCCATGTGCCCTATAAAGGGGCCACACCCGTCGTCAACGATATGTTGGGCGGGCACGTTGACGTCTCTTTCTTGAATTTATCGGCCATGCTGCCACATATTAAGTCGGGCAAGCTTCGCGCCATTGGCCTGTCTTCGCAGACGCGTGCCAAGGCCTTGCCCGAGGTGCCGACCATGGCTGAGCAAGGCATGCCCAACAACACAGGCTCATGGTACGGTTTACTGGCCCCCGCTGGCACGCCTGATCAAGTTGTGCGTGTGTTGTACGATGCAAGCGTGAAGTATTTTTCGCAACCTGAAGTGCGTGCCCGCGTCGAGGCTTCGGGTTCAGCGCTCAAAATGCTCAACCCGCAACAGTTTTTGGCCGCAATGATTGAAGAAAAACGCCAGTTGGCCGAGCTCAACAAGATTTTGAATATTAAGATGGATTAAGGTCTCAGGCCACACTCGGTAAGATTTTCAATATTAAGATAGATTAAGGTCTTAGGCTTCGCTCAAAAAGATTTTTAGCATTAAGATGGATTGAGCCCTAAGGCTTGGTTCGAGTTAGTGAACTTATGAACAAAGGATCAGTATGGATAAGGTAGTTGCCTCAGCCGCGCAGGCAATCGCAGATATTCAAGCGGGCGCAAGTGTCGCGATCGCTGGGTTTGGTTTGGCACATCGTTTTCCGAACAACTTGATCTTTGCGTTGCGAGACAAAGGCACAACAGACTTAACCTTGGTCTGTAACTCGCTGGGTGCCGCGGGTGAAAAAGGCCAGCTGCTAGTTGAGAACAATCAGGTTAAAAAACTAGTTGCTGCGTTTTCAATTAGGGCTGGAATGCAGACCGAAGGCGAAAAAAGAATCGCAGCGGGGACACTCGATGTCGAGCTGGTACCGCAAGGTATTTTGGTTGAGCGCTGTCGTGCAGGTGGCGCTGGCATCCCAGCCTTTTATTCGCCAACTGGAGTCGACACCGACCTGGCTGACGGTAAAGACGTTCGGTATTTCAATGGCAAGCCTCACGTACTTGAGCATGCCATTCAGGTTGACTATGCCTTCTTAAGCGCCTACCGCGCCGATCGCGCGGGCAATGTGCAGTTTCGTGGCGGTAGCGCTAACTTCAACTCAGCGTTTGCCAAGGCGGCAAAGATTGCGATTGTTGAGGTCGAAGAAATTGTCGAAGTCGGCGAGTTACCCCCCGAGTTAATCGATTTGCCTGGCATCTTTATTTCGCGCGTTTTGAAGATCACTGACATGATTGATGTCAAAACGTTGACGCGTGCTGAAAAGCGCGCGGCAGACAGCGCACGTACTTATAACGGCAAGCAAGCGCTCACTCGCAACGGCATTGCTAAAAATGCAGCGAAGATCGTCAAAGACAATACTTATGTGAATCTAGGCGTTGGCATCCCAACCCAAGTCTCAAATTTCTTAGGTGGTCGAGGTGTCTGGCTACACGCTGAAAACGGTGTGCTGGGTTACGGCGGCATTGTGTTAGGTGACGCAGTTGACCCCGATGTCTTTAATGCGGGTGGTCAATTCGTTGAGGCAGTGCCCGGCACGTCATTCTTTGAAAGTGTGATGTCTTTTGAAATGGCCCGCGGCGGTCATATTGATACGGTCATTTTGGGTGCGTATGAGGTCGATCAAGACGGTAACGTCGCGAACTGGAGCATTACCGATGCCCGTCGCGGCGGTATCGGTGGCGCGATGGATTTGATTTCTGGCGAAGTCGAACTCATCATTGTCATGGAACACGCTGACAGCAAGGGCCGAACCAAACTGCCTCGTCGCTGCAAGTATCCACTGACAGGGCGCGAATGCGTAGATTGGTTAGTGACTGATTTGGCAGTATTGCATTGGGTGAACGATCGCTTTGTGCTTGAGGCGATTGCTCCTGGCTTTACACCTGAAGAAGTCAAAGCGCTTGGCGAGATTGATTTTGCTGTGTCGCTAGATCTTAAGGTGATGGAGCCAAGTTAATTCACAGAAGATGTTCATGAAACTACCACTTGAAGGCCTCAAAATTCTAGACCTTAGCCACGCTTTGGCGGGGCCTTTTTGCTCAACCATGCTGGCCGACTATGGCGCACAAGTCATCAAGATCGAGCCGCCAGGCAAAGGTGATATCGCGCGCGCTTGGGGCACAAAATTGCCGGGTGGTGAAACCGATTATTTTGTTGGGCTTCATCGCAACAAACAAGGCATCGTGCTCGACTTAAAAAATGCCGAGGGTAAAGAGACTTTTTTGCGGATGGTTGAGCGCTGCGACGTGGTGCTTGAAAATTTTCGCCCTGGTACGCTCGTCAAGCTAGGGATCGATTATGAAGTGGCGCGCAAGCGTAATCCGGGCATTATTTATTGTTCAATTTCAGGCTTTGGGCAAGACGGCCCCTACCGTGATCGCCCAGCACTTGACTTGATCGTACAGGCCGAGAGTGGCATGATCAGTGCAACCGGTGACGAAGGTGGGCATGGAGCACGCGCGGGCGTGTCGATTGCGGATCTGACTGCGGGGATGAATGCGGCTTTGGGCATCATGATGGCTTTGCGTGCCAAAGATGCAACGGGCGTCGGACAGTCGATTGACATCTCGATGCTAGAAGGCCAACTCTCGTTGCTGAGCACGATGATCGGCGACTATTTCTCGACCGGTACCATCGCAGGCCCGATGGGTACAGCCTATAAGGCCTTGTTGCCGTATCAAACCTTTCGTACAAAAACACACGATCTCGCCTTGGCGGTGGGTAGCGATAAGCTTTGGCTTGAGTTTTGCCCGCTGATCTGTTGCTCTGACATGACACATGATCCTCGGTTTGCCACAAATAGTGCCCGTATGCAAAATCGCAAAGCGCTGATTGACAGATTGCAAGCGGTTTTCTTGACGCGCAGTTTTGACGAATGGGAAGCCATCCTCGTCGGTGCAGGCATCCCGATGGGCTCGATCAATAACGTGAAACAAGTTGTTGAGCACCCGCAGGTTGTCGCGCGTGGTGCGATCGTTGACATGGTGCATCCGCGCGCAGGTAATGTGCGCGTGGTGGGCGTGCCGATTCGTATGTCGGCCACGCCGGGTTCGGTGCGCACACCGTCGCCTTCGCTGGGTGAGCATACTGAGGCGGTACTCAGTGATGTGCTGGGGATGACGACTAGTGAAATCCAAGCGCTTAGGGCTGCTGGTGGGTTAGGTCGCGCCTCCACTTAGCCTACCAATCCAGCTAGGTTGGTAGGCTAGTGAATGAGGATGCAGTGTGAGGCGACTACTTTGCAGCTGCGCGGCTGTAGGTTGCCGTGAAACTCGCCTTGGCAATCGTGTTCATACCCATGAAATAGCCAGTCAGTGCAGCCGTTGCATCTGCTGGAACTTCTAGCGGGGCTTTCAGCGCATGCACAGTGAAGATATAACGGTGCGGCTTGCCGCCTTGCGGTGGGCATACGCCCCCCCAGCCAGCAAAACCAAAGTCGCTACGACCGTGGCTAGCGCCCTTGGGCAAGTTTGCACCACCGATAGCGCCTGCGTTCGCAGCTAAGGCCTGAACATCAGCTGGAATATTGATTGCCAGCCAGTGCCACCAACCCGAGCCGGTAGGGGCGTCAGGGTCATACACAGTCACGGCGAAAGCCTTCGCCTCTTTCGGTGCGCCTTTCCAACTGAGTGCAGGAGATGTATTTTCACCTGAACACCCAAAACCATTGAACTCAAACCGCTTATCAATCACGCTATCGGCTTTGATATCTGGGCTGCTGAGCGTAAAGGTCTCTGCGTGTGAAACAGTTGCAAGGGCCATGAATGCTAAAGAACTAAGAACGGTTTTCATACAGGACTCCGGTAGGGTTGATGAGGGTGATAAAAAACGACTGATGCTCGTTGGGACGGTTGATTTGAATACCGTATTTATAGCTGTCATTGTAAAAATGTCAATACCGGCCCCAGAGCAGGGCGCCGGAATCAGGTACGCTGCGCTCAATGCCCACATGCTTCAAAATCGACGTGTAGTGTGTCAACCTCACCCGCTGCCTCGAATTCAATGCTGCTTTAACGTTCGGGCTTAAAATATCGTGTCACCCGCTAGGGTGACTGACTGCATAAAAGGTGCTGTCTAATTCAAGGTGAATTGACGTCATGACCGTCGCAAATAAATCCGCAGTGCAAGACTCTACCTTTACCACCCGCCCCGAGATCGTCGGCACCTTCGGTGTCGTGGCTTCAACCCACTGGCTTACTTCGCAGACCGCGATGGGCATTCTTGAAAAAGGTGGCAATGCCTTTGATGCGGCGGTTGCCGGTGGCTTTGTCTTGCAAATTGTCGAGCCGCATTTGAACGGGCCCGGTGGTGAAGTACCGATCATGCTTTGGTCTGAAAAAGAGCAGCGCATGCGAGTGATTTGTGGACAGGGGCCTGCGCCAAAATTGGCGACCTGCGCTTACTTTAAAGCGCTGGGCTTAGAACTCGTGCCAGGTATCGGGCTGCTGCCTGCTACGGTACCTGGGGCCTT
This sequence comes from Alcaligenaceae bacterium, assembly GCA_947484295.1. Taxonomy (GTDB): domain Bacteria; phylum Pseudomonadota; class Gammaproteobacteria; order Burkholderiales; family Burkholderiaceae_B; genus Zwartia. Next base: position 1,309 of record CANKOW010000040.1, on the reverse strand, counting down.
TGGCGCCTGGCTGACAATGCTGCGTGATTACGGCACCATGACACTCGCTGAGGTGATGGCACCAGCGATTGCGTATGCGCGCGATGGGTTCCCGATTCTGCCGCGCACGGTGCAAGCGATTTTGGCTGTGCAAAGTTTATTTGTGAGCGAATGGAAATCCTCAGCTGAGGTGTGGATCCCTCACGGAAAGATACCGAAGCCAGGTGAATTGTTTCAGAGCCCAGCAATTGCGCAGACCTACACGCGCTTGTTGACCGAAGCCGCAGCAGTCGGTGCAGGTGATCGCATACGCACGATCGAGGCAGCGCTTGAGGTGTTTTATCGCGGCTTTATCGCGCAAGAAATCGATCAGTTTTATACCGAGCAACCGATACGCGATACGACAGGTGAACGTAACACCGGCTTGTTGCGATACGACGACTTGGCAAACTGGAAGCCGACTTACGAAGAGCCCTACACTGTTGAATTTGGCCGCTACGCAGTGGCTAAGTGTGGTCCGTGGTCGCAGGGCCCGGTCATGCTGCAACAGCTATCCATTTTGAAATACGCGGGTCTTGAACAGTTTGCGCCCGACTCTGCAGAGTTCGTGCATCGAGTGGCTGAGGCTGCAAAACTTGCCATGGCCGATCGCATGGCTTGGTACGGTGATCCTTTGTTTGCGAAGATCCCAATGACAGAGCTGTTGTCAGACGAATATGGCAAAGCACGCTACGCGCGTATCGGAGCACTGAGCGCCAAATTGTTTGAAGCGGGTCAGCCCGGCGGGCTGCAGGCAAAGCTGCCAGATCTTGAAGTGGCAGCACGCACGCTGAAAGTGTCAGATACGCGCTTTGGTGTGGGTGAACCGACTTTTGCTGCGTTGCCACCGGTCAGTGAATGGGCCAAGAAAGAGGTCTTCATCGGAGACACCTGTCATATCGACGTGATCGATGCGCAAGGCAATATGGTCTCTGCCACCCCGTCGGGCGGCTGGCTGTCGTCAAGCCCAGCGATTCCTGCTTTAGGATTTTCGCTTGGTACGCGTTTACAAATGACGTGGTTTGATGATGGTGTGCCAGGGCAGCTGATGCCGGGTAAGCGGCCCACTACAACCTTATCACCTTCGATGGCATTGCGCGACGGCGTGCCGTATATGGTCTTTGGTACGCCCGGCGGTGATCAACAAGATCAATGGAGTACTGAATTCTTTTTGCGTCATGCGGTGTACGGCATGAATCTTCAAGAGGCGATCGAATACCCTGCGTGGCACGTTGACCATTTTCCGATTTCGTTTTGGCCGCGTTCATTGCGCTACAACCAAATCACCTTA
>CANKOW010000039.1 GCA_947484295.1 Alcaligenaceae bacterium | reverse complement strand
TGCCTCGGCGCTAATGTGCCGCGGACCAAGTGTCATGCCGGCGGTGACATTGAGCGCACGAATATCACCCTCACGCTCAATCAGACGGCGCAAGTCACCGTCGGTAAAAATCCCCAAGACTTTACCCTGTTGGTCTAGCACCGCCGTCATCCCCATGCCTTTGCGAGACATTTCTTCAAGCGCTTCGGACATGGTTGCCGTTGCAGAGACTGTCGGCAAGTCTTTGCCGCTACGCATCACGTCGGATACGCGGGTCAGGAGCTTGCGGCCAAGCGCGCCACCTGGGTGAGAGCGCGCAAAATCTTCGGGGCCAAAACCGCGTGACTGCAAGCAAGCCACGGCCAGTGCATCGCCCATCGCGAGCGAGGCTGTCGTGCTAGAGGTGGGGGCCAAATTGAGCGGGCAGGCCTCTTGCGCCACACCGATATCGAGGTGGACTTCGGCCAGACGGGCGAGCTCGGATTGAGGGTTGCCGGTGAGGGCGATCACCTTGACCCCCAAACGATGAGCAGCGGGCAAAATAGACAGCACCTCTTGGCCCGTGCCTGAATACGACAAGGCCATCAAGAGGTCTTGGTCTCCGATCATCCCGATATCGCCATGCACGGCTTCGGCGGCATGTAGAAAAAAAGACGGCGTACCGGTTGAGGCTAGCGTAGCCGCAATTTTGCGCGCGATATGTCCTGTTTTGCCCAGACCGCAGACAATCACGCGCCCTTGGCAGGCGAGCATCAGCTCGACGGCCTGCACAAACTCAATGCCTAATCGCGCTTTGAGTGCCAGAATCGATTGGGCCTCGAGTTCGAGCGTTTGCCGGGCAGAGGCTAGGGTCGCCGAGTGATTAAGCGATGTTGGTGGCAGTCGTGAATCTGAACGTGTCATGGTCTGAGTTTAAACGGTTCGGCACACGGTTGGGGCGCCGCTAGCGTATTCTATGGGTCTGTGCATAATTTAGTATGTGTAACGTTACCTATTGATTTTTGACTGCGGAGTGCTGTTTGATGATTACGCCAATCCCCTACCAAGACCCCCAAGAGCTGGTGCGTGGGCTCATCCGTACGGTGCCGGATTGGCCAAAGCCAGGGGTGATGTTTCGGGATATCACACCCATGATGCAAGATCCGCGTGCTTTTCGCGCACTGATTGATATGTTTGTGTACCGACATATGCGTAATCGGCTCGATGCGGTGGTGGGGATCGATGCCCGAGGCTTTATTTTTGGCAGTGCGTTAGCCTACGCCTTAAACGTAGGCTTCGTACCCGTGCGCAAACAGGGTAAGTTGCCGTTTAAGACCGTCGCGCAGCCTTATTCGCTCGAGTACGGCGATGCCACCGTTGAAGTGCATGAAGACGCGATTAAGCCCGGCCAGCGCGTGTTATTGGTGGACGACTTGGTGGCGACTGGGGGCACCATGCTCGCGGCCATTAAGTTGTTGCAACAGCTTGGGGGTAACGTGGCCGAGGCCGCAGCAGTCGTCAATTTGCCCGCACTCGGGGGTTCAGCGCTGATTGCTCAAACGGACACCCCGTTTTTTAGTGTCTGTGAGTTTTAGGGTAAGTCGGGGGCACTGCCGGCTTGAGGCCCCAGGCCCTTGCGCAGAGGTGTTGATCGGTGCGCTGATTTACGCCTGGTTTGGTGCAGCGACCTACGACAAAAATAACTTGTAAACAGGATTGTCGGTTTCATTAAAGTGCGGGTATCCGACCTCCTCTAAAAAGGCTTTGAAAGCCTTTTTACTGCCATGCGGCACTTGCATACCGATCAAGACCTGACCGTAGGCGGCGCCTTGGTTGCGGTAATGAAACAGGCTGATATTCCAGTCGGGTTTCATCGATTGAAGAAAACGCGTCAAAGCCCCCGGGCGCTCTGGAAACTCGAACCGATATAACAGTTCATGATCGGCTAACGCTGAGTGCCCGCCGACCATGTGTCGTAAATGGGTCTTTGACATTTCGTCATGCGTGAGATCAAGCGTGGCAAAGCCGTGCTTGCGAAAGTTTTTTGCGATGCGCTCGGGTTCGGTGGCGTCTGCGACCTGAATCCCCACAAAAACGTGGGCTAAACGCGCGTCTGAAATGCGATAGTTAAATTCGGTGACGCTACGGTTGCCGATTAAGGCACAAAAGGTACGAAAGCTACCCCGCTGTTCGGGCATGGTGACAGCGAAGATCGCCTCGCGTGCCTCGCCAACTTCGGCCCGTTCGGCCACGAAACGTAGACGGTCAAAGTTCATGTTGGCGCCGCAGGCGATTGCCACTAGGGTTTTGTTTCGCAGCTTGTGCTCGAGAGCGTATTGCTTAGCGCCGGCTAACGCCAACGCCCCAGCGGGTTCAAGCACGCTGCGTGTATCTTGAAAGACGTCTTTGATCGCGGCGCAGATTGCATCGGTATCGACCACCACAAAATCATCGACGTACTCGCGGACGAGGCGAAAGGTTTCGACGCCGACTTGCTTAACGGCCGTGCCGTCAGAAAATAAGCCAACCTCGGGCAGGGTGATCCGGCGGCCCGCGCGTACGCTTTTGACCATGGCGTCTGAGTCAACCGTTTGAACGCCAATGATTTTGATGTCGGGGCGCAACTGTTTGACGTAAGCGGCGATGCCACTAATCAGGCCGCCACCGCCAATTGCCACAAAAATCGCCTCAAGCGGGCCGGCATGCTGGCGCAAGATCTCCATGCCGATGGTGCCTTGACCAGCGATCACGTCAGGATCATCAAATGGATGCACGAAAGTAAGGTGATATTTTTTTTCGAGAATGAGTGCTTGGGCATAGGCATCGCTGAAGCTATCCCCATGCAAAATAACGTGCGCGCCGAGCGCGCGTACAGCGTCAATTTTGACCGCAGGCGTGGTGGTGGGCATCACAATGGTGGCTTTACAGTCTAAGCGTTGCGCCGAAAGTGCCACCCCTTGCGCATGGTTGCCTGCTGAGGCCGCAATGACCCCGCGCGCAAGGTTTGCACGCGGCAAATGTGCCATTTTGTTGTAGGCGCCACGCAGTTTGAAGCTAAAAACCGGCTGAGTATCTTCGCGTTTGAGCAGGATGGTGTTGCCAAGGCGCGCTGAGAGCTGCGGGGCGCGATCGAGCGGTGTTTCAATCGCCACGTCATACACTTTAGATGTCAAAATGCGTTTGAGATAGTCGATGTTCATAAGATCCTTGGTCAAGCTTGGTCAATGCAAGAGTTTTGCGGCCACATGCCACATGCCACGCGCTCTAAGCCTCGATTATCCCACGCGCTAAATCAATGATTCTCGCTCTAGGAGCCTGTACTGAATTCGATGTTTGCCCATTTGCTAGAGTGGCTTGCCATGCCGTCGGTCGGGTTGGGAGCGATTTTTGTGGTCAGTGCACTAGCCGCGACGATTTTGCCGTTGGGCTCTGAGCCAATATTTTTGGGCTATCTGGCGATACAGCCAGAGCTTTTCTGGGTCGCGGTGCTCGTGGCGACAGCGGGCAATAGCTTGGGCGGCTTCATCACTTATTGGATGGGAGCGGGCGCGCATCTGGCCTTTGAACGCTGGCGGCGACCGCGCCTAGACGTCGGCGGTTCGGCGGTAGCTCAACAAGGCGAGCCCCGTACTATTGGCGCCTTAGGTTCGCCTGTGCCGCCAAGTCCAGCGCAATGCGAAGTCGGCGCGGGCTCAGCGAGCATCGTAGCGGATTCGTCGACGCCACAAACACGGGCTCAGAATTGGGTACATCGCTTTGGCGCGCCAATTCTTTTGCTGTCTTGGCTGCCGGTCGTTGGGGATCCACTTTGCGCGGTGGCGGGGTGGATGCGTTTGCCGTGGTTACCGTGCCTGATTTTTATAGTGATTGGTAAGTTCGCACGCTATTTGGTGCTTGGCGGCGTCATGAGGCTTTTGCTTCTGTAGCGACCCTACTTCGGGCAAGGTTGTCGCGCCGCGAGCTTTGGGGGTATTCCAAACATCTGCACAGCTTCGCTTACACTAATATATTGAGGGTAACTGCAAAGATGTGTCACCTATGAACGCCCCGTTTTATAGTCATTTATTAAACGCCGAGCCCCAGTCTGATTCGCAGGCACGCTTACGCGAAATTCCCTACAACTACACCTCTTTCTCAGACCGAGAAGTGGTCTGTCGCTTGCTGGGTGACGATGCTTGGGCGCTATTGTTCGATTTGCGCGGCGAACGCCGCACGGGTCGCTCGGCCCGAATGCTCTACGAGGTGTTAGGCGACATCTGGGTCGTGCGCCGTAATCCGTATTTGCAAGACGACCTGCTCGACAACCCCAAAAGACGCAAATTACTGATTGAAGCGCTGCAACACCGACTCACTGAGATTGATAAGAGGCGTGGGGGTGACGATGCCGGGCGTGACGAAAAAGTTGCAAACTTGCTTGAGCGTGCGCGCGTAGCAGTTAGGGCATTTGAGCAAGAGTTTGAACAGACTGGCCGCTTGCGGCGTCAGGTACAAAAAACCCTGGGTCGGCTGACCGATAGTGACAATATAAAGTTTGACGGTTTGTCGCGCGTTTCGCACGTGACGGATGCGACCGACTGGCGCGTTGAATACCCGTTTGTAGTGCTCACCCCTAATACTGAAGACGAGATTGCAGGGTTGGTTCGTGGCTGCATTGAACTGGGTTTGACCATCGTGCCCAGAGGCGGCGGCACCGGCTATACCGGTGGCGCAATCCCCCTGACGTGGCGTTCGGCGGTCATCAATACCGAGAAACTCGATACCCTTGGCGCCGTTGAACTGATCGCGTTGCCCGGGGTGGCCGATCCAGTCGCAACCGTGCGAGCAGGCGCCGGAGTGGTCACAAGACGCGTCTCAGAAGCCGCTGAGCATGCGGGGTTTGTCTTTGCGGTTGACCCCACTTCAGCAGATGCCTCGTGCGTAGGCGGCAATGTCGCCATGAATGCGGGTGGTAAAAAAGCAGTGCTTTGGGGCACCGCCTTAGATAACCTCGCTTGGTGGCGGATGGTTGACCCCGATGGTAATTGGCTCGATGTCACGCGCCTTGAGCACAACATGGGCAAAATCCACGAAGCCGGGAGAGTTCGGTTCGAATTGCAATGGTCTGACGGCACAGCACCCGCGGGCGAGCGCCCTTTGCGCACTGAAATTTTAGACGTCGATGGCGCGGGTTTGCGCAAAATCGGGCTTGGTAAAGATGTCACTGATAAGTTTTTATCGGGCTTACCAGGTGTGCAAAAAGAGGGCTGTGACGGCCTGATCACGGCCGCGCGATGGGTGTTGCATCGGATGCCACGCCACACCCGTACAGTCTGCCTTGAGTTTTTTGGTCAGGCGCGTGATTCGATCCCCTCGATTGTTGAAATTAAAAACTATCTTGACCAAACTGGCCGCGCGCGCGGTGCCTTGCTAGCCGGCCTTGAGCACCTAGATGAACGCTACTTACGCGCAGTAGGGTATTCAACCAAAAGTAAACGCGGCGTGTTGCCAAAAATGGTGTTGTTTGGCGACATTGTGGGCGACGACGAGTCGGCCGTCGCTGCAGCGACAAGTGAAGTCGTGCGCCTCGCGAATACCCGCCACGGCGAAGGCTTTATTGCGGTCAGCGCTGAGGCCCGTAAAAAATTCTGGCTCGATCGTGCCCGAACCGCTGCGATTGCGCGTCACACCAATGCCTTCAAAATTAACGAAGATGTGGTGATCCCGCTTGACCGGATGGGCGAGTACACCGATCACATCGAGCGCATCAATATCGAACTCTCGATTCGCAATAAGCTCAAGTTGCTCGATGCCTTAGAGGCGGTATGCGCGGGCGGGTTGTCTGTGGCCAAGCTTGATCGAAGCACCGCAGAAGGCGTGTCGATCGAAGAGGCGCTCAACGAGCGTAAACAGCAGGCCCTTGAGGTGCTTGGGCAGGTACGACGACGCTGGCGCTGGGTGCGCGACAATCTTGATTTGTCGTTGCAGCAAGCGCTTGAATCTTTTGCGCTGTACGGTTTGGATACGCTAACCGCGGCCGCGCGCGAGCGGCTCAATAGCCAACCCACTGCGCGACTGTTTGACATGGCGCAAGAACGCAGCCTGCGCATCTCCTGGAAAACTGAAGTCAAGGCCGAGTTGTTGGGCTTGTTCAGCGGTACAGATTTTGCGCCTGTCATGACCGAGTTGCAGGCGGTGCATGCCCGGGTGTTGAAAAGCCGCGTCTTTGTGGCCTTGCATATGCACGCCGGCGACGGCAACGTGCACACAAATATCCCCGTCAACTCAGATGATTATGAAATGCTTGGCGAGGCTAACGCGGTAGTGGCGCGCGTCATGCAAATCGCACGCGATCTTGACGGGGTGATTTCAGGCGAGCACGGCATTGGCCTCACCAAGTATGAGTTTTTATCTTCGGCCGAGCTGGCGCCGTTTCAGGATTACAAGCGCAAGATTGATCCAAACGATCACTTTAATGCTGGCAAACTCATGCCCGGGGCCGATTTGCGTAATGCCTGGACACCGAGCTTCGGCTTGATGGAACATGAATCTCTCATCATGCAGCAAAGCGATATTGGTGCAATCAGTCATTCGATCAAAGACTGCCTGCGTTGCGGCAAATGCAAGCCGGTGTGTGCGACCCATGTGCCGCGCGCCAATCTGCTGTATTCGCCACGCGACAAGATCTTGGCAACGTCGCTTCTGGTTGAGGCTTTTTTGTACGAAGAGCAAACCCGCCGCGGGATCAGCTTAAAACATTGGGAAGAATTCGAAGACGTGGCCGACCACTGCACGGTGTGTCACAAGTGCTACAACCCGTGCCCCGTCGATATTGATTTTGGCGAGGTCTCGATGAACATGCGCGCTGTACTGCGCCGCATGGGCCATAAATCATTTAATCCTGGCACCACCGCGGCCATGTTCTTTTTAAATGCCAAAGACCCTGCAACGATCAACGCGACACGGATGGCGATGATTGGCGTTGGTTACAAGGTGCAGCGGTTTGTGCACGATTTGTTTTCAAAGTTTGCGCGCAAGCAAACCGCGAAACCCCCTGCGACAGTCGGTAAGCCAGCGTTACGTGAGCAGGTGGTGCATTTTATAAATAAAAAAATGCCGGGCAACTTGCCCAAGCAGCCCGCGCGCAAATTATTGGATATCGAAGACGCAGATTACGTGCCAATCATCCGTCCGCGCGAAACCTCGGCCGAAACTGAGGCGGTGTTTTATTTTCCGGGCTGTGGCTCTGAGCGCTTGTTTTCGCAAGTTGGGCTGGCGACGCAAGCGATGCTTTGGCACGCGGGCGTGCAAACAGTGTTGCCGCCGGGTTATTTGTGCTGCGGTTACCCCCAACGCGCCAACGGTATGGACGATAAAGCCGAAAAAATCATCACCGACAATCGCGTGCTATTTCATCGCGTGGCCAACACCTTGAATTATCTCGATATCAAAACCGTCGTAGTCAGTTGTGGCACGTGTTACGACCAGTTGGCAGGCTATGAGTTTGACAAGATATTTCCGGGTTGCCGGTTGATTGATATTCATGAGTATCTGCTTGAAAAGGGCATCAAGCTCGAGGGTGTGCAAGGTACGCGTTACATGTATCACGATCCGTGCCATACCCCCATGAAGCTGCAAGACCCAATGAAAACCGTGCGCTCTTTGGTGGGTGATTCAGCGATTAAAACTGAGCGGTGTTGTGGTGAGTCGGGCACGCTGGCTGTGACGCGGCCTGATATCTCGACGCAGGTTCGGTTTCGCAAAGAAGAAGAGCTGGCTAAAAACACGCAAGAATTGCGCGCCGATGGTTTTGAGGGCGACATCAAGATGTTGACCTCGTGCCCTTCGTGTATGCAAGGCTTGTCGCGCTTCGAGCAAGATACTGAGGCAAAAGCCGACTACATCGTGGTTGAAATGGCCCGACTGATTTTGGGTGAAAACTGGCTCGAAGAGTACGTGAAAAAAGCCAACGACGGTGGCATTGAGCGCGTGTTGGTTTAAAAAGGTTTGAACGTTGATGCGATACATACCTGAAGCGCAATCTTCTGCAATCGTTACGCATGAGATGGCTTTCGAGGCTATCGGCGACGCCTTTAAGGCGGCCAGCGCACAGGGTTCTGTGGTGTTTCCGGCCTTGATTGCCCACGGCTCAAATCCAGTCAACCGTTTTTCGGTTAAATCAGGAGCCACCGAGGCGCTCGCTGGTTTGAAGATGGGGTTTATTTGGCCTGGCAATACGGCGAGAGGCCTACCTACGCACAACTCCGTCACTGTATTGTTCAATCAAGAAACCGGCGGTGTACACGCTGTGATTGAGTCGGGCGTAGTGAACGCGTATCGCACGGCTGCGGCTGACGCAGTGGCAACCAATCAACTGGCGCGTAAAGATGCCAAGACGCTTGCAGCCTTTGGTGCTGGTAACCAGGCCGGCTACGACTGCATGGCAATCGCTCGCATTCGCAAGATCGAGAAAGTGTTGGTGGTCAATGCTGATGCAGCGCGCGCAGATCGCTTTGCCCAACGGCTGGCTGCACACGGGTTGAAAGTCGAACGCGCGTCGGCGCAAGATGCCTGCGCACGCGCCGACATCATCGTCACGGCAACGCCCGCAAAAGCGCCGTTGTTTGACGCGGAGTGGATACGTCCAGGCACCCATATTTCGTGCATGGGTGCTGATGGCGTGGGCAAGCAAGAGTTGCCTACGGGCTTGTATGGTCGCGCACAATTATTTTGTGACTTGGCGGCGCAGTCGGTGGTGATTGGTGAATTTCAACACGCTGCGGCGTTGATTCAGTCAGGCAGCGTTGTCTTGACGCAAATCGGAACAGTCCTGAGTGGTCAGGCACTCGGGCGTCAAGACGACCGGTCGATTACAATTTTTGATAGTTCAGGCATTGCACTGCAAGACCTGTATATCGCCGAGCGTTTGCTCAGCGCTTGCCCAGCCAGCGCTTAGGCCTCAAGCTCAGACCGAGCCTTAGCGAACAATAGAGCCTAGATCAAGCTCAGACTTAAGCTAAGGCTAAGACACAAGCCTGGCTCAAGTCCCGACTTCAATCCCTGCATTGAGAAGCGCCTCACGGATCGCTTTGGCAAACATCACTGCGCCAGGCTGATCACCATGAATACAAAGCGTATCCGCTTGCACTTTCACGACGGTGCCGTCGTTGGCTGTGAGGGTGCCTGTTTGCACCATTTGCAAAACGTGCTTGATGGATACCTGCACGTCTTCAATCATGGCGCCTGGTTTGGTGCGTGGGCTAAGCGTGCCATCGGGTGAGTAGGTGCGATCACCAAACACCTCTTGCGCGACACGCAGGCCGATTGATTGGGCGATCGGCACCATGGCGCTGCCGGCTAAGACAAAAAAGATGAGTTCGCGATCGACATCATAAGTCGCTTGCGCCAACGCCCGTGCAAGCCCTGCGTCTTTGACCGCCATGTTGTACAGCTGGCCATGCGCTTTAACATGGCGCAGACGGGCGCCTTGCGAGGCCGCGACGGCAGCCAGGGCACCAATCTGTACAACCATCATGTCGTAGGCTTCTTGATCGGTGATCGCCATGTTGCGACGACCAAAACCTTGTAGATCGGGCAGGCCCGGGTGTGCGCCCAGAGCAACGCCTTGCTTGAGTGCGGCGGCCACAGTTTTACGCATAGTAGCTGGGTCGCCGCCATGAAAACCACAGGCGATATTTGCCGATGAAACAAAGGGCAAGATGGCCTCGTCATTGCCGAGCTTCCAGACGCCAAAGCTCTCGCCCATATCGCAGTTCAGATCAATTTTTAGTGACATGATTTTCTCAGTGATTGAGCAGTAAGGTTCGCACAGGTTGTAGCGTTTGTGCAAGGGTTGCAAAAGCCTGCGCGCGGAAGAGGTCAAGCGCTTGCGCCTGCTCAAGGCTGATGGCCTTGAAGCTCACCATGTCGCCGGGTCCCATTTGGGCCAAACGTGGCAAATCGACGCTCGCGACATACGCCATTTTTGGATAACCCCCAGTGGTTTGGCGGTCGGCCATCAAGATAATGGGCTGGCCACCTGCGGGCACCTGCACGGTTCCGAAGGTGGTGCCTTCAGAGATCATTTGTCGGGGCGTTGTCATTAAAAGAGGTGCGCCTTGCAGGCGATAACCCATCCGCTCAGAATCTGGGCTGATACGGTAAGGCTCAGTGAGTAAAGCGGCGCAACTTTCAGGGGTGAACTCGCCCCACTGCGGACCTTTAATCAGCCGCACAACCGACTGATGTGATTCTGCGAGGGCGCCGGGCAGATAGATCTTGAAAGACCACAGATCCATGGCGAGCTCTTCAAGCGCTTTGTTTTTTAAAGGCCGAAGCAGCGGGATTTCGTCGTCACGACGTAACGCGCGACCTTGCCATCCACCCATTGTGCTGCGCAAATAGGTGCTGGTGCTGCCCAGCACGGGTGTCAAGGCAAAGCCACCTTGCACCGCAAGGTAAACCCGCGTGCCATGTTGTCGTACCCCAAAACCAAGTTCATCTTTTGCGCGTATAACGATTGGGCGATTCAGAGCGAGCGGTTGTCCGTTTAAGGTCGCACCCAAGTCGGCACCACACAGCGCAAGGCAGCAAGGCTTGGTGAAGCGAATCGTTGGTCCGGTTAACGTAATCTCGAGGGTGGCAAGCGTAGGGTCATTGCCGACCAGCAGATTGGCGAGCTGATGCGCGCGCAGATCCATCGCGCCCGCGACCGAAACCCCAAGGTGTTGTTGACCGCTTCGGCCAAGGTCTTGAAAGGTGCTGAGCATGCCCGGCTTCAGGATCACCATGCTCATGGTGACACCTGATTTTGCTTAGCCGCCAACTGATCAAATTCTTCTGGCGAGATCGGGACAAAACGAATTTGATCCCCAGGTAAAAGTAAGGTCGGTTGGGGGCGCGCTAAGTCGAATAATTTAAGTGGCGTGGCACCTAAAATGTGCCAGCCGCCGGGCAGCCGTGTCGGATAAATCGTTGACTGGCGGTTGGCAATGGCAACAGAGCCTGCAGGCACCACAGTACGGGGGACATCGCGGCGCGGTAGCGCAAAGAGCGGGTCGTGGATACCGATGTAAGGATGACCCGGTGCAAAGCCCAGCATGAACACCATACTGCCGGGCGCGCTGTGCATTTGTACGACTTGTTGCTCAGTAAGGCCCGTGATCTTTGCAACATCGCTTAAATCGGGGCCATGCTCGCCCCCGTAGCAGACCGGAATGTCGATGGTGCGTTGTGCGTGCGTTGCCGGCGCTAAACCGCTTTTAATTAACGCAGTGAGTTCTTCGGACAACGTCTGAAAGTTTGGCAGGCCAGTGAGGGGCTCTGCGTGATAATGCACGGCAACGCTTGTGTAAGAAGGCACCACATCGGTCACGCCGGGCAGACAGGCGTGACGGATTTTTTCTGCGACCGCCAGGCAAATTAAGCCGGTCTCGGCCAAAATCGTATCGCCAAAATCCAGGCTCAGGCAGTGATCGCCTAAGTGGCGCAAAGTGAAGGTTGGTACGATCATGCGGTGCATTAAGCTGCGATAGACAAACGCTAACTGTGCGTTAACAGTCGCAGTTTAAGCCGTTTTCAAACGTTGCAGACTAGGGGCTAGTTGGCAAGGGATTGCGTAGTACGCGCGCATTGTCAAACACTAAGCTAAAACAGCTCCCTTGTCCGAGTTTGCTTTGCACGTCCAACAGCGCATCATGTCGCATCGCGACATGTTTGGTGATGGCCAACCCTAGCCCTGTACCACCAAGCGCACGTGAGCGACCGCGATCTACCCGGTAAAAGCGCTCGCTTAAACGCGGCAGGTGTTCAGAGGCGATGCCAATCCCTGTATCGGTGACGCTAAAACTGGCACGACCATCGGCTTGTCTTTGCCATTTAACTCGGATGGTACCGGCATCGGGCGTATAGCGAATCGCGTTCGTGAGTAGGTTCGAAAACGCTGAGGCAAGCTCTGAGGCGTTACCGGCAAGATTTAAGGTTGGCTCGATTTGCCACTCCCAGTGATGCCGTCCAGCCGAAAGCGCTTCAATTTGTGAGCGTGCCGTTTCGATCAGAGGCGAGATGGGCACCGCTGTGAACTCTGCGCTTGGGGATGTTTCGAGATCTGACAGTGTGAGCAAGTCGGTCACGAGCGCCTGCATACGTTGGGCCTGCTCAGACATCAGCCCAAAATACTGTTCGCGTTGTGAAGCGCTTAACGCACCCTCAGGGGCGTCGCGCAAGGTTTCAACAAAGCCGGCCAGTACGGTGAGCGGGGTGCGCATCTCGTGCGAAACATTTGCCACAAAATCACGACGTGTCGTTTCAAGCTTTTCAATTTGGGTGAGGTCGCGTGTAATCAGCAAGGTGCGGTCGCGCGCATACGGCACCAAGCGCAGTAGCAAACTGTAGTTACCGCTAGCGTGATTGATTTTAAGCGTGAGTGGATCAGACCAATTTCCCGATTTAACGTATGCCGCAAAGGTGGGCGCACGAATAATATTTTGCAAGTTTTGTCCGAGATCATGCTCGGGCAGAAGGTGTAATTGTTTTTCTGCAGCGAGGTTAAACCATCTGATTTGTAGGTCAGTGGTCAGTGTCACAACGCCCACAGGCAGTGCTTGACCCGCAGCCATGGCGCTTGTGCTGGTCTCTTCAAGCTCTTGAATGGTGGCGATCTGATCGCGGATGCGGCGATAAAGGGAGGCCACAGCGTCGTCCCAAGGGCCTACGTCTGGATGGGGTTCGTCATCGGGCGCTAGGATCCAGCGTGCAACGCGTTCAGCGTGGCGGCGTCGAATGACGAGCAGCAAGCCCGTGGCGAGCGACAGCGCGACCCAACCCAGCGAGGTCTGCCAGCGATACTGAATGGCGAGTGCGATCACTGACCAAAATACAACGAAGAGCAGAGTGCGTTTCCAGTTCATGCGCCCAATTGTCGCACCAAGCTCAAGATTTCGGAATTAAGGGTGTAAAGCGGTAACCGCTGCCGCGCACCGTTTCAATATGCGGGTCGTGTTTTGAGGGTTCGAGCGCTTTGCGCAAGCGACGAATGTGCACATCGACGGTTCGCTCTTCGACAAACACGTGATCGCCCCAGACCTGATCCAATAGTTGACCGCGTGAGAACACGCGCTCGGGGTGCGTCATAAAAAAATGCAACAGACGAAACTCAGTGGGGCCAATCGCAAGTTGTTGGCCATTACCCGATAGCCGATGTGAGGTGGGGTCAAGCTTAAGCCCTTCGACCTCGATCAAGTCATCCGTCAGTTGAGGCGCGCGCCGCCTTAGAACGGCTTTAATACGGGCCATCAGTTCTTTGGGCGAAAAGGGCTTTGTGATGTAATCGTCAGCGCCGGCTTCAAGCCCGTCAACCTTGTCTTGCTCAGAGCCCTTCGCGGTGAGCATAATGACGGGTACCAAGCGGGTGCGCTCGTCACTGCGTAGTTTGCGCGCTAAAGTCAGGCCTGAAGCGCCCGGCAGCATCCAGTCAAGCAGGATCAAATCGGGCAGTTCGGCCCGGATGAGGGTCTCGGCTTGCGCAACATCAAAGGCGCGTAAGACCTTGTGCCCCGCAAACGACAAATTGACGGCGATAAGCTCTTGGATGGCAGGTTCGTCTTCAACGACTAAAATGGTACTTGACATGGTCGGGACCCGTTTAAATAGCACGCCTACGCGTACGATGTGAACATAGTATGGCGGCAATGTGTCATGTATATGACAGCGCAGTGAGTCGAGCGGCGGCGCGGGCAACTACTCAGCAACAGACGATGTAAAAGCTACGCGCGCAGTAACAAGCAAAGCAACAGACGAAGTACGACAAAAAGTCTCGGCCTTCACGGCCAGAGGACATTACGTAATAGGTGAGGCAACAGGGTATGGCTGAAGACAATACACATTTTGGTTATCAGACGATCGCCGAATCACAGAAGGCGGCTAAGGTGGCGCAGGTGTTTCATTCGGTGGCCTCGCGCTACGACGTCATGAATGATCTGATGTCCGCTGGCTTGCATCGCGTCTGGAAGGCCTTTACGATCAGCCGTGCGGCGGTGCGTCCCGGGATGAAGGTTTTGGATATTGCCGGAGGGACGGGCGATTTGGCGCGTGCCTTTGCGAAGCAGGCGGGTTCACAGGGCGAGGTCTGGCTTACGGATATCAACGACTCAATGCTGCGCGTAGGGCGGGATCGGCTAATCGACGATGGTGTGGTGCTGCCCTGCGCGGTGTGTGACGGCGAACATCTGCCGTTTGCCTCAAATTATTTTGATCGCGTGACGGTGGCCTTTGGTTTGCGCAACATGACCCATAAAGATCGGGCGCTGGCTGAGATGACGCGGGTACTTAAGCCCGGTGGCAAATTGTTGGTGCTAGAGTTTTCAAAGATCGCGGCGCCTCTGGCGCCGGTGTATGACTGGTACTCCTTCAAGGTTTTGCCGTGGCTCGGTCAAAAAGTCGCCGGAGATGCGGATAGTTATCGTTATTTGGCCGAATCGATTCGTATGCATCCAGACCAAGAGACCTTAAAAGCCATGCTCGGCGAAGCAGGGCTGTCTCGTGTGCAGTTCTTTAATTTGTCGGCGGGTTTGACCGCCTTGCATGAAGGGGTCAAATTAGGTTGAGGCTAGCGCTGTGCTTAAATGCGTAAAGCCTTTGTTCTTGAGGGTGAAAACGCTTGAAACAGCGCACAGAGTCGGAACTTTTTATTCTTTTTAATGTCCATGCTTTACAACCCGTTCAGCTTTCAGTAAGATTCAGGTTCTAGTAAGGTTTGAGAGCCTTTCGGCTTTTAATCTCTGTTTGAATTTTTGGCGCTGAGTCGCCCAGGAGCTCACGATGTCCCGATTTGTTACTCGTCTGTTTGCGGCAGCACTGATCACCATAGGTGGTGTGTCGCTGTCTTCGGTCACTTTCGAAGCGCAGGCCGCGCGTGCCGGTAGCGGCACAAGTTCTGGCAAGCAATCCAGCAATGTCAGCAGCCAAAAGCCTGCAGCACCTGCTGCGGCCACTGGTTCTACGGCGCAAAAGAGTGCAACGCCTGCTGCCGCAGCCGCTGCTCCTGCAGCCGCTGCGGCCAAACCTAGCGGCGCTTCGCGTTGGCTAGGCCCGCTGGCCGGCATCGCCGCAGGTCTGGGCATCGCCGCCATGCTGTCGCACTTCGGTCTGGGCGGCGCGCTGGGTGACTTCTTGATGGTGGCGTTGCTAGCCGCTGTGGCGATCTTTGGTGTGATGTTCGTCCTGCGTATGATTCGCGGCTCTTCGGCGCAATCTGCGCAACCCGCAACGCAAGGCGCCGGTAACGCGACCACAGAGCGCCTGCCTGCCAACGAAACCTACCGCGAAAGTGCTGCACCTAGCGCCGCACCCGTTGCGATGCCCGCCTCAGCCACCGGCTCAATGTCGGCGGCAGGGTTTGGTTCTGATGCGCCAGCACCAGATCAAAACTGGTTTATTCCGGTTGATTTTGATACCAATCGTTTCTTGCAAGAAGCTAAAGCACAGTTCGTCTCGATCCAAAAGGTTTGGGATAGCGGCGATTTGACTCAAATGCGTACTTTCTTGACCGACGATTTACTCAATGAGTTGCAAGCGCAACTGTCGGGACGTGTGGGCGAAAATCACACTGAAGTCGTGCTTCTCAACGCCGAGATGCTAGGCATTGAAAAAGTCACTGATGGTCATTTGGCCAGCGTGCGCTTCTCGGGCATGTTGCGTGAACAGGTCGGTGCCGAGGCGTTCCGTTTCGAAGAAGTCTGGAACCTTTTCAAACCAGAGCAGGGCGGGTGGTTGTTGGCAGGTATCCAACAAATTCCAGTGACCCAAGCCAGCTAAGACAGTGCTTGGTGGTTGCTAAAAAACGCCCGCTGTGCGGGCGTTTTTTTTACGCGATTCAACCGACGCACCATTCACCCGTTAAACTACGCCCTCAATCAGACTTTTAGTGCTGGCGCCTACGTGACCATAGCTTTGCCCTCCTTGCCGACTCGGTTTGCCTTACACCCTGTCAGGCTATGGGCGAACGCCTTCAATCTGCTTACCCGGCAGCAGCCGTGGGCAGCGCAGCGCCTAGCCGCTTACGCCGGGCAAACGCTCAGAATTTGCCTCGGTGGTTTTCAAGTCACGTTTACCATCGGACACGATGGCACGTTAGTCGCAGCAGATTCGGCAGTCGTACCTGATGTCGTGCTCGAGTTGATCGCTGAAAAACTGTCTTGGACGGCCCTGCTGGCACCGAGTGCACGCACAGATATTGCGCAGTGGGTGCATGTCACCGGGCAGGCTGCGTTGGCACAAGTCGTCTCTGATCTTGCGCGTGATCTGCGCCCCGATCCCGAAGATGCCTTAGCCCAATGGCTGGGAGACATTCCAGCACGTCGACTTACCCAAGGCGTTAAAGGGCTCTTGACCGGCGCCCAGTCGTTCGGTCGGGGTTTGGCCGAAAATCTTGCTGAATATTTCTCTGAAGAAACGAATACCTTGGCCGGCGCTCCGGCGCAGGCGGCCCTTGCCCACGAGCATGAACGAACCCGAGCGCACTTAGCGCAACTCGAGCAGCGCACCGCTGCACTGCAAGCTCGCCTTTCGCGTCTGACGCCGCGCTCTGGCGCTCGCGCATGATGTCATTACCGCGCCTGCTGCGTATCATTGGCGTTGCGCTGCGCTACCGTCTCGACGAACTTGTACTCTCAGGGATCGATCATCCGGTCGCCTATCGGTTGCTGTGGCTGGTGCGCTTAGGTTCGCGCCCGACCATGCCACGCGGCTTGCGTCTGCGCCTTGCGCTCGAAGCGCTGGGCCCGATCTTTGTGAAATTTGGGCAAGTCTTGTCGACCCGCCGTGACCTAATCCCAATGGATATTGCCGACGAGCTCGCCTTGCTGCAAGATCGGGTCGCCCCGTTCGCCTCAGACAAAGCAGCCGCCATGATTCAAGCGGCACTTGGTGCGCCGACCTCGACACTCTTTGCGCAGTTCGAAACCGATCCTGTGGCGTCTGCGTCGATTGCTCAGGTGCACTTCGCGGTGCTCCACGATGGGCGTCACGTTGCGGTCAAAGTCTTGCGCCCTGGCATGCTCGAGGTGATCGATAAAGATCTTTCACTGATGCGCGTGCTGGCAAGCCTGATCCAGCGCTTGGTGCCCGATGGGCGGCGCTTAAAGCCTCGCGAGGTGGTCGCCGAATTCGATAAACACTTGCACGACGAACTCGATTTGTTGCGCGAGGCCGCTAATTGCAGCCAGCTACGCCGCAATTTTGGTCCCGAGAGTAACCGCGGTGAGCTGCTGTGGGTGCCCGAAGTGATGTGGGATTATTGTGCGTCGACGGTTTTCACGATGGAGCGCATGTACGGCATACCGGTCAGTCAAGTCGAACGCCTCAAGCAAGCGGGTGTTGATATCCCGACACTGGCGCGCACCGGTGTTGAAATATTTTTTACTCAAGTTTTTGACGATGGTTTTTTTCACGCAGACATGCACCCTGGCAATATTTATGTGTCAGATCAGCCCAACACACTCGGTCGCTATATCGCGCTCGATTTTGGTATTGTCGGATCGCTCTCTGAGTTTGATAAAAACTACTTAGCTCAAAATTTTCTGGCTTTTTTTCAACGCGATTATCGACGTGTGGCGCGTTTGCACATTGAGTCAGGCTGGGTACCCGCTACCACGCGTGAAGAAGAGCTCGAAGGAGCGGTTCGTGCGGTGTGCGAGCCCTATTTTGATCGGCCTTTGGCTGAAATCTCACTCGGACAAGTGTTATTACGCCTATTTCAGACCTCTAGGCGTTTTAATGTCGAAGTTCAGCCACAATTGGTACTGTTGCAAAAGACCCTTTTAAATGTCGAAGGATTAGGTCGACAGCTCGATCCGCAGTTAGACTTATGGAAAACCGCCAAACCTTATCTCGAACGCTGGATGCTTGAGCGGGTGGGTTTAAAGGGCACCCGTAAAAAACTGCTACAAGAGGCTGGTCAGTGGGCGCAGTGGTTACCTGAATTACCGCGGTTGGTGCACACACAGCTTAGTCGCGCCGATGTCTCAGGCCAGGTCTTACACGAGTTGCAGCAGATGCGGCGCGAGCGTGAACAAAGTAATCGTGTGTTGGTGGCATTAACGGGCGTGGCTGCCCTAAGTTTGGCAGTGGCACTCTGGACGCTCATGCGTTGATTGAAGTTTAAACATTAAAGGCAGTGAATATGCTCTACACAGAACTTTTTAAGTCGATGGAATCCGTGCGCTGGAACATGGCCACCGATATTCCTTGGCAAGATTTTGATCGCAGCAAGCTGACTGACGAGCAGGCGCAGACGATCAAAATGAATGCCATTACTGAATGGGCTGCGTTGCCTGCGACTGAAATGTTTTTGCGAGACAACCGCGACGACAGCGATTTTTCGGCTTTTATGTCGGTCTGGTTTTTTGAAGAGCAAAAGCACTCACTCGTGTTGATTGAGTACCTGCGCCGCTTTGCCCCAGATTTGGTTCCAACCGAAGAAGAACTGCACCGCGTGCGCTTCGAGTTTGACCCCGCGCCTCCGCTCGAAACGTTGATGTTACATTTCTGTGGCGAGGTGCGTCTCAATCACTGGTATCGTCGCGCCTCTGACTGGCACACTGAACCTGTGATCAAAGAAATTTATAAAGTGATTGCCCAAGACGAGGCGCGTCACGCCGGCGCATATTTGCGCTACATGAAGCGCGCGCTCACGCAACGCGGGCAAGAAATCGGCGCCCAGGCACGTATGGCATTTGCCAAAATTGGGGTGCTAATGGCTTCGGCGCATCGCACGCCCCAAGCGCTTCATCCCACTAATCTTCATGTCAATAAAGACATGTTTCCCAACGATACCGTTCAGTCAAAACTGCCCGAGCCAGGCTGGCTTGAGCGTTGGCTAGACAATCAAATTGTCTTTGATAAAGACTGGGAACACAAAGTCAGCACGCGCATCTTGCATAACATGTCGCTTTTAATGGATAGCTCATTTAAAACCGTGCAAGATCTGAATCGCTACCGTAAAGAACTGATTCGTTCAGCCGCGGGGGCTGTAGGTTCAGCCGCTTGAGCGCGCGCTTTGAGGGCAAGCTCGTTTCAGTGCAACAAGCCCTCGAGCGGCTCGCCAGCGGGCAGTGGCGCAAGCCCTTGGTCTTTACCAATGGCGTGTTTGATATTTTGCACCGCGGCCATGTCACCTATCTGGATGAGGCCGCACAGCTTGGCGCGACATTGGTTGTGGGTGTCAACTCGGACGCCTCGGCAAAGCGTTTAGGCAAAGGTCCAGACCGCCCGCTGAATATCGCGGCCGATCGCGCTGCGTTGTTAGCTGCGCTCGAATGCGTGACCGCAGTCGTCGTGTTTGATGATGACACCCCTCTTGAAATCATCGGGCAACTTCGACCCGACATCATCGTTAAGGGCGGGGATTACAACATGCAAGTGCTGCCTGAAACCAAGCTCGTCGAGTCTTGGGGAGGCAAAGCTGTAGCTATACCGTTTGAGTTTGCGCGCTCGACGACTAACCTAGTTAAAAAAATTCGACAAAGCTAAGGTAGCGTCATGCTAGACAAGCTGTTTAAGCGTGACGCCCACGTTGCGCCTAGCAAGCCAGTGTGAACCGGCGGTCGATACCGTCAAGAAACTATTTAAAAATTGAAGCGCGAGCCACAGGCCCCAGTGAGCGGCTTGATCAAGGTCTCGAACAACGATGTCGTTTCAAAGCTTGCGGCAGTAGTGCGCGTGATCCGAAACGCAGTCATTGTGGGTGCTTGGCCCACAATCACGACCATGCGGCCACCAATTTTCAATTGATATTTAAGTGCATTTGACACTTTGTCGACCCCGCCGCTGACCAAAATCGCATCGTATTCGGCCGTGCCCCAACCGTTATTGCCGTCACCAATTTCAACGGTGACATTTTTGAACTGTGCTTTTTGCAAATTCTGTTGAGCAAAGCTTACGAGGCGTGGATCGATTTCAATAGAAGTCACGGTGCGCGCGAGCTGCGCCAGCAAGGCCGCTTGATGACCCGAGCCCGTGCCGATCTCGAGCACGCAGTCGTCGTGTTTGAGTTGTAAGAGCTGGGTGAGGCGGGCCTCGAGTTTGGGGCTGAGCATGGCCTGACGCGTGTCTACGGTACCGAGCTGCAACGGGATCTCGATATCTGCAAACGCCAGAGTACGAAAGGCGGGCGGCACGAAGAGTTCGCGTTGCACCTTGAACAGGGCCTCGATCACCTTGGCGTCAAAGACGCCTACGGGCCGAATTTGTTGTTCGACCATATTGAAGCGGGCGAGCTCAAACTCAGACAAATTCGATGCAGTCATAATCCAGTGTGCGAGAGCACTTATTGCGGAAAACCCTTATTGTA
>CANKOW010000038.1 GCA_947484295.1 Alcaligenaceae bacterium | reverse complement strand
CGTGCGCTGGTATAGCTGCCGTCTGTTCTGGGCTGGTGAAACGGAATCAAATGCTTTTTACCATTGCCAATCAGATCCGAGCGCCCCATCGCTTTAAGCGCCTCACGCAGCAAGGGCCAATTGTTGGCATCGTGATAACGCAAAAACGCCTTGTGCAGCCGACGACGGCGATCTCCGCGCACAATATCAACTGTTTCGCTGGTGCGTGTGACACGCCCTAAGGGGTTACGGCCAGAGTGATACATCGCCGTTGCGGTTGCCATCGGGCTTGGATAAAAGGTTTGCACCTGATCGGCACGAAAGCCATGGCTCTTGAGCCAAACCGCCAAGTGCATCATGTCTTCATCACTGGT
Organism: Alcaligenaceae bacterium; assembly: GCA_947484295.1. Classification (GTDB taxonomy): domain Bacteria; phylum Pseudomonadota; class Gammaproteobacteria; order Burkholderiales; family Burkholderiaceae_B; genus Zwartia. The sequence goes on along the minus strand of CANKOW010000038.1, from coordinate 20,019 downwards.
GCCGGGGTGGGCAGCAATAAAGTACGGCACCAAAAACTGTTTTTTGCCCGCTTCGGCGCTGAACTTATCAAACATTTGTTTGAACTTATCGTAGCTGCCGATACCAGGCTTCATCATCTTAGACAAAGGCCCCATCTCGGTATGCTCGGGTGCTATCTTTAAATAGCCCCCCACATGATGCGTGACAAGCTCGCGAATATATTCGGGCGACTTCACAGCCAGGTCGTAACGCAGACCTGAACTGATCAGGACTTTTTTTACGCCCTTCAAGGCGCGCGCACGCCGATACATATGAATCAACGAGCTGTGATCGGTATTTAAATTTTGACAAACATCAGGGTACACGCAACTTGGCTTGCGACAGGCCGATTCAATCCCTGGGCTTTTACAGCCGATACGGTACATGTTGGCCGTGGGGCCACCTAAGTCAGAAATGACGCCGGTAAAGCCTGGCACTTTGTCGCGAATATCTTCGATTTCGCGGATGACTGAGTCTTCGCTACGGCTTTGAATGATTCGACCTTCGTGCTCGGTGATCGAACAAAACGTACACCCACCAAAACAGCCGCGCATGATGTTGACGCTGAAGCGAATCATCTCCCAGGCGGGGATCTTGGTTGCGCCATCGTGACCGCCATTTTCATCCGCATACACGGGGTGTGGGCTGCGAGCATAGGGTAAATCGAATACCAAATCCATTTCAGGAGTGGTGAGCGGAATCGGCGGGGGATTGATCCACACGTCTCGCGCTGTGCGGCCCTCGCCGTGCGCTTGCACGATCGCACGGGCGTTACCGGGATTCGTTTCTAAATGTAATACGCGGCTGGCGTGCGCATACAAAACCGGATCTGATTTCACCTGCTCGTACGAGGGCAAACGAATCACGCTACGCTCGCGCGGCGGTACTTTGAGCTTGCCTTTGGTTTGAAGGGCGGGATTAGGTGCAAAGACAAGCGGCGCTTCGTTGGTAGCTAAGTTGCCTTTGCCTGCACTGCCTTTACCGCTGCTGTACTTGCCGTTGCCTACCGCCTTCGCACCCTCTTGCGCCTTTGCGATTACAGCCTTGGCGCTTGTTGCATGAGCGCCCAATGCCTTCGAGCTTGCTGCCTTAGCACTTTTGACATTCGCTGCATCAGCCACCTCGCGGGCTTCATCGTTACGCGCACAGCTTTCGCCCTGCTCTAGCGCCTGCTCGCTAATCATCAAGTAAGGGTTGACATGAGCCTCGACGCGGCCGGGTGCATCAACGCTGGTTGAGTCGATCGCAAACCAGCCCTCAGGGGTGGTGCGGCGCATATAGGCCGTGCCACGAATATCAGTCATTTGAGTGATCGGCTCTTTGGCAGCGAGTCGATGCGCGATCTCAACCACAGCACGTTCAGCATTACCGTACAGCAGCAGATCGCATTTGCTATCGATGACGACCGAGCGGCGAACTTTATCAGACCAATAATCGTAATGTGCGATGCGTCGCAATGACCCTTCGATGCCACCCAAGATCACTGGGGTCTCTTTGTAGGCTTCTTTACAGCGCTGTGTGTAAACAATTGCGGCACGGTCGGGGCGCTTGCCCCCAACGTCGCCGGCGGTGTAGGCATCATCGCTGCGCATTTTGCGATCAGCGGTGTAGCGATTGATCATCGAATCCATGTTGCCCGCGGTCACACCAAAAAACAGATTGGGCTTACCAAGGGCTTTAAACGGCTCGGCGCTTTGCCAATCAGGCTGCGCGATAATACCGACACGAAAGCCTTGGTTTTCAAGCATCCGCCCGATCACTGCCATGCCAAAGCTGGGGTGATCAACGTAGGCGTCGCCCGTCACAATGATGATGTCACAGCTATCCCACCCAAGCTGAGTCATTTCATCGCGACTCATCGGCAAAAAGGGAGCCACGCCAAAGCGCTCCGCCCAGAACTTGCGATAGCTGCTCAGGGGCTTGGCGTTACGTGGAAACAGGGAAACGTCGGTATAGGTGGTCATAAACGCTCAGACAATCATCCTGATTGTACGCAATATCAGCCTGATAGGGCACTTAGCCCTTGTAACTCTTACGGTCAACCGCGCACCCCAACGCCTTGAAAAACCGCGAGGTCGCGCAGAATATGATTCAGTGGGCCAAGCTTGGACGACACCCTATAAAGTCGGTGCCCTACCCGCCCGTAGCGAGAGCCTAAGAATAAGCCTAGTCGGATTATCATCTTTTGCCTGTTATCTCATGTTATACAGACCGCTCAGTCTAGCCAAGGTCGTCTGTCATTCATGCAAAAATCCGTATTTCTTGAAAGCCAACAAGTCACCCAGCCTCTTAGCCTTGCTTCTGAAATTGAGGCAGGGTTGATGGCCGAGGCCGCCTCGATCTCGCCAAAATTTTTGTACGATGCGCTGGGTGCCCATCTTTTTACGGCCCTCACGTTTTTACCTGAATATTATCCAACCGCCGTTGAAGCCAGCATACTCAAGCAACACACAAATGAAATCGCTGCCGCAATTGGGAATAAGCCCGTTTTGATTGATCTGGGCGCAGGCGATTGCAAAAAGGCTGCCCGACTTTTTGAATCAATCAAACCCTCTTCGTACGTGGCCATCGATTTTTCAATTGACTACTTAAAAGAGGCTTTAGAAAAACTACAAAATCAGTATGCGGATATCCCCATGTACGGGATCGGCATGGATTTTTCACGCACGCTCAAACTACCTGACTCGATTACACAAGCGCCACGAACCTTTTTTTACCCAGGCTCAAGCCTAGGTAATTTTTTACCGACCGACGCCGAAGCCCTGCTTAAACAAATCAAACGCGAAGCGTTGGGTGGCGGTTTGCTGCTGGGCGTTGACCTCATGAAGGAAGAGCATGTGTTGCAGGCGGCCTACGATGATCCCTTAAAGGTCACCGCTGCGTTCAATTTGAACATTCTGCGCTCGGTCAACGCCATCATTGATTCAAATTTTGATGTCAGCGATTTTTGCCATAAAGTTGTGGTCAATCATACTAAAGAGCGCGTGGAGCTTTATCTTGAAGCGCTACGAGACACCACCGTCGCATGGAGCGGTAAGCAACGCGCCTTCAAGAAAGGTGAAATGATACATACTGAAAATTCACACAAATATTCGATTGTCTCTATCCAATACTTACTTAATCGAGCTGGCTTTCAATCGTTAAAAGTGTGGACAGATCCGCGGCAATACTTCGCCGTCATTTATGCGCTGTGATCACTGCAACACCAAAAATTAGATTGCATTGTTTACAACTTGCTCTTGGTGCCGATACGGCAGTGCTGTGTAGAACAACGTGCCAAATGTCAACGTTTAGGTTATTGTGTTTGTATGAAATCTATCCATATCGACCGTAACCGTCGTCTACGCGATGACCCTGGCACAGGCCATAACCGTTGGCATCCTGACATCGAGCCACTTCTTGAAATCGCTCCTGGTGAAGACCTCTTGCTTGAGACTCGAGACGCGGCTGATGGCCAAGTTAAGCCGCACATGGTGTTCGAAGACTTAGCGCGTAACGACAAAAAGGCTGGGCACCCGCTCACCGGGCCCATTTTTGTCAAAGGAGCAAAGCCAGGCGACATCTTAGAAGTCGAGTTTGTCGACCTCACCCCGCAAAACTATGGTTGGACAGTCATTCGACCAGGCGCTGGCTTTTTACGCGAAATTTTTGATGCAAAATTTCTCGCTCACTGGCATGTCGATCAAGGCTTTGCACGGTCAGCGCAAATTCCGGGCGTCAAAATCCCAGAAGGTATCTTTATGGGGACAGCCGGCGTTGCTCCCTCACACTACCAATTACGTCTGTGGAATGACCGTGAGACCGACTTAGTTCGCCGAGGCGGCATAGCCTTGTTGCCCGATGCGATCGATGCGGTACCAACGCGCGAACCTATTGCTAGCACTGGCTTGCGCACCATGCCTCCGCGCGAAAACGGCGGCAACGCAGATATTCGTCAATTGACAAGGGGCTCGCGACTACAACTACCGGTAGGCGTCGACGGCGCCCTGTTTTCGCTGGGCGATGCACACTACGCGCAGGGTGATTCTGAATGTTGCATCACCGCCATCGAAATGGGCGCAACCGCCGTGGTGCGTTTTCGTCTGCTGGCAGGCGAGGCCGCACGTCGCAAGACTCGCTTCCCGCGCTTTTCTCATCCGGGCTATTTTGCTGCACCACAATGGGCGGCGCCGCATAATTTCATCGCTACAACTGGTCTGCCCATCCGTGACGATGGCACCCAAGAGTGCGAGGACTTAACGTTGGCAGCCCGCAATGCCTTGCTCGAGATGATCGAACTACTCGGCGAGCGCGGCTTTAGTCGCGAGCAAGCCTACGTCATCTGTTCGCTCGCGGTCGATCTGCGCATCAGCAACGCGGTAGATTTGCCCAACGTTTGTGTAAGCGCCATACTCCCCGAGGCGATCTTCGAGATTTAGTGTTTGGTGGCAATCACAAGTATAAAAACAAACTGATCGGAGAACTGAATGTCGCTTGAACAAGCCGCAGTTGGCTTTATTGGGCTCGGCGCAATGGGAGGCGGTATTGCACGTCGACTGGCCCAGGCGGGCATCACACTGCACGTCTGTGATCCGGATCCCACCAAGACCGCCGCTTTTGCCAAGTGGAATGTCGTTGTTCACCCGAACCCCAAATCAATCGCGGATGTAGTTGAGGTCGTGTTTGCCTGCCTGCCCGATGTCGAGGTCAGCAAGACCGTTGCTTATGGTCCAGAGGGCGTGATCCATGGCAAAAAGATCAAGGTCTATCTCGAAACCTCGACCATTGGTCGCAGCCCGGTAATCGATATTGCAAAGAATCTATCCGCTAAAAACATTAGTGTTTTGGATTGTCCTGTCAGCGGCGGACCACGCGGCGCCGACAACGGCACCCTTGCGCTTCTGATCGCCGGTGACGCAGCCGTGATCGAAAGCGTTCGTGGGATCTTGAACCTCATCGGTAAAAGTGTCTTTGATATTGGCCGTGAGCCGGGCATGGCGCAAATGATGAAGCTGGTCAACAATATGATCTCGGCCACCAATATGGCCTCAGCCTTCGAAGCGCTGGTGTTGGGTGCCAAGGCAGGCCTGGATGCCGACCTAATGGTCGACGTGATCAATGCGAGCACGGGTCGCAATAGCGCCACGACAGACAAAGTTCCAAAATCCGTTTTACCTGGCACCTTTGATTATGGCGCCTCGACACACACCATGCACAAAGACATCACGATGGCTCTTATCGAAGCCGAAGCGCTCAAAGTGCCGATGTGGGTGGCAAACAATACCCGTCAGGTGTGGGAATTTGCCATGACCCAAGCTGGCTCAGAACTTGATTTCACCACGCTGATCCAGCATTACGAGAAATGGGCTGGCGTTGAGGTACGCAGCAAGAAAAAGGATGAAGCATGAGAGATCAGGTAGTTCGCGGCAAAAACAAGACTGAAGCATAAGACTCAAAGTTCAGGTCGCTCGCATCAAACACAAGGATGAAACATGAGACTCAAAGACAAGATTGCCGTCATCATTGGCGCTGGGCAAAGTCCGGGGATGACAACGGGTAATGGTCGTGCAACCGTATTACGTTTTGCACAAGAAGGCGCGCGTATTTTAGCGGTGGATCGCAGCCTTGCCTCAGCAACAGAGACCTGCAAAATTGCGACTGACGAATACGGTGCTCTAGAAATCATCCCGTACGAAGCAGATGTGTGTAAAGAAAGTGATCTGGCTGCCGCAATCGCTTTTGCCAAACAAAAGTGGGGTCGAATCGATATCTTGCATTACAACGTAGGTATTAGCTTAGCGGGCAACGATGGTAGCCCCACCGAGATTACCGAAGAAGCCTTTGATCTGATCACCAACGTCAACCTGCGCGGCTGCGTCATGGCTTGCAAGCATGTGTTGCCGATCATGCGCGAGCAACAGTCTGGCGTCATCATTAATATTTCGTCGATCTCGGCCTATCAGCGCTATCCCTGGGTGGCTTACAAGGCGACCAAAGCCGCCTTGATTGTTTACACCAAACAACTGGCAATTGAAAACGCTGAGTATGGCATTCGTGCGAATACAATTTTGCCTGGTCTGATGGACACGCCGATGGCAGTCGATACACGCGCCACAGTGTTTGGCAAGACACGCGAACAAGTCGTGGCTGAGCGCAATGTCAGAGTCCCGTTACGCAATCGCATGGGATCAGGCTGGGACGTTGCTAATGCTGCCTTGTTTTTAGCGTCTGACGAGGCGCAATTTATTTCTGGTGTCGAACTGCCTGTTGATGGCGCCGGCCTGGTCAATCTTCCGCGTTGACATCCTTCCCCTGAACGGGGAGGATTTCCGCGCATTTGGTTAAAACATTTATCTTCCACTTAAATCATTCAAATAGGATTAGACATGACAAATTCTTCAAAGCCCGTTGAACTCATTTCAGCCGAAACACTTGCCTTAGGCGAGCGTATGCGTCGCGCCACCCTGGGTGACGCGCACGTTGATCGTTCATTGAAAAAAGCAAAAGAAGATACATTTCTTCAACCGCTTCAAGAGACTGTCATGGGGCTGGCTTGGGGTGCAGTCTGGGGGCGTCCAGGGCTCGACGTTAAGTCACGTAGCCTGGTGACAGTCAGTATCCTGATTGCTCTAGGTCGCACCACCGAACTCGCGGTGCATATCAATGGTGCGCTCAACAACGGCTGGACGAAAGAGGAATTACAAGAAATTTTGATTCACTCTTCTGCGTATTGCGGCTGGCCTGCGGCGCTTGAAGCGTCTCGCGTCGCTAAAGAGGTGCTTGACCAACGTGCTGCTTAAGCGCAAGTTTTAGTTGTGCCTCTGAAGTCTGACCAAAGATAAACACTGACTCGATGACAAACTTTCCTGAAGTCCATCCCTTGAATGCCTCGCCAGAAATCGCGGCAATCTACGCTGATATTCGGGCCGTGTCAGGTTTATCGATGGTCAACCTAATCTGGCGCCACTTTGCGGCCTTACCGGATGTCATCGAATGGGCGTGGAAAGGTGTGCGCCCGATTGTGGGCTCGCAAGAGTTGGTGGCTGCGCGTCAACGCCTGATTGCTGCCATTGAGCTCCCCGCACTTCCCGCCGTGCCCCCTGAGGCATGGCAGGCTGCTGGCGTCGGTGGCGTTGAATTAACCGCCTTTCAAGCCATGATGGCCGACTACGTGCGTGGCAACAGCACCAACATTATCGTCTTGACGGCGCTACGCTTGCGTCTCGAGGGGGTCAATCACAGTGCATCCGTTCTTTCAGCGGCGCCGATTCCCGCGACGGTGGCCCCTATGGCACCCTTGCCTCGCATCGACGCCTTAGATCCAAAGCTTGCTGGCGCTATTCGCTCCCTCGCAGGACGCCACGAGGGTGCGCAAGGCGGCATTATTCCCAGCCTCTATCTCGAACTTGTCCGTTGGCCCGCGTTGACAGATACGTTTCCTCAGTGGCTTGAGGCGCTTTACCTTCCCTCAGCAATGCGGGCAGCCCGTGACAGCACCTGCCGCGCGGCAGAGCGTGAAGCCTTAAACCTATTGCCCACGCTTGACCCTGCGCCATCCAACGTAGCAGAGATGAAACCAGCGCTTGAGCGCTTCACGCGCTTAATCATCCCCGATCTAACGCCCGTGTGCGTCGCGGTGCAGAGACTGCTGCCCCTGCACTAAACAGCATTACTTATGCATTGGAGGCTTAGTCTCTAAAAATGACGGCCTTGCAGAGATCGCTTCAAACCAACTATTCAGTTTGGGGTAATTCGATCGCCATGAGAACTCAGGTATCAAATCAGCAAACCCTAAGGTACAGCCAAACACGATTTGCACCATGTTAAGTTGACCATGAAACAAGGGGTGACTGATCTGTTGCTCCCACAAGGTCAAGAGCCGCTTGGCGCGCTCAGTTTCGTGGAGAACAATCTTAGGAGATTGCTCATTGAGCGGTCGCCACTTTTCTCGGCCCAGTACCGCCAAGCCATCCAGGGTGCTGCGCACAAGGGCCTCAAGGCGCTTGGCTTCAAAGCCTTGTTCACCTGCAGGCAGCGCAAAGCTAGGCTGCCCCTCAAGATCATCCAAGTAAGAACAGATCAGAGCCGAATCTTCTAGCGCGAGACCATCATCACACACTAGATGCGGCACCCTTCCAGACGGGTTGATTTGATAATAAGGGCTATCCGTTGTGCGAGTCTTGGCCGCAATCACTTCGACTTTGTCTGATAACTTTTTTTCAATGACGACGATGCGTACGATCCGCGCATAGGGCGAGCCTGGGCTGATGTAGAGCTGCATAGTCGGTTTCCTCTTAATACTTACTTGGGAAATCGGACCATCGCGCAAATCTTATTGCCGATTGGGTCACGCACATAAGCGAGATAAAGTTTACCGGCAGGGCCTTCACGGTAGCCTGGTGGGTCTTCACAGGTTACACCGCCATTTGCGATGGCAGCGGCATGAAACGCATCGACCTGGTCTGTCGATTGTGCTGCAAATCCGATCGTACCGCCGTTTGCTGGAGTCGCCGCTTTATTATCGATCGGCAGGGTAAACGAAAAGACACCTGTGGGCGTACGATAGAAATAACGAATGTCTCGGTTGATGACACCCGGCGCAATACCCAAGGTAGCAAAAACTGCATCATAGAATTTACGCGACGCTTCTAGATCGTTTGCACCTACCATGACGTGACTAAACATAGTGACTCCAAGAATTATTTTTGAGAATAAGCAGCGTAACCCAAAAAGATTGACTTCCTTCCCGCTCAGAGAAAATGTTGTGCCAAGTCTGGTTACAAACGGCTTCAAGGGTAGAAATATCTACGATCCATAAAAATTACACAAAGCCATCGCTGAAACCACTGCAAACACCCTTATGATATACGGTTAAATATCAAACTCCTTTTCTCGACCAGGCATATCACTCTGTCGTTTTCAGGTTGAAAAAATATGACTAGCACTAGAGCGTTATTCTTTTTGCTAACGCTGTTTGCCTTCACAGCCAGCACCCAGGCCCAAACGACGGCCGTGAGCGCTAACTCGTTCAACAAGATGGTTCTTGTGCCAGAGGGCTATTTCGTGATGGGTTCTAACAACGGGCCCGATGATGAGAAACCAGAGCATCGTATTTTTGTGAAATCATTTTTGATGGATGTGCTTCCCGTCAGCAATGCTGATTTTGCAAAATTTCTGAACGCTCGCGGCTTAAAAAATCATCTAGGCAAATCGGTTTACGACGACGATGATCGCGATGCCAGAATTCATCAACAAAACTCGCGATGGCAAGCAGACGTGGGTTTCGCAACGCACCCTGTCAATGAAGTGAGTTGGGTAGGTGCTCGTGATTACTGCGCTTGGTTAAATAAGCGCTTACCGACAGAAGCAGAATGGGAAAAAGCTGCACGCGGAACTGATGGCAGACAATACCCGTGGGGCAATTCAAAGCCGAACAACAAGCGGGCACTGTACGGCGCACCTTATAACTCGTCGGCACCGGTTGATGCATTTCCTGACGGGGCAAGCCCGTACGGAGTTTTAGACTTATCTGGCAATCAATGGGAATGGGTCTCTAGCGCCTACCGCCCCTACCCCTACAGCGCTGACGACGGAAGAGAAAATCAAATGCCTGGTCCAGTTCGGTCTACGCGCGGTGGCGGGCATGATTCAAGCGAAGACGAACTCACGACCACCCAACGCGGCAGAAACTTATCTCGCAATCCCAAAGCGGGTCATCATAATATTGGGTTTCGTTGCGCGAGTTGAATTCGAATCAGAGACCTGCGTGTTAACCTTTCCCAACACCGTGCCCTAGAGGCTCGGCATTAAAACCGCGGCCTATGTCAAATGTTTGGAGAATACACGTCTCATGAAATCTTACTGGATCAACAAGACCACGAACGGTACTGAGCTTGAACTGCGCGAGCTACCTATTCCTACCCCTGGCCCTGATCAGGTGCTGGTACGGGTGCGTGCCACCAGCATCAATCGCGGCGATATCATGGGTGCCATTAAGCTTCATAGCGCCAAGGGCGGACGTCCCGCCGGGGTCGATGGTGCCGGTGAAGTAGAGGCAATCGGTGCCAACGTCCGCGGGGTTGCGGTCGGAGACCGAGTCATGTTTCGCGCCAAAGGCTGTTTTTCTGAATACGTGGTTGTCGAATCGACCTTGCTCACGCCGATTCCGGCATGCCTGAACTGGGAACAAGCCGCTGTGATTCCGATCGCCTACATCACCGCTTACGAGGCACTCTTACAATTCGGTGGTCTGCAACATGGCGACTGGGTGTTGATTGCTGGGGCATCTTCAGGCGTCGGTGTCGCCGCGATACAGATCGCAAAGATGTGCGGTGCCAAGGTCATCGGCACCTCTGGATCCGCAGAAAAGCTTGCGCGCTTAAAGGAGCTTGGTCTCGACGCCGGCATACTCGCGCGTGGCGAAAACTTTACAGAAGAAGCGCTGCAGATTACGGGCGGCGCCGGTGCCAAACTTGCTGTGAATCTGGTGGGCGGAAGCGCTTTTGCTGGGTGTCTTGGTGTGCTCACTGATTTTGGCCGTCTGGCAGTTGTCGGCTATGTTGACGGGCAGATGTTGACGGGGCTCGATATCGAACCGGTGCATGGCAAACGCCTGCAGATTTTTGGGCTCTCGAATGCGCCCCTATCGATTGCGATGCGTGCGGTTGCGCAACGTGGCTTCGAGCGCGAGGTCATGCCCGCCATTATCGATGGACGTATCGTGCCAGTCATCGATCGCACGTTTTCTTTTGATGAATTGCCAGCTGCCAAGCAATACGTCGAACAAAACACCTTGCTGGGTAAAGTCGCCATCCGGTTTGACTGATTTTTTTCTGACGTCACATTGTTGTTGAATAGCAGTTACACAGACTGCAAAAGGTTGCCGATGAATTGCGTTCGCCGTATGACCGTCGCCTCATTACTCGCCGCCTGCGTCGCGCTGGCGCTTGGTACATCCGGTGCCTACGCACAGACGCCGTCGGTGCGTCCGATTCGGTTGGTGATCCCGCTCACTGCGGGCGGTGGCGCAGACACCACCGCGCGTATCCTCGCGCAGAAATTGTCCGAAAACACTGGGCAAAACTTTATTGTCGAGAACCGACCGGGGGCCGGGGGCAATATCGCTTTCGATTTCGTCGCCAAGGCGGATCCCGATGGCCACACATTGCTCTACAGTCCGGTCGCTATTGCCATTAACCCGACCCTGTTTGAAAAGGTCAATTACCGGATAGAGGATTTCGTCGGCATCTCGTACGTCGGTGATGCACCACTGCTGCTGGTCGCGAATAATGCATTGCCGGTACGTAACATCACTGATCTGATCAATCTCGCCAAAGCGCGCCCTGGTGAGGTGCGTTTCTCCAGCTCGTCGATCGGCAGCTCATCGCATCTAGCCAGCGAAATGATGCGTATGATGGCTGGCGTTGAAATGCTGCACGTGCCGTATCGGGGCGGGCCACAGGCGTTACAAGACGTGATCGGCGGCCAGGTTGAATTCGCCACGATAGCGATGCCCGAAGCGCTGGCACAGGTGCGCGCTGGCCGCGTACGCGCGGTCGGCCAGACCGGCATTAAGCGTTCGCCCATTGCACCCGATATCCCAACGCTTGATGAGTCGGGGTTGAAGGGGTATACCGTCATGACCTGGTATTTAGTTTTTGCACCGGCGAAAACACCAGCCGCAATTGTTCAGCGCAGGCATGAAGAATTCGACAAAGCCCTCAAGGTACAAGAGGTGCAGAACCGCCTGCGTGACGCTGGCATTACTGAAATCGTCAACGGCCCACCAGACGCCGCTATGAAATTCGTGCAGAGCGAATATGAGCGCTGGGGAAACATCATCCGTGAGTTAAAGCTTAAGGCGAATTAGTGTCGACGATCATCTGGTAACGCTGAGTGCCCGTGCCTAACGATGCTTACCTGCACTTGGTCTTTTACTTCTTTTGGATTTTTCCGACTGAATACTGACCATTCGCTTCGAACGCTTCAAATTCGACTGTATCCCCGGGGGCGAGTGATTTCAGTAGGATAGGTTGTTTTGCCACAAACACCATGGTCATCGGGGGCATGTCGAGTGGTTTGATCTCACCGTGACGGATGGTGATTTTGTTGTTCTCTAGATCGATACGGCGGACAACGCCCTCTGCCATCGCCTGCGCTAGAGTGTTTGCGCTCAGGCCAAGTGTGGCGAGAGCCAACGCGCAATGGATCAATGATTTTATAACCCGCATTATTTAACTCCCGCAACTACATTAATCTTGCCGACCATGCCGGCCTCGTAGTGCCCCGGAAGCAAGCAAGCAAAATCAAACTGGCCGGCGCGATTGAAGTTCCAGATGATGTCGGCTTTTTTTCCCGAAGAAACATGCGCCATATAAGGCTCGTCGTGCTCCATGTTGGGACGCTTTTTCATCATCTCCGCGTGCGTGTCGAGCTCTTGCTTTGTGCCGATCACTAACTCATGCATGACTTTACCAGCGTTTTTAACGCTCAGTCTCACCGTCTCGCCTTGTTTAACGGTGATTTGCTCTGGCACGAAACGCATGGTGTCGAGCATCGTAATCTCAATCGTGCGAGTCACGGCCTTGGTGTCTCCGCCGATTCCCCATTCTTTTTGTTCCTTGGGCATGTCCTGGTGACCTTTGTTGCTAGCTTGGTGCGCCAAGGCCGGCAGGGCCATGGTCACACACGAGAGACTCACGAGCAAAGGAACGAATATTTTTTTCATCATGATGTACTGCCTGTTTGAAGTGTGAGCCAATCAGTGTTGATGTGAACCGCTTGTTGAAGGGCTTGGCTTACGAGCTTGGGCATTGCCATCCCCAGGTTTAGGCGTCACTGGAGTCCCTGCCGGCGTTACAGCTGACTGAGGATTGTTGTTTCGATTTACCGCAGGCAGGGTGCCTTTGTATTCGTAGGCTTGCGTTCCCGAGGGTTGTTTGTACCAGCCCGGGTCTGAATAGTCGTCGGGCTTTAGATCTTCACGTACTTTAAGCATGGTGAACATGCCCCCCATCCCGATTGGTCCATAAGGTCCTGTGCCGGCCATCATGGGTATCGTATTTGGGGGCAACTCCATTTCCATTTCTTTCATGTCGTACATGCCGCGTTCGCCCATCACCATGTAGTCGGGAACGATCTTCTGAAGTCGTCCGAGTAGACCTTGATGGTTGATGCCAATCATCGTCGGGACCTCATGACCCATCGCGCCCATGGTGTGGTGGCTCTTGTGACAATGCACTGCCCAGTCGCCAGGTTCGTCGGCGATAAATTCAATTTGGCGCATCTGGCCGACTGCGATGTCTTGCGTCACCTCAGGCCAGCGGGCAGAAACAGGGACAGGACCGCCATCTGTACCGGTGAGCTCAAACTCAATGCCATGCACATGGAACGGGTGGTTCGTCATGGTTAGGTTGCCAACCCGGATGCGAACGCGATCGCCCAGCTTGGCGACCATGGGAGAAATTCCGGGATACACGCGACTGTTAAAGGCCCAGATATTAAAGTCCAACATGGTCATAATCTTGGGAGTCTTGCTGCCGGGCTCAATATCAAACGCATTGAGCAGCAAACAATAATCACGGTCAACTTCACTGATGTTGGGGTGCTTGCCTTTGGGGTGGGTCACCCAGAAACCCATCATGCCCATTGCCATCTGCGTCATTTCGTCGGCATGAGGGTGGTACATGAAAGTCCCAGGCCGTTTCGCGACGAATTCATAGACAAAGGTTTTACCCACAGGAATAGGTGGCTGGTTCAGACCGCTCACCCCATCCATGCCGTTCGGGAGTCTCTGTCCATGCCAATGAATCGTGGTCTTTTCAGGCAGACGATTGGTCACAAAAATGCGGACACGATCACCCTCGACGACTTCGATGGTAGGGCCTGGGCTCTGACCGTTGTAGCCCCACATATTGACTTTGAAACCTGGCGACATTTCACGCACGACAGGTTCGGCGACCAGATGAAACTCTTTGACACCTTCGTTCATCCGATAAGGAAGCGTCCAGCCGTTCAGTGTCACGACGGGCCGATAGCGAGCCTCAGGCCCTTGTGTTTCTGGGCCGCGCCATGGCGGCGCTGTGCCGGCGCTCGGTTGATAAATCGGGTCGGGCACACTGGCCAGAGCATGCTTAGCAACCGCCGTCGCGGTAACCGTACCGGCCAGACCGAGGAGTGCACTGTGAATGAAGTCTCTGCGTTCCATAGTATTTCAGTGGCCTTTGCCAGTAGAGCTGTTAGTGTCAGGACCGCCGACATTGCCACCAGGGCCCGCATAGGGCGCACCTGCAAGCAATGCCCGCATGTCAGTCAAGGCAATCCAAAAGGATTGTTTGGCTTTTGCGACGGCGAGTTCGGATTGCATCTTGGTCTGCGCTTTGGCGATTAAGTCCCAGGTGCTAATAAACATGCCGCTGTAGCGCAACAGCGCTTCTTCTTCGGCACCGCTGTGCAAATTTTGCAGCTTGTTCAAAATATCTGATGCTTGCGTATGGGCTGCGCGCAAATATTCGCGAGCTTGTTGCAAATCGCTTTTAGTCTTAATGCTTAAACGCAGCGCCTCGGCCCGCGCTTTGATGGCTTTTTCGAGATCGTGGTTCCAAAGGATTTTTGTACGGTCCCGTGTAGGAATCGCGCTTGTCCAGCTTGGGCTGGCGCTTAGCATCTCGTCGAGGTGTTTTCGCCATTGTTCGAGCATGACAGGGCCGGCAATACGCTCGTAATACTGCGCCTCTTTTTCTAGAAGACCGAACTGTAGATGGCGGGCCAGCATGTCGGCGAGTTGTTGCTCAAGTGGCGTCACAAGTTCGGATAAGCCGGCAAGACTCGTGGGTTTGGGGAGTGCGCTTGGTAAGCGCCAGTGCTCAAAGCCGACCTGTGCGACGAGTTTCTGACGACTGTTAAACGCGTCTTGATCCGCCAGCAAAAGTTGATTGCGCGCGGACTGGTAGCCGATCTCGACATCGATCAGTCTGTTGCGACCCCAGTTACCGACCTTCTCCATTCGCTTGGCAAGTTCAAGCGACACACTGGCTGCTTCAGCGATACGTTGCTGGATGTTGAGTTGTTCTTTAGTGGAGACGGCATCAAGCCATAGTTTGTAAGTGGCTTGTTGAAGTACTAGGAGTTGTGCGTCTCGGGTGAATCGTTCGATACTGCTGATCGGCTGACCTGTCAAAAGATCGGCGTTCAGTGTGAGCGCCGCTTTTCGGGCGAGCTCTTCGGTGAGTTCGGGCGCAGCTGGGTCTTCCTTGAACGCTCCTAGGGTCAGGTTTGGATCGCGCTCAGTCAGCGCACTGCGACTCTGCTCGGCTTTGAGCAGATCAATATGACCGCGTTGAAAACGCCCTACGTCTGTGTTCGCGTTACGCCATTGTCTGAGATCGCTCTGTTGCGTGGCCTGAGCTCGCGCCAGGGCGGACAGACTGAGTGCGGTCACAGCGAGCAACGCTGTGAGCCAATGCTTGAGTCTGGGGCGGGCGAGGTAGAAATGCATCGTTGCCTGTGTCGCGTTAAAATGTTGGGGTGTCAGGTAGGGAATCTCCCCATCCATCTTTAATAATGTAGTGCTTGACGGCGCAAGCGGACGTGACGCTAACATTACAAATTTGTTATGTTGAACCTACTGTCTTGCGCAAGCTGAGTGCTACGGTATAGTCCCTTGGCTTTTCAGCGCTAAGCCTACCCGCCACGACGCTGACTTTGGGAGTTCTTCCTAGTGAAAATTTTGATTGTCGAGGATGAGCCTAAAACGGGCGATTATTTGCGCCAGGGCTTGCGCGAGGCCGGTTTTGTCGTCGATCTCGTTCAGGATGGCCTGGATGGCCTACATCTCGGGATCGAAGGTGATCAGGATTTGATCATTCTGGATGTGATGCTATCTCGCATGGATGGTTGGGGTGTTTTACAAGCACTGACTCAGGCCGGGATCCGCACACCGGTGATCTTTTTAACTGCCAAGGATCAGGTCGAAGATCGTGTCCGTGGACTTGAGCTCGGCGCGGCCGATTACCTGGTTAAACCTTTTTCTTTTGCCGAGCTGCTAGCCAGAGTGCGTAATGTCTTACGGCGAGGACCTACCGCGACTGAGAGTTCAGTTTTGCAGGTGGCTGACCTCGAGGTCGATCTGCTAAGGCGCCGCGTCTCACGCGCAGGGAGAAGAATTGACCTCACGCCCAAGGAGTTCGGTTTATTAGAGTTGCTGGTGCGCCGTCAAGGTGAAGTCCTTCCGCGCTCTTTGATCGCCTCACTCGTATGGGACATGAATTTCGACAGCGATACCAATGTGATTGAGGTTGCGATGCGCAGATTACGCGCCAAGGTCGACGAAGGTTTCGAGGTTCGACTGATTCAGACGGTGCGCGGCATGGGCTACGTTCTCGAACCGAACAGGGCGGCGTAATGCTCAGACATTTGACGCTTGTTTCTCGGTTGACGATTTTGTATGCCTTGATCTCGGCTCTGGTGTTGTGCGGTCTCGGGGTGATGGTCGCACGTGCAAGCTATTTGCATTTCGTTGACTTGGATCTGACATATTTGCAGGGCAACGCGAGCTTGGTTCAGCGCGGTTTAGCACAGACCTCTGAACCAAGTGCCGTGCGCGCGTTACTGGCGCAACAGATGGACAGTCACCAGGGGCTTTATATCGCGCTGAGTGACGGCTCATCCTCAGGTCCCTTGGTCCATGGTGTGGATTTTTCTGCGTTAAGCGTCGCCAAAGTACCGCCTGAGACTTCCTATGACTGGCAGGCAGGTCACATGACATTGCGTGGCATCAAAGTGCCGTTGCAGCAAGGAGGGTTTCTGTTGTTGGGTTTGGATACGCATCATCACACGCACTTCATGGCACAGCTTCATGACACTCTGGCGATCTATCTGTTTGTCGCCACGCTGCTGAGTGGTCTGTTAGGTTGGTGGGCTGCGCGACGCGGATTAGCCCCCCTGCGCATCATGCGCGAACGCGCCCGCAATATCGATGCGCGTCAGTTAAATATTCGGATGCCTACCGCAAACAGTTCAGCCGAACTCGTTGAGCTCGCGCAGGGATTGAACCTCATGCTCGAGCGATTGGAGCAAGACTTTGAACGCATCTCGGAGTTTTCAAGCGATTTGGCGCACGAGCTTCGCACACCGATCACAAACTTATTGACGCAAACACAGGTCACGCTCACGCGAGAGCGAGATGCCGAGTCGTATCGGGATATCCTCGCGTCGAATGCCGAGGAGTTTCAACGCTTGGCGCGCACGGTATCAGATATGTTATATCTGGCCAAGACAGAGCATGGACTTGAGTTGCCTAACCGCGAACCGCTCTCGTTGGCGTTAGAGGTGCAGGCTCTCTTTGACTTCTATGAGCCTGTCTCCGAAGAGGCTCGTATCGGCTTGTCGCTACAAGGCGATGCGACGATTGTCGGCGATCGATTGATGGTGCGGCGAGCCATCGGCAATTTACTTTCAAATGCGTTGCGACATGCCTTTAAGCACTCTGTGATCGAGGTCATCGTGACGCGCCTGCCCAATGCGGTTGAGCTGACTGTAAAAAACGAAGGTCACCCGATTGATGAAGCCGCGATTCCGCGTTTGTTCGATCGTTTTTATCGCACCCAGAAGTCTCGTCCGCATCCAGAGCATAGCGGCACTGGCTTAGGTCTTTCGATTACCCGATCTTTGATGCTGGCGCAAGGCGGGACCATTACGGTCGCATCCAATGAAAAAAATACCAGCTTTACGCTGGTATTTCTAAAGGTCTCTTAACGTTCGGACCTATTCGAGTAAGTATTGGCTTGCGCCATCACTATTGCGCAACAGCTCGACAAGACAAGCGCCACATCAAATATCGCACGCCGGCACCCACTTCATTGGCCTCAGCGTGACAATAAGCGTCTTGCGAAATAAGACAAGGTATCCACGAGAATCACGAGCAAAATCATTGCAGCAAGAATACTGCTAGTTTCTTGCATTTGAAACAAGCCCATATGAAACGACAACATTTGACCGAGGCCACCGCCACCTACAACACCTAACACGGCAGCCGCACGGATATTGTTCTCCCAACGATATAACGAGTAGGACATTAATTGAGGAGAAACCGTCGGAAGAGTGGCATATAAAAAAACACGCCCTTCTCCAGACCCCTGCACACGCAGAGCTGATGCGGGGTGTTGCGGAGCATTTTCGATTGACTCGGCAAATAAACGCCCTAAGACGCCTGTCGTGTGCACGGCCAAGGCTAGCGTGCCGGCAAACGGCCCCAAACCAGCAGAAATTAGCAGCAAAGCAGCCCAGACGAGTTCAGGAATCGCACGCAAGGCATTGAGTACCAGTCGCGTCAAAAACCGCCAGCGCGCGGGATCACCGGCGTAACTGCGGCTCGCGGGCACCGCCAACAATAAACCAAAAATCGCCGCGAGCAGAGTACCCACTGCGGACATCGCCAGGGTTTCCAGACTAGCTTGCAACAACTTGCTTAAAAAAACCGGCTCTAGATTGGGTGACATGAGCTCACCCACAAACTTACTCATGCGACCAAGACTCTCAAAAGACAGCACGCGCGCGAGCTGCAAATCGAGAGACCAAAAACTTAAAATAATCAGAGCGACTGTCCCAATGAGGGACCAACACACTGGCGAGTCCAAACGCATCCAGTGACGAGGGCGTTGCGGCGCACCCTGAGGTTGTGATGACGGCGATCGATCCGTCGTGGCTTGACTCATTGCAGTGCCCGCCGCATCCAAGTGCTCAAGAGATCCGCGAGCCCCACCAACAAAATAAAAACAATCAACATCGTGGCGACTTCGGAGCCGTTGAACATGCGCATCGAGTTGTCCATTTGCTGACCCAAACCACCCGCACCGACAAAACCCAACACTGTCGAGGCGCGGATCGCGCACTCCCAGCGATAAATCGTATAACTCGTCAGCTCTTTGGCATTGCAAGGCAAGATACTAAAGAAAAAAGTCTGCATACGGCCTGCGCCATTTCTTAATAAGGCCGTAGCGGGTTCGCGCTCGCCGCTCTCTAGAATCTCGCCATACACTTTGCCCAGCATCCCGGCGTAGGTCAAAGCGATCGCCAAGACTCCGGCAGCCGGACCAAGTCCCACCACTCGCACAAAGACGAGCGCCCAAATAAGCTCAGGCACACTGCGGAAAAGAATCAAGAGCCAGCGGATCAACTGTCTGATAACAAAAGGCAACGCGTGCATATGACCAGACAGAGAAGACACCGATAGCACCGTCGTCGACAGTAGCGTCAAGGGGATCGCTAGCACCAGGGCTAGAAACGTCCCTGCCGTGGCGATCGCTACCGTACGCCATGCCTCACGAGCGACCAACGCCAAAAACTCAGGGTTCAATGCTGGCGGAAAAAACTCGGCTAAAAAGCGCGTGGTGACCTTTAGGTTTTCTGTTTCGAAAAATACCCAGGGACGAAACTCTGTACTGACTAAAGCGGGCCAAAGGAGCACACACCCCACGACAAACCAGAACACACGGCGCGTCCAAGCGGGATCTCTCAACGCGGGATCTTTGCTGACTGAAGTCGAGACGGGCCCAGTCGTCATCATCGCGCCCAGGCGCAACCCACGCGGTTTTCTCGCTTGGCCGCTGGGAGCTGTTCTTGAGGCGCGGCAGGCGCCTCGACTTGAGCGAGCTCGTACTCGAATTGCGCATAAAGCTTGGCTAAAATTTCTTCTGACACAGCGTGTCCCGGCAAATCAAAGACTAGTTTTCCCTCGCGCAAACCAAGCACTCGGGGAAACTCAGCGGTGGCAACCTTGACCTGGTGCAAAGTCGTCACTAGCGTGACACCTCGCGCACTCGCCTCACGCAAGAGCGTTGCGATGGCCTGTCGGGCACGCGTTGGATCGAGGGCGGACAAGGGTTCGTCCACAAGCCAAAGTTCTGCCGGCGCTAATAACGCGCGCGCCAAACCCACACGTTGACGCTCGCCGCCGGACAGACGATCGACGCGATCCCACAACTTTTCTTGCAGATCGAATTGCGCTAACGCGCCGGCAACCT
>CANKOW010000037.1 GCA_947484295.1 Alcaligenaceae bacterium | reverse complement strand
TGCAATGGTCGAGCGCTATCAAGCGTTGGTGGCCACCCAAGGCGGTAAAGTCCACCGCACTGAAGATTGGGGTCGTCGTCAACTCGCTTACCCAATTCAAAAACTGGTGAAAGCACACTATGTGTGTTTCAACATTGAGTGTGGTCAACCTACACTCGACGAGCTCGAGCATTCGTTTCGCTATAACGACGCCGTATTGCGCCACCTTGTGATCAAGACTAAAGCCGCTCAAGCCGAGCCTTCACTCATGATGAAACAAGTTGAACGCGACGAGGCCCGTAAAGCTTCGGCTGAAACGACGCCCGGCGAGGCTGAGTAATCTAGGCACGTTGTGAATCGGCTTGAAGTGCAAGGTCAGGTATTTGAGCTATCCCCCTTAAGGTACACGCCATCTGGGGTTGCAGTGCTCGAGTTTCTTCTATCACACGAGTCCGAGGTCACTGAGGCAGGTCAACCGCGCCGTTTAGCGTTTACGCTGACAGTTGTAGCGATGGGAGACTTAGCACAGATGGCAGTCACAACAAGTTTGGGTTGCACAGTACGCGTCCAGGGGTTTTTAGCTCCGGTTAGAAAAGATTCATCAAAATTTAGGCTGCATGCGCAGCAAATTCAACAGATTTAAGCGAGGCACATCATGGCTTTCTTCGGTAAACGTAAAGAAAAAAAGAAATTCACGCAACAAAATCCGCTTTTTAAGCGTCGTAAGTTCTGCCGCTTCAGCGCGGCAAATGTTGATCAAATTGATTACAAAGATCTCGATACCTTGCGCGATTTCATTCAAGAAAACGGCAAGATTATTCCTGCACGTTTGACCGGTACTAAGGCGATCTACCAGCGCCAACTTGATACCGCAATCAAGCGCGCACGCTTTTTGGCACTGTTGCCCTTTACTGATAACCATAATTGATCCAGGGGCACACCATGCAAATTATTCTGCTCGAAAAAGTCGTTAACGTTGGCAACCTCGGTGAAGTTGTTCGTGTGCGTGATGGCTACGCTCGCAATTTCTTGATCCCTCAGAAAAAAGCCCGTCGTGCGACTGAAACTGCTTTAAAAGATTTTGAAGTTCGCCGCGCTGAACTTGAAAAAGTCCAAGCCGAGAAACTCGCCTTGGCGCAAGCCTTGGGTCAGCGTCTTGAAAGTTTCTCATTAAAAATCACCCAAAAAGCCGGTGTAGATGGTCGTCTGTTTGGTTCGGTTACAAACATGGATATCGCAACAGCGTTGGTGGCGGGCGGTTTTGCTGGCATCGAAAAGTCGCAAATCCGTTTACCAGAAGGTCCTTTGAAAGCCGTGGGAGAATTTCCTGTCCAAGTGGCAATTCATCCTGATGTGGTTAGCAGCATCTCGGTTGTTGTGGTTGGCGACGTAGTCTGAGTCTCTATCCGCTTGCGCTACGCAAAAAGCCGGCCCAGGTCGGCTTTTTGTATTTAGGGGTTTAATCTGTGTGACATTTCTTGTTTCAATTCACACGACAAAGGTTACAAAGATCGTGACACACCCTCTAGTTAACGCCGATGCACCCGACCTCCAAGTGCTGAGCACGCGCACAGACGGCGTGCGTTTCAAGCTCGCGCTAGACGAGTGGTTGGTGTTGCACGCGCATGACGCGGCGGGCGTGTCGTTTGTAGAGTTTGCGGGGTACGCATGCGTGGTCAAGCGTCATCGCGCAACGTGGCTTTCTCCTTTGATCGCCGGGGTGAAGTTTGTCAGAGCAGCGGTGCTATCCTGGCTATGTTGGCTGTTGATGGGCGAACGGCCTTCGTCTCAGGTGTTGTTGAAAAATACTCTGCAAGATGAGGCGGATCGCTTAGTTCGGCTCAAAGAGGCGGGCAGTTCAGTGCCAAGCGTGTGGTTTCAGGCACCTGGGATCTTGGTCTTAGAGAATGTGGGCCAAGATATGCCCTACTTAATCCGCATTGCAAACCCAGAGGGGCGTCTGAAGCTAATGGCGACAGCTGCACAAGAGCTTGCGCAATTTCATCGTGCTGGCTTTGTGCACGGTGGGGCGCAGTTGCGTAATCTCATGATCCGCGATGATGGCACCGTAACGCGCATCGACTTCGAAGAAAATATCGGTGAGGCACTATCGTTACCGCTCGCCCAAGCCTACGATGTGTTTCAAATGCTATCCTCAATGGCTGGCTTGCGGGGTCATGAATTTAGCGCCACTGAGCGCCAAGCGCTTTGCCATCAATTACTTGCTGTCTATCTAACGGCTAACCCCGATCCGCGGATACGTGCCTCTTTGACGGCGATTGAGAAACATTTTGCAGCAATCAAAAAGTATCTAGGTTGGTGTCTTAAATGGATTCCAGGCCGCGATATCCAAGGTTTTTTATCTGTGACAAACACCTTACGGTTATCATTACATGATGAATAATGCCCCTGATCCACAACTCGAATATCTTCGCGTGCCCCCGCACTCGGTAGAGGCCGAGCAGTCCGTGCTTGGCGGGCTCTTGCTTGACAATGGTGCCTGGGAGCGCGTAACCGACGTGGTCAATGAGGATGATTTTTATCGCTTTGATCACCGCTTAATCTGGCATCACATCGCGCGTTTGGTCAACTTGTCGCGCCCAGCCGACGTGGTAACGGTCAATGAGTCGTTGGCTAGCGTCGGCAAGTCTGAAGAGGTGGGGGGATTAAGCTATCTCAACGCCTTAGCGCACAACACACCCTCGGCCGCCAATATTCGTCGCTATGCCGAAATTGTGCGTGAGCGTTCAATGCTACGTAAACTCGTGACAGTGGCTGACGAAATCGCTGCCACAGCATTTAATCCCCAGGGCAAAGAGGCGCGTCAATTGCTTGACGAAGCCGAATCTAAAGTCTTTAAGATCGCACAAGAGGGGGCGAAAGCCTCGGCTGGGTTTCGTGAAATCCAACCACTCTTGTCTGAAGTCGTCGATAAAATTGACGAGTTGTATCACCGTGAGGGCAACACCGATGTAACGGGTGTTCCAACGGGCTTCACTGATCTCGACAGAATGACCTCAGGGCTACAGGGCGGTGATCTGGTGATTGTGGCCGGTCGCCCCTCGATGGGCAAAACGTCCTTAGCCATGAATATTGCCGAACACGTCGCCATCGAGCAGGGGCTACCTGTGGCGGTGTTTTCAATGGAGATGGGCGCCGTGCAGTTGGCGATGCGTATGCTGGGTTCGGTCGGCATGCTCGACCAACACCGTATGCGCACAGGCAAGTTGTTAGCGGATGATTGGCCGCGCGTGACGCACGCCGTGCAACGCATGCAAAATGCTCAAATGTATATCGACGAGGCACCCGCTTTAAGCTCGGTTGAGGTCAGAGCCCGCGCGCGCCGCTTGTCACGTCAGTGTGGCAAGCTTGGCTTGATTGTGATCGACTATTTGCAGTTGATGGGTGCAAGTTCGTCGGGTGAAAATCGCGCAACCGAGATCTCAGAAATCAGTCGCTCGCTAAAAGCGTTGGCCAAAGAGCTCGAATGCCCAGTGATTGCACTATCGCAGTTGAATCGCAGCTTAGAGCAGCGGCCGAATCGACGCCCTGTGATGAGTGATCTCCGTGAATCGGGCGCCATCGAGCAAGATGCCGACTTGATTTTGTTTATCTATCGCGATGAAGTCTACAACCCTGACTCACCTGATAAGGGCACAGCTGAAATTATCATTGGTAAACAGCGTAATGGCCCCACCGGAACAGTCAGATTAACGTTTCAGGGCTCAAGCACGCGGTTCTTGAATTTCGCGGGCGGCAGTAGCGGAGCAGCTTATTGAAGCAGCAGACTCTCTCGCGTCTGTGCACCGTCAATCCCTGCCACGATTTGAGTCTTTGCGCTGTTATGGCCAACCACGACCTGCGTTTGTTGCACCCACTGCTTAATTTTGACTGCGTCACCCACCCGCGTACCTTTGCCGTCAGCGTTCAGCAAAATGATTGCCATGTCGCGGTTATTGATGCGTGCCAGCATCACTAGGCATTGCCCCGCCTCGTTGATATAGCCGGTTTTAGATACCTTAATATCCCACGCTGGGTTCATCACCAGCATGTTGGTATTACGAAATAACGTGGTGTGCCCACTTGAGCGCACTTCGTGCTGCTCGTCTGTTGTGAAGTGCCGAATGGTAGAGCGTGCGGCCGAGGCCTGTAAGAGCTTGACTAAGTCGCGTGGGCTCGCGACGTTTTCACTAGACAATCCGGTGGGCTCGACAAAACGGCTTTGTGTCATGCCAAGTTGTTTAGCTTTGCTATTCATTGCAGCGACAAAAGCGCTCATACCGCCAGGGTAGTGTCGGCCAAGCGCATTGGCCGCACGGTTCTCAGAAGACATCAAGGCCAAGTGCAGCATGTCAGCACGCGAAAGCTTGGTGCCCACTGGCAAACGCGAGCGACTGTGTTTGACGGTATCCACATCGCTGCTTGTCACCTCGATGATGTCGCTCATCGATTGATTTGCATCGACAATCACGATCGCCGTCATCAGTTTTGTGATTGAGGCGATGGGGCGCGCCACGTCGTCATTACGTGAAAACAAGGTGGTGTCACTGCGGAGATCTTGCACAAGCACAACGTTCGAGCGCACCGCGCTGATCGAACCTGCCGCCACGACGCCAGCTGCAGCGACGCCCACTGCCTGACGCGCCCGAGGAGCATTCGTAGGCTTAGCGGTTGTTGACTTCAATGCGCCTGAGCTGGATTTGGTCGAGGGTTTATTGGTGGCGTCAGACACAGAGCGACTGCCTTGGGGCGTGCCTGATGGTGCGATAACTTTTTTGGTGGCTTTTGCGCTGCTTGTTTTTTTCTTGGCCTTGGTGCTGCCGGCCGTCGTTGTCGGTTTTTTTTCCGCGCTGTCGACAGGGGCGGTGGCTGTTTGGGCGAATAAAGACGAACTGGTAACGGTCAGACTCAGGCTAATAAGCCAGCCGAGCCAAGATTTTCGATAGGGTAAATTAAACTTAAAAAACATTCTGCGTGCCTTGCAAAGTATAAAAACCATGCAAATTATATACTTAGCTTTGATACTTAAACTAGTTTTTTATAGATTTCACCTAAATTTTTATTAATTGAGGTTAAGTTACGGGTATACCCTAATTTTTCTTTTTCAGTAGACTGAGAGCAAGAGTGAAGGCTTCGCGCAGCGAAGAGGGGTCGGCCACCCCTTTGCCTGCAATATCAAAAGCAGTGCCGTGGTCGACACTGGTTCTTAAAAAGGGCAGGCCCACGGTGATGTTGACCCCTTGATCAATGCCCAGATACTTGATGGGGATCAAACCTTGATCGTGATACTGCGCCACACAGATATCAAACTCACCGTTGCGTGCGCGCATAAATAGGGTGTCGCCGGGCCAGGGGCCTGAGGCATTGATCCCTTTTGCCTGCGCCTTTGCGATCGCGGGTGCGATGATGTCAAGATCTTCGCGGCCAAATTTGCCGTGTTCGCCTGCGTGTGGATTTAAACCCGCGACACCGATGCGCGGTGCGGCAATGCCCATTACTTGGCAAGCTTGTTGTGCGAGTTCGATCGTGCGTAATTCAAGCTCTTGCGTCAGTGTGGGTGAGACCTCAGACAACGCGATGTGGGTCGTGGTTAAGATGACGCGCAGCTGATCATTGACTAGCACCATGGCAACATGCGGTGTGCCAGAACGTTGCGCAAGGATCTCGGTATGCCCCGGAAAATCAAGCCCCGCCGCATGCATGGCCTCTTTATTCAGAGGCGCTGTGACGATCGCACTGACTTTGCCAAGCATCGCGTCGTCGATCGCTAAGCATAGTGCATCGTAGGCTGACTGACCTGCGCGCGCATCAACGCGTCCTAACGGTAAGTTGGCGGGTAATGCGGGGGATGTGGCGCGCACAAACAGGCATCCTGCCTTTTCAGCGTAAGTGTTGAACGCATTGACATCGACCAGCTCAACAATGCGCAGAGGCGCGTTGAGCGCGCTACAGGCGCGCTGCAGAGCACCCGCATCGCCATACACCACGCAATGTGCTGGCAGACCCGCTACGTGAAGTTTGACAACGATTTCAGGGCCAATGCCCGCCGCATCCCCGAGCGTGAGCGCCAGAGGGGTGATGTTCACTTAAAGAACTTCGCCAGCATAGTCGGCTAAGCGCGAGCGCTCGCCGCGCTGCAGCGTGACGTGCCCAGCGTGTGGCCAGCCCTTGAAGCGATCCACCACGAAGGTCAAGCCAGAGCTGCCTTCTGTCAGGTAGGGCGTGTCAATTTGCGCGATGTTGCCTAAGCAAACGACCTTGGTGCCTGGCCCCGCGCGTGTAATGAGCGTTTTCATTTGTTTGGGCGTTAAGTTTTGTGCTTCATCGATGATGAGGTATTTGTTTAAAAACGTGCGTCCACGCATAAAGTTTAACGACTTTACTTTGATTTTTGAACGAATCAGATCCATGGCGGCAGCTCGACCCCATTCGTTGCCATGTGAGTGTCCACCGCCGCCTTCGGTTTCGCCCATGTTCAGCACATCAAGATTGTCTTCTAGTGCGCCCATCCATGGCATCATCTTTTCTTCTTCAGTGCCCGGTAAAAAACCGATGTCCTCGCCCACTGGAACCGTCACTCGTGTCATGATGATCTCTGTGTAGCGCTTGGTTTCAAGTACTTGTGCCAGCCCTGCGGCAAGCGTCATCAGCGTTTTACCTGTGCCTGCCTGGCCCAGCAAAGAGACAAAGTCACACTCTGGATTCATCAGGAGATTCATCGCAAAATTTTGCTCGCGGTTGCGCGATGTGACACCCCAAACATTATTTTTACCATGCGTGTAGTCGCGTAAGGTGGCGAGCACAGCGCTTTTTCCGTTGACTTCGCGCACCTGCGCATACAGCGGCATTGGTCCTTCAAAAAATACGAACTGATTGATCATGAACTGGCTGCACAACGGGCCGTTGATACGATAAAAAGTAATGCCCCCTTGTTGCCACGACTCAACACCTTTGCCGTGTTTGTTCCAAAAGTTTTCTGGCAGTTGCAGTACGCCGGTGTAGAGTAAATCTGAGTCTTCGAGTACATGATCATTGAAGTAGTCTTCAGCGGCCATCCCCAGCGCACGTGCCTTTAGGCGCATGTTGATATCTTTGGATACCAGCATCACTTCGCGCGTCGCGAACTGCTCTTGCAGTGAACGCAACACACTTAAAATTTGATTGTCGGCTTTACCCATCGGTAGATCAGGGGGCAGGGTGCCAGACATCGCTTTAGTCTGAAAGTACAGACGCCCAGCGGCATCTTTGTGGCCTAAGCCACTGAGCGGCAAGCCTTCATCAAGCTTGGTGTGATCGCCCACTAGGGTGTCGAGCGAACGACTGACTTGGCGAGCGTTACGTGCCACTTCGGTCATGCCTTTCTTTTGATGATCAAGCTCTTCGAGTGTCATCATCGGCAAAAACACATCGTGCTCTTCGAACCTAAAGAGAGAGCTGGGGTCATGCAATAAAACGTTGGTATCAAGCACGAACAGTTTGGTGATGCCATTGCTTGAAGGCTTGCTACCCGCACGCTTGGTGCTGAGCGAAGCGCTGGGTTGAGTTGTTTTTTTTGTTGCTGCTTTAGTTGTGGTGCTCGTGCTTCGAGCGTGTATGTCGTGCACGGTTGCTTGGCCGGGCGCAAGCGCCGGGGTTGCGGGGTGTTCTGCGGGTGCAACAATGAGTCTGTGTGTAAAAGGTTCTGCGGTGTTCAGGCCTTCAAATTCGGGTTGCATGTCTTCGGCGTCACGCGTTGGTGCTTTTGCATTACGCGCTAGGGTGGTGAGATCCAAAATAGCGGCGGGGCGTGTAGGCAGCTTCGGTAAAGGCATAAAAGGTAGTCCCCAGAGAGGCGATTAAAGAAACAATGAACAGGACACTTCAATGAACAGGGCACTTCAAAGAGCGAGACACTTCAACGAACAAGACACTTCAACGAACAAGACACTTCAGTGCATCAATGCTTGCCTAGTATTTTTATTTCAATGCGCGTGCGGCTTCGAGTACCTCTTGTGCATGGCCCGGCACTTTCACCCCACGCCACACACGTGCCAGGTTGCCTTGTGCATCGATTAAAAACGTGCTGCGCTCAATGCCACGTACCTGTTTGCCGTACATGTTTTTGAGCTTCATGACGCTATAAAGAGTACACAGTGTTTCGTCGGGGTCAGCAATCAGCGGAAACGGCAGCTCAAGTTTTTTGCTGAAGTTTTCATGAGACTTTAGTGAATCGCGTGAGGCTCCTACGATGGCGCAGTTCGTCGCCATGAAGATGTCATGCAGATCGCGAAAATTTTCGGTCTCAGTGGTGCAGCCCGGCGTGTTGTCTTTGGGATAAAAATACAGCACCACCGCGCGCCCCAGGCATTGCTGCAACGTGATTTGGCCGATGGTGCTTTGCACGGTAAAGGTGGGGGCGGGTTCGCCGATGAGGTCTGTGCTGAGTGTGGTTGTTTGGCTTGTTGTCATGTCACGCTGTTTCGGGGATCAAGGCTACGATAACCTGTCGGCCCTCGGCCATCAGGATGTTAAAGGTGCGGGCGGCAGCCTGAGTGGTCATGCTTTCGACACCGATGCCGGCTTTCAAGAGCGGCGCTACGATATGGTGCGGCAACATCACTTGTTTAGAGCCGGTGCCGACCAACAGCACCTCGGGCTTGTCGCCCAGCACCCGGGGGGGGGCAGCATCGTCTGCTTCAAGAAATGCCATGGGATCCAAGGGTGCCAAGCTCAGCCTGGCTGCGGTCAGCAGCAGATCAGAAGAGATATCGAGAGGGTTTGAGGCCGACCAGCGGGCGATTTCGCCCAGAGGGCCAAAGGCAATCGCGTGGTCAAAGCGAACTTTATTGACTTCGACAAAACCGTTTCCGTAACCGGTGACGGTATTCATTGCCGAGTTGGTATCTGTGTGAAGCTTCAATCAGTACTCCGGCAGGTTCGACAGACTATAGCGCACTCACTTAGGGTTTGTGTGGCGCAAAGCGAGGGGTTTTCAAGACAAAATGATGAAATTTTTATGACTTTTTAGCCTGATTTGCGAGACAGCCCAGGTTGCGCTAGATTAGAGGGCTTTGCTGCAGCGCAAACAGAGCACTTGAGGTCTAATAGATTTTAGGATTTCATTATCTTAGATGATCAGAGTTGATCTTATCGTTCTGTGATTTAAGGATCTTTGCATTCCAGAATCTCAGATTTCAGAATTGCAGAATTTGATTTTAGGATTTCAGAGTTTCAGGACATTTCATAATTGCCTGCTATAAAAATTACTTAGCTTTCAGCGCGCTTTTGCCTAGCTCCCACAAGGACGTACGATGAAGAGGTTTCCCCGAATTGAGCGGTTGCCGCCTTATGTTTTTAATATTACGGCCGAACTCAAAATGGCCGCGCGGCATCGTGGCGAAGACATCATCGACATGTCGATGGGTAACCCTGATGGTCCAACCCCACCCCATATCGTCGAAAAATTAGTCGAGGCTGCGTCGCGCCCGACCACCCACGGCTACTCGGTGTCGAAAGGGATACCGCGCTTACGCAGGGCCATTACCGATTGGTATGCTCGCCGTTATCAGGTGCAATTTGATCCAGATTCTGAAGCGATTGTTACGATCGGCTCAAAAGAGGGTTTGGCCCATTTGATGCTAGCCACGCTTGATGCAGGCGACACGGTTTTGGTGCCAAACCCCAGCTACCCCATTCATATTTATGGCGCCGTGATTGCGGGAGCCAATATCCGCTCGGTGTGCATGACGCCAGGCAGTGATTTTTTTCAAGAACTCGAGCGCGCCGTGCGCGAATCCATCCCAAAACCCAAGATGATGATTTTGGGGTTTCCAAGCAATCCTACAGCGCAGTGTGTTGACTTATCGTTTTTCGAACGTGTCGTGGCCCTGGCCCGCGAGCACAACATCATCGTGGTGCACGATTTAGCCTACGCTGATATTTGCTTTGATGGCTATCAGGCGCCGTCGATCATGCAAGTGCCTGGCGCGCGTGAGATTGCAGTCGAATTTTTTACTATGAGCAAAAGTTACAACATGGCGGGCTGGCGGGTGGGCTTTATGGTAGGTAACGCCGAACTGGTCAATGCCTTGGCGCGTATTAAAAGCTATCACGATTACGGTACCTTCACCCCGATTCAGGTAGCCGCGATTGCAGCACTCGATGGCCCACAAGATTGCGTGACTGAAGTGGTGCAAAAATACCAAAGCCGCCGTGATGTCTTGGTCAAAGGGCTGCACGAGGCAGGCTGGATGGTCGAAAACCCCAAGGCCTCAATGTACGTCTGGGCCCATATCCCCGAGCCGTATCGGGCAAAAGGCTCGCTTGAGTTTGCTAAGCGCATCCTCGAAGAGGCCAAGGTTGCGGTGTCTCCAGGTATTGGCTTTGGCGACTACGGTGATGAGTATGTGCGCTTTGCTCTGATTGAAAACGAGCAGCGCACCCGTCAGGCGGTACGTGGTATCAAAGATATGTTTCGAAAGGATGGGTTGTTGTAATGGATTCAATCAAAGTTGGTTTGTTAGGCCTAGGCGTAGTGGGTGGCGGCACCTACAAAGTGCTGGCACGTAATGCGCAAGAAATTGCGCGTCGTGCGGGGCGCAAGATCGAAGTCTCGCGCGTGGCAGTGCGCGATGTGGCCAAAGCGCGCAAGCTGTTGGGCTCAGATCTTGTGGTGGGCGTTGACCCCTTTGAGGTGGTGCGCGACCCCTCGATTGATATTGTGGTCGAACTGATCGGCGGCGATACACTGGCCCGTGAGTTAGTGCTCGAGGCGATCGCACAAGGCAAGCATGTGGTCACGGCCAACAAAGCTTTACTCGCGAAGTACGGTACTGAGATCTTCGCGGCGGCCTCGGCGCGCGGTGTGATGGTTGCTTTCGAGGCGGCAGTGGCCGGTGGTATCCCGATTATCAAAGCGATTCGCGAAGGGCTAACCGCCAACCGAATTGAGTGGGTCGCGGGCATCATTAATGGCACTACCAATTTTATTTTGTCCGAAATGCGCGCGCGCGGTCTGCCGTTTGCCACGGTCTTAGCTGAAGCGCAAAAACTCGGTTATGCCGAGGCTGATCCTACCTTTGATATCGAGGGTGTGGATGCCGCGCATAAGCTGACCTTGTTGGCGTCCTTAGCCTTTGGTATCCCAGTGCAGTTTGATAAAGCGTACATCGAAGGTATCTCTCAACTGGCCGCTGAAGACATCAAGTTGGCTGAACGTCTTGGCTATCGCATTAAGTTGTTAGGGATCACCAAGCGCCGTCCTGAAGGGATCGAATTACGCGTGCATCCAGCACTTGTGCCCGTCAAGTCGCTATTGGCGAATGTCGAGGGCGCCATGAACGCTGTACTGGTGTGCGGCGACGCAGTGGGCCAAACGCTTTATTACGGCAAAGGCGCAGGCGAAGAGCCCACTGCCTCGGCGGTAGTCGCTGATTTGGTCGACGTCACGCGTCTGCACACAGCAGATCCTGAACACCGTGTGCCACATTTGGCGTTTCAGCCCGACGCAATGTCCGACACGCCGATTTTGTCGATCGACGATGTGGTCACCTCTTATTATTTGCGTCTCACCGTAGCCGATCGGCCAGGTGTACTTGCAGAGTTAGCGCGCGTGTTGGCCGATGCAAAAATTTCGATCGGGTCGATGATTCAGCAACCTGCTGAACAAGGCGCTGACGCCGAGCTAATTTTCTTAACGCACGAAGCGATCGAGCGTAATGTCAAGGCTGCAATTATAAAAATTGAAGCCCTGCCTTTTGTGCGGTCACGGGTCACACGCTTGCGCATGGAAAGCCTGGCATGAAATACGTTTCAACCCGCGGTGGCATGCTAGCTCAGGGCTTCTCTGATATTTTGCTTGAAGGCTTGGCGACCGATGGTGGCTTGGCCATGCCTGAGCGCATCCCGCAGGTGTCTGCCGCGCAACTCGAGTCGTGGCGCAGCTTGCCCTATCACGCGCTCGCGGCTGAGGTGTTGTCGCTGTTTATCAGTGACATCGACGCGGCTCAACTCAAGGCGCTGACGCAGGCGGCCTATCTGCCAGAAACGTTTCAAAGTGCTGAAATTGTTTCGCTGCGGCCCCTGTACGATGGCCTGTCGCTCTTGGGCTTGTCTGAGGGGCCGACGTTGGCCTTTAAAGATATGGCAATGCAGTTTTTAGGGCAGGTGTTTCCG
This sequence comes from Alcaligenaceae bacterium, assembly GCA_947484295.1. Classification (GTDB taxonomy): domain Bacteria; phylum Pseudomonadota; class Gammaproteobacteria; order Burkholderiales; family Burkholderiaceae_B; genus Zwartia. The sequence goes on along the minus strand of CANKOW010000037.1, from coordinate 8,976 downwards.
CACGTATTGCATACGCGCGGTGCCACGCTCAACATCTTGGGTGCGACTTCGGGTGATACCGGTTCAGCCGCCGAATACGCGATGCGTGGTAGAGACAGCGTCGCTGTATTTATGCTTTCGCCCTTTGGGCGTATGAGTGCGTTTCAGCGCGCGCAAATGTATTCATTGCAAGACGCCAATATTCATAATCTTGCGGTCAAGGGGGTCTTTGACGAGGCGCAAGACGTTGTTAAGGCGCTTGCCGGCGACTTGGCTTTTAAAAATAAATACCATTTGGGTGCGGTCAACTCAATTAACTGGGCGCGTATTGCCGCCCAAATTGTGTATTACTTTCACGGTTGGTTGCGTGCTACTACGGGCCCAGGGCAACCGGTATCGTTTGCTGTACCTTCGGGCAATTTTGGCAATATCTTATCTGGGCATATTGCGCGTAGCATGGGCTTGCCGATCAGGCGCTTGGTCCTGGCCACCAACGAAAATAACGTCCTTGATGAATTCTTTCGCACAGGTATTTATCGGCCTCGCTCTGCAGCCCAAACGTTTTTAACCTCAAGCCCTTCGATGGATATTTCACGCGCTTCAAACTTTGAGCGCTTTGTGTTTGACTTGGTCGGCCGTGACGCTGAGCGGGTCGCCCGGCTCTGGCAACAGCTCGCCGCGCAGGGTTCGTTTGATTTGTCGGCCTACCTGCCCGAGTTCACTGAGCGCTATGGGTTTGTCTCGGGTACGAGTACGCATCAAGATCGTTTATCAACGATTCGGCAGGTGATCGATCGTACCGGTATCTTGCTTGACCCACATACCGCGGATGGTGTGAAAGTGGCTGCGCCTTTTGTTGAAGAGGGCGTGCCGATGCTGGTGCTAGAAACGGCTTTGCCAGCAAAGTTTTCAGAGGTCATTGAAGAGGCGCTTGGGCGCCCCGCGCCGGTACCGCGTGGCCTTGAAAATCTTGAGTCGTTACCGCAAAAAGTGACCGTATTGCCGTGCGATGTCGCAAGTGTGCGGGCGTATATCGCCGAGCATGCGAGCCTATAGCCATGGCGCTATTCACGCCCTTTCATTTTGTTGCGATTGCAGTTGGGGCGGCGTTGGGCGCGTGGCTGCGTTGGTTGCTAGGTCTGTGGCTCAATCGCCATGCGGATGCGATTCCTTGGGGCACGTTTTCTGCCAATATGCTCGGCGGTTATCTGATCGGTTTAGTACTCGGCGTCGTTGCCGCACACCCCGAGTGGCCACCCTTTTGGCGCTTGTTTATTGTGACGGGGTTTCTAGGTGGGCTCACGACATTTTCAGCGGTTTCGGCTGAAACGGTTGCCTTTCTTGAAGAAGGGCGCTTGGCCATGGCAGCCATGTATTCTGGGGTTAGCCTCGCCGGTTCGCTAGCCTTAACGCTGCTGGGCTTATATACGGCGCGCGCGCTGCAAAGCTGACCCGCCGGCGTCCCTGCCGCAATAGTGCGGTTAGTGTTACGCAACGCACCACTACGGTTTCATGCTTCGATCAGCGTCGCGCTAGTCATTGCTGCGGTGTAATGCTTCGATCAGCGTTCTTGCAGCTTGCTTTCCACTGCGTACAGCGCCTTCAAGTACGGCCGGGTAGCCGGTATCTGTCCAGTCGCCAGCCAAACTCAGGTGTGGCCAAGGGCTTTGATTACTCGGGCGTTGCAGGCCAGGCACTGCAGCAAAGGTGGCGCGTTTTTCAACGATGAGGCGGTGCGCGCGAATAGCAGGCATTGGGGGTCGTGCGCTGCGACGCGCGGTTGGATGACGTTGCACCTGCTCGCGAATCTGTGCTGCAATACAGTCTACAAAGCTTACACGCTCAAGCTTTAAATAATCAGCGGCATCGCTCATGACCACGCACATTTGGTCACTTGCTTGCGGGCGTTTGAAGGCCCATTGCCCGAAGCGACCGCGCGCAGGGTCTTCATTCAGCAACAGAATTGATTGGGGTGGATCCCAGGCTGCTTCTAACTGCAACGTGAGCGTGGCAATCGAGCGATATTGAAAGGCGCCCAGTTGGGCGAGTAAGGTATCGCTTGCCTTGCTGCTATCGCTAGGTTTCAAAATACGCGCGCAGGCATAAGGCGGAGTTGCTAAGACACAACCTTCAAACGCTTCACCGTCAATGCTGACAGACGTTGCAGTCGGGCAAATCTCTCGCACAATGTGGCGATACCGCATTGTGACCGTGTCGGCCGCGGCCTGGGGCCACAACGCGGTTAAGTCTACGCTTGGGATCAGCATGTCAGAGTGATGGCGTGGTGCGTCTAGGCTATCGCGCAAAACATTTAAAAATAATTGAGCGCAGGCTTGCTCGGTTGAAGTGTTCAAACATGCCAGACATATGGGTATCCAAAGTCGGCGGCACAACCGAGCCGATTGCTGGTGTTGTTCAAGCAATTGGGCAACGCTCAGCATGGCAGGTGCCTGCCAACGCTGTCGCTTGAGCAACGCAACCATCCTAATTGCCTGCCAACGCTCTTCCCAAGACAAGCCGCGTGCGTTGAGCAACCCCCATAACGTGTGCAAGGGTGCTGGCAGGTTGGCGGCTTTTAAACAAAAATCTCCGTCTGCGCTTTCAAGGTGCAAGGGGATACGGTGAAGTAATGCGTCAACCGGACGCCCAGGATGCAATTGCGTGAGCAAGGCAAGCGTCTCGGTGTACGCACCCAAAAGTAAATGCTGGCCGTTGTCGATGGCTCCCATGTTGAGATCATCCACGCGGCGTGCACGTCCGCCTGCCAAAGGAGCCGCCTCAAAAACGGTCACAGTTGCCCCGTGTGATTTCAGCGCCACCGCAGCAGCCAAACCGGCCCAGCCCGCGCCGACCACGGCAAGCTTCATTAGGCGCGACTCGTTCGCTTAATTTGACGAATCACGCTCGCACCTTCGCCGATAAAGTTTTTCCAGGCTAACCAAAGCTTACGCACAGGTGTGAGCGAAATTCGCTGATGTAAAACCTGCCACTGCTCGTGTTCGATTTCTGTGAGCAAGTCGTAATAAATAGCCGCCATCATCAGCCCTGGGCGCTGAGCGCGCTGATCTTGGCTGGGTAAGGCTGCGATGGCCTCGGCATAGAGCGTACGTGCACGCGCTGCTTCGAAGGCCATCAGCGCAGAAAATTTTTCGGAGTAGTTGCCATTCAAAATATCGGACGCGCGCACGTCAAATTTCTGTAAATCGCTGAGGGGCAAGTAAATGCGGCCTCGCCGGGCATCGTCTCCCACATCGCGGATGATATTCGTGAGCTGAAAGGCGAGCCCTAATTTGGTGGCGTACTGTAACGTCGAGGCTTCGGTGTAGCCAAAGATGCTCGCTGAAAGTTCGCCCACAACACCTGCCGCGTGCCAACAATACGTTTGCAGAGCGGGCCAGTCTAGGTAGCGTGTCTGATCGAGGTCCATCTCCATGCCATCAATCACGGCCAGTAGTCGTTCGCGCGTGAGGCCAAACGGAGCCAGGCAGGGCAACAGCGCCTTCATCACCAAGTGCTCGGCTTTGCCCTCAAACAGTGCGTCCACTTGCGTCCGCCACCAGGCAAGCTTAATGCGCGCCAGTGAGGGGTCGGAGCACTCATCCACGACATCATCGACCTCGCGACAAAAAGCATAGAGCGCTGTGATCGCTTGGCGGCGCTCTGGCGGCAGAAACAGAAAGGCGTAATAAAAGCTTGATCCGCTTTTAGCTGCTTTATCCTGACAATATTCTTGAGGCGTCATGCGTTCAGGTTCGAAGGGCGCGTGCGAGCATCAATGCCCAGTCCAACGCGCCAAGGGTTGGTCGACGGTGAAACACGTCAAAATCAACATGTTCGATTTTTTCTAAAATACGCAGGCCACCCTGAACGATGAGTCTCAGTTCAAGCCCGATGCGCCCGGGTAGCCGTCGGCCGAGTGGCTGCCCAAAGTGTAACAAGGCTCTGCACGCCGTGACTTGTTCTTGCATCAGGGCTTTCCAGGCGACATTGAGCTCAGCGTTTGCAATCGTCTGCTCGGTCACACCAAAGCGCTCAAGCGCTTGCTGGGGCAGATAAATGCGATCCTTTTGCCAGTCGATGGCAACATCTTGCAAGAAGTTTAGCCTTTGTAAGGCCGTACAAATTGCATCTGACCAAGCCAGGGTGTCTTGAGCGATCGAACCATAAAGGTGCAGCATTAGACGACCGACGGGGTTGGCTGAGCGTGTGCAATAGTGATCAAGCGCTGCTTGATCGACGTACCGCTTTTGTACGATATCTTGTTCGAAAGCCGAGAGCAGATCTTCAAAAGGTTGAAGCGGCAGTTGGTGGTCAACAATGGTTTGACCAAGCGGGATGAAGATCGCGTCAAGCGCTGGGTGTAGGGCGGCGGGTCGCTCTGCAGACGTTGTTGCGCAGGCGTTAAGCCCGTCACGATAGGTTTGTAAGGCTTGCAGGCGCTCAGCATTGCTCGCGTCACCCTCGTCGGCGATGTCGTCGGCGCTACGCGCAAAACGATAGATGTTCAATACGGCCTGACGCAAACGTCTGGGCAATAGAAACGAAGCAACCGGAAAATTCTCGTAGTGATTGGCTGACATAAGTTTGTTGGCTTGACGGCATCCACAGCCCAAAAGTGCAAAGATTGACGTCTAAATCGTTAAGCGCCGTGCCATGGTGGCATCTTTTGCCAAGACATACTTGATTTATTCATAAATGCCCCAAGTATATTAAATCAAGCTAAACGTGGGCTGCGGTAGACTAACCCATAAGTGTTCATGTGTGCGTGCTCGGAGATCAGGTTGAAAGACAGTTGCGTATTAATTACTGGCGCCACCAAGGGCATCGGTTGGGCGCTCACTCAACGTTTAGCGGATATGGGTTGCCATGTGGTTGGCATTGCGCGCAATACCGCCGAAATTGATTTTCCGGGTTACTTGTACGAATGCGATTTGTCAGACGCGGGTCAAACGCAAGATGTGTTGCAAGTTATCCGTGACAAGTTTCCGGTCGACGCCGTGGTCAACAATGTAGGTTCGGCGATTTCACAGCCGCTTGGCTCGGTCGAGCTCTCTGCGCTTTACGAAACCTTTGACCTGAACGTACGCACTGCGGTGCAGGTTACACAAGCGTTTGTCGAGTCGATGAAAGTGCGTCGCAGCGGGCGCATCATCAACTTGTGCAGCTTGGCAGTGCGTGGCGCGCGCGACGCCACAAGCTACGCGGCCGCTAAAAGCGCCATTATTGGTTGTACCCGCACTTGGGCGTTGGATTTAGCTGAGTATGGCATCACCGTTAATGCAGTCGCCCCGGGTGCGATTGATACCGAACTCTTCGTGAACGCGATGCCTGCGGCCGATCTCTCTACCACTGCAGCCTCGTTGGTGCCGATGGGGCGCTTGGGTACGGCCAACGAAGTGGCGGCGTTGATCGCGTTTTTGTTATCGGCTGACGCGGGGTTTATCACCGGTCAGGTCATTGGGATTGATGGCGGCGGCAGCTTAGGCAGTACCGCCACGTAAGACGCGTTCGGGTCATTGAGGTCGCGTCGTTCGAGGGGCTTAGCCTTTGGCGCCCCCTAGGCTTGTTAAACTGACACATGGCCAAAATTAAAACGATTTTCACTTGCATCGAGTGTGGCGGCGTTAGCCCAAAATGGTTGGGTCAGTGCCCCCATTGCAACGCCTGGAACACGCTCGAAGAGTCGCGCGAAGCGCCGCACGCTGGCGGGCAGGCCGAGCATCGTTATGCGCCGCTGACCGCCTCAGCACCGCTGCGTAGCCTGTCGGACGTTGAAGCGCTTGAATTGCCACGCATTTCTACAGGCATTTCCGAGTTCGACCGTGTGCTGGGGGGCGGCTTGGTGGCGGGGGCCGTCGTACTGATTGGCGGCGATCCCGGCATCGGAAAATCAACGCTGTTATTACAAGCGCTGGTGGCCATGTCGGGTCAGGCCCGCGTTCTGTATGTCACCGGCGAAGAGTCTGCTGAACAAGTTGCCTTGCGCGCACGGCGTTTAGGATTAGTCGGGGGGGCGGTCGATTTGTTTGCTGAAATCCGCCTTGAGGCCATTCAACACGCTTTGCTTGAGCAAAAGCCCGCCGTCGCAGTAATCGATTCGATCCAAACGATTTATTCCAGCGAACTTAGCGCAGCACCAGGGTCGGTCTCGCAGGTCAAAGAGTGCGCGGCCCAACTAACGCGCTTGGCCAAGCAGGCCGGGATCCCGATCGTGATGATTGGGCATGTCACCAAAGACGGCACCCTAGCCGGGCCTAGGGTACTTGAGCATATTGTGGATACTGTGCTGTACTTTGAAGGCGACACGCACTCGTCGTTTCGGTTGGTACGCGCCTTTAAAAATCGCTTCGGCGCGGTCAACGAGTTGGGCGTCTTCGCGATGACTGATCGCGGCTTGAAGGGGGTGTCTAATCCGTCTGCCTTGTTTTTGTCGCAGCATACGAATGAAGTCTCAGGCTCTTGCGTGATGGCGACCCAAGAAGGCACGCGTCCGCTATTGGTTGAAATCCAAGCCTTGGTAGACACCGCGCACGTGCCTAATCCGCGTCGCCTTTCTGTGGGGCTCGAGGGCAATCGGCTGGCGATGCTATTGGCGGTGCTGCATCGCCATGCAGGTGTCTCAACCTTTGATCAAGATGTGTTTGTCAACGCGGTGGGTGGTGTGCGTATCACCGAACCTGCGGCTGATCTCGCTGTTTTGTTAGCGATTATTTCATCGCTGCGCGACCGGCCCTTGCCTAAAGGCCTCATTGCTTTTGGTGAAGTGGGCTTAGCGGGTGAAGTGCGTCCAGCGCCACGCGGTCAAGAGCGCTTGCGCGAAGCCGCAAAACTCGGCTTTTCGGTGGCAATTATTCCTAAGGCTAACGCGCCGCGTCAGCCGATTGAAGGCTTAGACGTCTGGGCGGTTGATCGCTTGCAAGACGCTCTTGACCGCTTACGTTGAGGTCCATTGCTTGCATGATCAATCTTAAACTCGCCTTCAAACAAGCCTGGCGCGATGCGCGTGCCGGAGACCTGCGCTTGCTGTTGTTAGCCGTTGTCGTGGCGGTAGGCGCGATCACCAGTGTGGGCTTTTTAGCGGATAGAGTGGGGCGGGCGCTTGAGCGCGATGCAGCGCAAATGTTGGGCGCAGATTTAGTCTTTGAAGCAGATGAGGCGGTACCAGAGGCGTTTTTATCAGAGGCACGCCGACGTGGGTTAACCACTGCGTTGACCTGGCAGTTTCCTTCGATGGTCGGTACAAGTACAAATCTCGTGTTGTCTTCTCTCAAAGCTGTTGAAGGCGCCTACCCCTTACGCGGCAGCCTTCGCACGAGCACCGCGATTGCGGGCCTAGACCAAGCGACCAAAACAGCGCCCGAGGTGGGCGAAGTTTGGGTAGACGCGCAAATTTTAGGTCAAACGAGCCTGCAACTCGGCCAGCGACTGAACGTGGGCGGTATTGATCTGACGCTTTCGCGGGTGATTACGTACGAACCCGACCGTGGCCCTCAGTTTGTCAACTTAGCGCCCAGAGTGATGTTGCGCGCTGAAGATTTGGCGCTCACCGGCTTGATTGCACCAGGCAGTCGCGTACGTTATGCGATGTTGGTCGCAGGCGAGGGCGCTACGGTGCAAGCGTACCGTACTTGGCTCGAAACTCAGGTCAAGCAGGGTCAAAAAATTCTAACGATTGAGGCGGGCCGTCCCGAGATTCGCCGCTCGCTTGACCGCGCGCAGCAGTTCTTAGCGCTCGTGGCTGTGCTGGCCGTTTTAATTGCCGCGGTGGCGGTTGCGCTCGCCGCAAGGCGCTTTGGTCAGCGCCATCGGCTCAGCATCGCGTTGATGCGCTGTCTGGGCGCCACGCAAGCTGCGGTCTCACAGATCGTGGTCGGTGAGTTTGTATTGGTGGGCGTAGTGGGGTCGATTCTAGGAATCGCGCTGGGTTGGTGTGCGCAGTTTTTGATGATCGCTGCGCTTGGCGAATTGATCGGCACAGACCTGCCCACTGCCTCGTGGTTGCCCGCTCTACAAGGTTTGTTCGCTGGGCTCTGGTTATTGCTCGCCTTCGCTTGGCCACCGCTGCAAGCCCTGCGCAACGTTTCACCTTCGCAAATTTTTCGTGCTTCGCACCCGCGCCTACCCAAGGCCAGCTTGTTGGGCTACCTGCTGGGCTTAGCGGGGTTCACCGCCTTGATGTGGTGGGTGGCCCAAGACTTAAAGTTAGGTGTTGGTGTAGCGCTAGGATTTTTGGCTGCGGCACTGTTGTTTGGTGGTGTCAGTGCCTTAGCCTTAGCTGGGTTGGGATTGTTGCGCAGTCGTCTCGATGCTTTTCCGATGTTGCGCTTCGCGCTGAATGGTGTAGTGCGCAGGCGAGCGGCGACCATCGCGCAAATATGTGCCCTAGCGATCGGCATGATGGCGCTGTTGCTGCTGACAATCGTGCGCACTGACTTGCTAGCCGGCTGGCAACGTACCTTACCCCCTGATGCGCCCAATCGGTTTTTAATCAATGTGCAAATTGATCAAGTGCCAGGTGTCAAAGAGGCTTTGCAGCAGGCGGGTATCCCTAAGGCGGTATTGTCGCCGATGGTACGCGGCCGGCTGCTTGCGCGCAACGGGCAGGCGTTAAGCGCAAACGATTACTCGCAAGAGCGCGCGCAGCGGCTGATTGAACGAGAGTTCAATCTTTCGTACGCAGCACAATTGCCAGAGCCAGGTCAAATCGTGGCGGGGCGTGATCTGACCGCGGATGCGTTTGAAGTCTCACTTGAAACCGGGCTCGCTAAAACGCTCTCGCTACAACTTGGCGATATTCTAGAGTTCGACATCGCCGGTCAGTTGGTCAAAGTGACGGTAACGAGCCTGCGTCGAGTCGACTGGGATTCTATGCGGGCGAACTTTTTTGCGATTTTGACACCCGCGGCCCTCGGTAGCGCGCCGCAAACGTTCATGACGGCTTTTTATTTGCAGCCCGAGCAAATGGGGCGGTTACAAAAGTTGGTTCAGACGTTTCCT
>CANKOW010000036.1 GCA_947484295.1 Alcaligenaceae bacterium | reverse complement strand
GACTTGGCCAGTACCGATGGCATTGAAGCCACCAGTCTGCTCACGCTCGTGCAGATGGTTGAGTCTGGTTTAGGGATTGCGCTGTTGCCCGAGATGGCAGTCAAGTCTGGTCTGCTGATACAGACCAACTTGATTGCAAGGCCGTTGACTGCGCCGGCGCCTAAACGAAAGATCGCGTTAATTGCCAGGCCATCAACTGCCAGGATAGAAGAATTTAATGCCCTTGTGAGGGTGCTGAAAGAGTCGCGTGGGGGTTAGTCGAACATGTAGGGTTGGGTCTGCAGCAACTGGTTCGAGTTAGTCAAACATGTCGGTTTGTGTTTGAAGCAACTGATTCCAGATGGTTTGAAAATGTAACCAGCCAATATACTCACTGCCCACGTGCTCGCGGCTGTAAAGCGCTTTGTCGTGGGGCACTAGAGTAGGCTTCAGGCCCGTTGCCTCAATCAGCAGTTGTTGTTGGCAACAGCGCTCAAGCGCAATAAACCAAAAGGCTGCTGCCTCGATGCTGTGGCGGCTGGCCGTCAACAGCCCGTGATTTTTATGAATCGCGGCTTTGACCCCCTTGAACGACTCAGCAACGCCCAAGCCCGCTTTGGTCTCTACGGCGACCTGACCCGCTTCAGCGCCGATCAAGACATGGTCTTCATAAAAGGCCGCGGCATCCTGACTGATCGGATCGAGCTTTTTACCGAGCGAGGCGAAGGCCGTACCGTAGACCGTATGGGCGTGGCACATGGCGATGATATCGGGGTGCATTTCGTGCACTGCACCATGCAACACAAAGCCCGCTTGATTGATCGCGTAGTCGCCTTCAACCACTGTGCCCTGATGATCTGCCAAAATCAGGTTTGAGATGTTGACCTGCGAAAAATGGACCGCCATCGGGTTGGTCCAATACAAATGGGGGTGCTGTGGATCGCGCACGGTTAAGTGACCCGCAAAGCCGTAGTCAAAACCCTGCAACGCGAAGGCCCGACAGGCCGCAACCAGCCGCTCTTTGCGGTGGTGTCGCTCTTGTGCGATCGACATGCCGGTGGGGCGTTCGGGAAAAATCAACCCTTTCTGCGTCGGCTGATAAATTGACTCTCGGTCGCCTAGGTCTAATGTTTGGTCATTTTTTGGCGTTTGCGCCATGGGATATCTCGTGTTGATAATTGAATCAAAATTCTACTCTAGCTTTAGTTGTACATTCTAGGTTGACCCTACGTTCTTCCTATTGAGACTTAAATGAAAAAAATGTCGACGCTGCTGTGCTACATCGCCAGCTTGGTTTTGCTTACTGCGGCAAATGCCTTTGCCGCCTATCCAGACAAACCTATTCGCTTGATTGTGGGCTCTGCCCCCGGCGGTGCGCCCGATGTGTTGATGCGCACCCTTGGCACGCAGATGTCTAAACAAATTGGCGTACCGATTGTGATTGAAAATAAACCAGGTGCGTCGCACATGATCGCGACAATGGAAGCGGTGCGGTCTGCGCCCGATGGCTACACGCTGGCCTACGGCAATGTGGTTTCTTTAGCGACAAATATGTCTTTGCATAGCAAAGTACCGTACAGCGTTGACAAGGATCTGACACTGATTGCAAACGCGTTACGCGTGGTGAACTTAATGGTCGTGAATAACGATTTGCCGGTAACCTCCGTTCAAGAGTTGATCGCCTACGCCAAAAAGAATCCGGGTAAAGTGGTTTTTGGTTCAGACGGCAACGGTACAACCTCGCATCTAGGGATGGAGTACTTTCGCAGCCTGGCTGGGATCGACCTGTTACATGTGCCTTATAAATCAGCTCCGGCGATGTTGACGGATTTGATGGGCGGCTCAGTGCAGGTCGCGTTAAGTAATTCGCCTGTGGCCGGGCCCCACGTACAGTCTGGGCGCATGCGTGGTATCGGCATTACAGACAACAAACGTTCGCCAACATTTCCGACGATTGCCACGGTGGCAGAGCAAGGCCTTGCTGGTTATGAGGTGGTTGCTTGGGGCGGCTTAGTCGGCCCAGCGAATTTGCCGCCAGAGATCGTCAAACGCTTAAATGCTGAGGTGCTGCAAGCCTTAAAAAATCCAGAACTGATCGAAAAATATAAATCCTTTGGTGCAGAAACTTCTCCCAGCACGCCCGAAGAGTTTGCAGCACTTTCAAAACGCGAAACGGCAAAGTGGGCAGAGGTCATCAAGCGCTCTGGCGCGAAAATCGATTAAATCTTAGCTAAGTTTTACCATCTGCCGGCCATTTAAATATGGGCGTTTGCGTTTGTGTTGTATAGCTGCTTGCGGTGCTGTGTTGTGCGTAAAAAATATAAGGTAGACAATGAGTAAAGATATTAGTGCGCTTCAGCTCGGTATTGTCTGGAGACGCTTAACCGGATTGATGGATGAAGTTGCACAAACCTTCGTACGTACATCTTTTTCAGTAGTCGTTCGTGAGAACTGGGATCTGGCTTGTTCGCTCATGGATGCTGATGGTCGAGTGTTCGCCCAATCATCCCGTTCGATCCCGTCCTTTTTAGGGACCATGCCCAGAACCTTGCAGGCGATGCTTCAAAAGCATCCGCAGCACAGCCTTGAGCCCGGCGACGTTTTAATCTCAAACGACCCTTGGCTGGGCACCGGGCACTTAAACGACATCACGATGGTGCGACCTATTTTTCGTGGTCGCGAGCTCGTAGCATTTGTTGGGTCAACTTTTCATACCGTTGATATTGGTGGTGCGCCGTCGCCCTTCGCAAAAGACGCCTACGAAGAAGGCCTGTGTATTCCGATTTTAAAAATCGTACGGCGCGGTGAAGAAAATACGGATGTGATTTCTTTTTTGCAAGAGAATTTACGTGAACCCCTTGAGACTTTAGGCGATATTCGTGCCCAATTTGCAGCCTATGACTTAGCGCAAACAAAACTGCTCAATCTGTTACAGCAAGAGGGCATTGACGATCTCAAGCGTGTGACGGATTCGATCTTGTTGCGTTCTGAGTTGAGCATGCGCAAAATGTTAGAGGCGATTCCTGATGGTGAATGTACCGATCAGGTCACTGCCGATGGCTTTGATAAGCCACTGACGATTTGCTGTTCGATCAAAAAAACGGGGTCTGATATTTTGGTTGACTTCGCGGGTACTGATCCGCAAATTGATAAGCCGATTAACTCGGTGTACAACTTTACGTTTGCTTATAGTGCGTATGCCATCAAGTGCGCCTTTGACCCTAGCTCGCCCAATAACGACGGAGGCTTAAGGCCCTTGACCTTATTGGCGCCCGAGGGGTCGCTGGTCAATCCCACTCGACCTGCACCGGTCTGGGGTCGGCACTTGTCTGGTCACTACTTACCCTTCGTGATCTTTGGCGCCTTATCGAAAATCATTCCAGATAGAGTGATCGCCGATAGCGGCTCGCCGATCTGGAACGTCTACTTTAAAGGCGTCGATCGTTCAAACCGAAAGTTTGTGAAAATGTTTTTTATGAGTGGCGGCTATGGCGCGCGCGCGCAAAGCGATGGCCCCGCGTGTTTAAGCTTTCCGACCAATATTGCTAATAATCCTATCGAGCAGTTTGAAAATCAAACGCCGATGTTAATTACTGAAAAAAGCCTGATTATCGATAGCGGTGGTGCGGGCAAGTATCGAGGCGGTTTGGGGCAGCGCTTGTCGTTTCAATCGTTGTCGCCCGAGCCTCTAACCTTCATGATTCGCCACGAAAGAATCAAATACCCGCCACGCGGCTTTTTAGGTGGTGCGGATGGTAGGCTGGGCGTCGACTTGCTCGATGGTGAGCGGATACCAGGCAAATCAGTCACCACCATCAACAAAGGTCAGATTGTGACCTTCGAGACTCCCGGCGGTGGCGGTATGTTTTCACCGCTTGAGCGCGACCCTAAAAGCGTAGCAACAGATCTACAAAATGGCGTAGTGTCAGCGCAAAGCGCGCAGACGGCGTATGGTCTGAAGGGTACTCAATTCGAGGCTCTGGTGTCCGTCGCGACAGGAAGTGCAGCATGAGTCAGTCGCTTAAACCACTGATGGCACCTTTTCGCATTGGCGTGGATATCGGTGGAACCTTCACAGACTTGGTGATGGTCGACGCGCAAGGGCAGTTGCGAAACGAAAAAGTTTTAACAACGCCGCGTGATCCCTCAGTTGGAGTCCTAACAGGGATCAAGCTGATTCTAGACAATAACGGCGTGCAGGCAAGCGATGTACAAAACGTGATTCATGGCACGACCTTGGTGGCTAACGCGTTGATTGAACGTAAAGGCGTGTGTACGGCGCTGATTACGACCGCCGGCTTTCGCGATGTGCTTCAGATCGGACGCGAATGGCGCTACGATATTTACGATTTGTTTTTGACGCCGGTTGAGCCGTTAGTGCCCAGAGCACTGTGTTTTGAAGTCAAAGAGCGTGTGGGTTATGACGGTTCGGTGATCACGCCCTTAGACCTTTCAACACTGCCCCAGATCGCCGAGGCGATTCAACTGGCAAAGGTTGACGCTGTTGCGGTGTGTTTGTTGCACTCATTTCGATTTGCTGAGCACGAAATTCAGATTAAGCAGGCGCTCGCTAAACTTTTGCCCGAGGTCGCGGTCTGCATCTCAAGCGAGGTGATGCCCGAAATTGGTGAGTATGAGCGTACGGCGACTACTGTCTGCAATGCTTACGTACAGCCCTTATTTAAAAAATACATCTCAGCCTTGATGGCGGGTATGCAGCAGCTTGGTATTGATCAAGATTTATATCTGATGCAATCAGATGGCGGTACGGTGCACTTTAATACTGCGATTGAGTATCCAATCAGGCTAGTGCAATCGGGTCCGGCGGGTGGCGTGCAAGCGACCTCGCTGATTGGGCAAATGGTAGACTTAACGCAGATCCTGTGCTTTGACATGGGAGGTACAACCGCTAAGGCATGTTTGATTGACGAGGGCAAAAGTGCAGTCACCACTGACTTTGAAGTCGCGCGTCTGCAACGTTTTAAAAAGGGTAGCGGGATCCCATTAAAAGTACCATCCATCGATATGATTGAGATCGGTTCGGGGGGCGGAAGTATTTCACGCATGAATAGCTTAGGTTTAATTCAAGTGGGGCCCGACAGCTCAAGCGCGGTGCCTGGCCCCGCCTGTTATGGTCAAGGGGGGCAAGATGCGACGGTGACGGATGCTGATCTTGTGTTGGGTTATTTGGATGCCAATTCGTTTTTGGGCGGCTCAATGATCCTAGACCTCGTTGCAGCACGTGAATGTATCCAAAAACAAATCGCGCATCCCCTCGAGATCACGGTCACTGAGGCGGCGTTTGGGATTCATGAGACCGTCAACGAGACCATGGCGCAGGCCGCGAGTATTCATGCACTTGAAAAAGGCTTAAAGGCCTCAAGCTACGCGATGATTCCGATTGGCGGTGCGGGGCCCGTGCATGCGTGCCATGTGGCACTTAAACTTGGGATTGAGCGCTTGGTGATCCCGATGGGGGCAGGCGTGGCCTCGGCTTTTGGCTTTTTGGCTTCGCCGATGTCGTTTCAATTTGTGCAAGCCTCTGTTTCGCCCGTGCTGCTGTTAGATGAGCAGGTCGTGGATCAATTAATTGAAGGTTTAAAAAAGAAAGGCTTGGCGATGCTGGCCGAGTCGGGCTTGGCTGCTTCGTTATGTACCAGTCAGGTCAGCGCTGCGATGCGCTATGTTGGCCAAGGCTACGAGGTCGAGGTGCCGGTCTCGATGGGGCGACTCAAACAGTCCTTTAAACAACATTTGTCTGAAGAATTTAATCGCTGTTATCAAAACCTGTATGGTCGTATCGAAGCGGATACGCCCGCAGAGGTGGTATCTTGGCGCGTGGTGGTGCAGGGGCCGCTGCCTAACTTACTTGAACAGCTCAAGGCCAATCTGCTTCACACACAAGCGTCTAGTACTTCTGCCGCTGCTGCAATCAAAAACAGACGTGAAGTGTTTTGTGTTTATGGTAAAGATTTTGTGCAAACACCAGTCTATGACCGCTACGTTTTACAAAGCGGCATGCAGTTTGACGGCCCTGCGATTGTCGAAGAGCGCGAATCAACGGTCGTCGTTCCAAGATACGCCAACGTCGTGATTGATCAGCATCACAATATGCTGATAAGGCTCAGCGATCCAACGGTTCAGGCAGTGCATTGAAGCGAACTCCCAGATATGCGTCACGCTGTTGCTCGCGTCGCCCCGACTAAACAGACACTTAATTCAAGTTAACGGTAAGCATTTTTTAAAGATAACGGTAATCATTTTTTTAAGTTAACGGTAATCATTTTGAATACAACATCACAAATTACGATTGTGCAGGCTTTGGCCCAAGCCTTGGCCCGCGCAGGGGTGCGCCAGATGTTCGGCTTGCCCGGTGGCGGCTCGTCGTTAGATCTAATCGAAGCCGCCGCTGAGGTCGGGATTGGTTTTACGCTCTCGAAAACTGAAAATGCAGCCGTGATGATGGCAGGCGCTTTAGCCGAAACAACGGGCGTGCCTGGCGTGGCGCTGATGACCAAGGGCCCAGGGGTGGCGAATGCCGCCAATGGGGTGACCTATGCAAAGCTTGATCGTGCGCCTGTGATTGTGATCACCGATGGTTTTACAGATAAGCAACTCAGTTACATCACCCATCAGGTCTTTGATCAAAAGGCGTTGTTGCAACCCGTTGTCAAAGGGGTCACGCGCCTTGAGTCTGAGAACCCTGCCGCCGAGATCGAGGCGATCATTGCGCTTGCTTGTCAGGCGCCGCTTGGCCCCGTGCATCTCGAATTGACGGGCGAAGTCGCGCGCAGACTGATTGATGCGCCGCACGTTTCAACACCCGCCGGTTCAGCAAGTGTGCTTGATCAGGTTGCCTTGCAAAATCTGGCTCAGCAAATCAAACTTGCTAAAAAACCGGTGCTAATTGTTGGACTCGAGGCGCGTCACTGTGCCGCTGAGGTCAGACAACTTGCAAAACAGCTAAAGTGCCCCGTGTTGCAAACGTACAAAGCCAAGGGGGTGGTCTCTGATCTTGATCCGCAGGTAGTGGGTATCTTTACCGGCGGTATTCAAGAGGCCGACTGCCTGGCACAGGCTGACTTGATGGTGATGGTGGGGTTAGATCCAGTAGAAATGATTTTGCAGCCGTGGCCCTATAACAAGCCGGCGGTTGAGTTGTCGAATGCGACGCATGATGTTCATTACATCACGCCTTTGGTGCGTGTCAGCCGTGATTTAAAACAACATGCGCTTGCCCTCAATCAAGAACTCAAAGGCTATGTGTCGGATTGGTCGCTTGAGCAGATTACGCTCTTACGCGACGATATTTTGAAGCGCCTAGCCTATCCGCCTGTGCAATTTGGCGTTGCGCCTGATCGGTTAGTGCAACTGTCTGCGCAGGCTTATGCCGAGCAAAAATTCAGGCCACGCATGTCAGTCGATGCCGGTGCGCATATGTTTTCTGCGACTGCATTTTTTGCGGTCACGCAGCCTGGCGATGTTTTAATTTCAAATGGTTTGGCAACCATGGCCTTTGCTTTGCCGGCTGCCATTGCCGCTGCCCTAGACGAACCCGAGCAACCTGTGATTTGCTTTACAGGCGATGGCGGACTAATGATGTGTTTGGGCGAGCTGTGTACGGCCATTGAGTCGGGTGCGCGCATCGTTGTAGTCGTCTTCAATGACAGTGCGCTATCGTTGATTGACATCAAGCAACAAAGTAAACAGTTACTCAGCCGCGGCGTGCGTTGGGGTAAACATGATTTTGCAAAAGCCATGCAGGCTTTAGGCGGTCAGGGTTTTGAAGCCACGACCGAAGTACAGTATCACCAAGCTTTAACGCAGGCGTTAAAGCTTCAGGGCCCCAGTTTGATCGATGTACAAATTGATCCGTCTGGGTATTCGCAGCAACTCAAAGCGATGCGAGGCTAAGGTGTCGTATTGTTCACCATCCAAAGGGAGTTTATTGTGTTGAAACTATCTATAAAATTTTGTCTCACCGTACTCGCGTCTTGTTTGCTGGCAGCACCAGGTTTTTCACAGCCTGCTGAAAAGTTTCCGTCTAAGCCAGTCACTATCATTGTTGGTTTTGCGGTGGGAGGAGGAGGCGACATGTCGTCGCGTTGGATCGGGGACTACCTGCGTGAACGCTGGAAGGTGCCTGTCATTATTGAGAACAAACCAGGTGCCGGTGGCACTATTGCGACAAGTCTGTTAGCCCGTGCTAAGCCCGATGGTTACACCGTTGCGTTGGCTACGACGAGTCCTTTTACTGTTGCGCCTTATTTTCAGCCGCAGACTTACGACCCGAGCAAAGACTTTACCTATCTGTTTCAGACCTTGGTGAGTGCGCAACCGCTGTTTGTGAAATCGGATTCACCTTTTAAAACTATTCAAGAATTGCTGGCATGGTCAAAAGCCAATCCCAACAAGTTATTTTGGTCAACAGCAGCAACCAATGGTGGAACACATATCTCGACGCAAGCTGCTTTTCAGGCCGCCGGTATAGAAGCCACCTATGTGCCCTACAAGGGCGGTGCTGACGCGATGAATGGTTTGTTCGGTGGACAGATTCAAGCCTTGGTGGCTGCTGAGTTTCCGCCACACGCCGCAGCGGGCACCATCAGACTACTCGCAGAAAGCGGGCCTGATAGGATCCCAGAATATCCAAATGTACCAACATACAAAGATTTGAAATTTCCGATTTCAGTACCGATCTTTTATGGGATTGCAGGCCCAGGTGGAATGCCACCAGAGGTCATCAAAGAGTGGGAAGCTGCAGCCTCTGACATGGTTCGCACCCCTGGGTTTCTTGATTTACTCAATAAGCTCAAAGGTACGCCCGCGTATCTTGGCCATACTGCGTTCACCGAGTCGGTAACCGGCGTGTACCGTCAAATGGGTAAGTTGATCCCAGAGTTAAAGTTAAAAAAGGACTAGGTTTATGTGGCAACCCAAAATTATTTTACAAAACGACAACTTGCTTCCCTACGAGCAGGCAAGTGTGCATCCGATGTCGCTGGGCATGACTTACGCGACGGCTGTCTTTGAGGGGTTGCGGGCGTATCGCAACCCCTCGACGGGTGAGTTTAAGATTTTTAGATTTGCCGATCACTTTAAGCGTTTGCTGCTTGGCATGAAGGTCATGCGCTTTGATCACAGTTTTACTCAAGAAGGCATGCGTGAGGCGCTTGCTGGGCTCATTCGTGCCAATCAGCCTGATGACGATGTCTACATTCGTTTATTGGTGTATATCGAAGCCCTAGGGCTGATGGCCCAAACGGGGCCTGTTGGTTACACCGCGGCCGCCTCACCCCGCGAGCGTCCAAAGTTTGCAGACACTGGTATGAGTTTAGGCGTGAGCTCTTGGAGCCGGTTGTCTGATAACGCGCGCCCACCACGTATCAAAGCCACTGCAAACTATCACAACGCGCGTTTAACGCAGTTGCAGGCCAAGTCTGATGGCTATGACGGTGCCTTGATGTTGACGCCTTCTGGCAAAGTCTCTGAAGCACCCATTGCTTGTTTTTTTATGGTCAGAGATGGCAAGCTGATCACCCCCAATATTGGTAGTAACATTTTAGAAAGTGTGACGCGCGACACCATCATCACTTTGTACGAAGAGGCCACCGGCCAGGCGGTGGTGCAGCGTGAAGTCGATCGCAGTGAGTTGTATTTTGCTGACGAGGCCTTTTTATGCGGTACGGGGCAAGAAATTATCCCGGTGATCAAAATTGATCGCCTGCCCGTGGGCGATGGCACCATTGGGCCGATTACGAAAAAAATGCAGAAAATTTATTTTGATGCAGTGCGTGGATTGACCCCTGACACGCATGGTTGGCTGACCGCAGTGTAAATTTTTGTGAAACTGTCTAAAACAATAACCCTCTTTCTTTTTAAGAAAAGGCCCTTGCTTTTCAGTGTAAGCTCAATGGCTGTTTAATTTGGACGCTCGGTCAGATGAAACGTTTCTCGCGCAGAATAGCTTCAGTAGATACACCAGTGATGCCCGCGATTGCCGCCTTGGTACGCGACAATCCGGGCACGATTTCATTAGGGCAGGGTGTTGTGAATTATGGACCACCTGCTCAAGCACTCGCAGCGTTACCAGGTTTGATGGGCGATGTCGGTCTCAATAAATATCAGGCGATTATTGGTTTGCCAGCGTTACTTGATGCTTTCACACAAAAATTGGCAGACGAAAACAATATTCACTGCGGATCAGATTCGGTTGTGATGGTCACCGCGGGTAGCAACATGGCTTTCTTGAATTGCCTGCTCGCGGTGGGTGATCCTAGCGATGAATTTATTTTACCCTCGCCGTATTACTTCAATCAAGAGATGGCGATTCGAATGGTTGGCTGCGTGCCTGTCTCGGTACCGGTCAATGAGGATTGGAGCCTGAATGTTGAGGCACTTGCCGCTGCCGTCACCTCACGCACCCGCGCGATCGTGACCGTATCCCCCAACAACCCAACCGGAGCGGTGTACTCAAAAGAGTCCTTAATAGCCGTTAATACTTTGTGTGCGGCAAAAAATATTTATCACTTCAGCGATGAAGCTTATGAATATTTTACTTACGATGGCGCTGAACACTTTTCACCGGCATCGTTGCCTGGGGCGCAGCGGCACACGATATCGTTTTACTCAATGTCAAAAAATTACGGCATGGCGAGTTGGCGAATTGGGTATGTTGTGTTTCCGACTGATCTGCTTGATGCCATGAATAAAGTGCAAGATACAAATTTGATCTGCGCGCCTGTTGCATCACAAATGCTGGCCCTTGAGGTATTGAAATATGGTCGCGCTTGGGTGCAACCTAAAATCGATGCGCTTGCGGTAGTACGCAAAAACGTATACGAGCGTCTTGAAGCCTTGGGTGAGCTGATTGATTTTCCTAAAACACAAGGGGCGTTTTATGTGTTCATTAAATTGCCTGGCTTAGCGGCTGGCACAGAACGTCTTGCGTTTAATCGTGCCATGGCGCAACTGCATAAAGTGGTGTCCGTACCTGGCTTTACCTTTGGGTTGTTAGACACCTCAACAGCGAACTATCAACGTCTGTCTTATGGTGCGCTAGAATCTGCCACTGTCGATCAAGGCGTGGCGCGCTACGTTACAGCGGTCAAAGACTGGTACAAGTCATCGCGTGTTTAGGTGCGCACGCGCAAGTCTTGACTGATTTAAATCAGGTGGCAAGACTGCTTTGTCTTGCTTGCTGTATGTAACGTTTTTTCGAAGGTCATGCGCATGTTAAACCCCCAGGCTTCAATCGATGTCATCATGTTTTGGCTGGCGCTTATCGCCACCATGGCGTTCGCCATCACGGCGGTGTTGGCAATCGCTGATCGAGGTGTGGATATTTTTGGGGTGATGGTACTGGGTGTGATCACCGCGGTGGGCGGTGGCACAGTTCGTGATCTCTTGCTGGGCGTGCAGCCCTTTTGGGTCGAAGATTTAGTATTTGTTGGCGTCGCCATGCTCTCAAGCTTGCTGGCCTTTGTCGGGCGATCGTTCTTTACTCAGCCACAGGTTTTTACGTTAATGCTTTATCTGGATGGCCTAGGTGCCGCACTGTTTGGCATACAGGGCGCGATGAAAACGTATGAAATGGCTTTTGGCTGGCCATTGGCTCCAGTCATTCTGGGGGTGATCACTGCAATTGGCGGCGGCATCATGCGCGATGTGATCGCGGGTAGAAAAAATTTGTTAATGACGACTGAGCTGTATGCGATTCCTGTGGCGCTTGGGTGTTTGCTCTTGATGGCAAGTCTGCATTTTTATCCTCGTCACGCGATAGAGCTCTTGATTGGCTGCACGGCACTGACGTTTTTAATGCGAGCGACCGCAATTCACTGGGGCTTAAAGGTGCCAGCGTTTTTAGTGACACATTCAAAATCTCAATAATCAAGTTGCGAGAAGCAGACCAGAAACTCGCGCTAGGCTCGCTCTGCTGCAAACCAGTTCGGCTGGTTTGCACGGGCACCCTTAACTAAGCACCTTTACCTAAGAGCGCCCGCTATGCATAGCAGTGACAGGTATCACTTCAGTTCTGGCAAGACCCACTCAGCGTTCGTCACGAAAAACGCTTCGGCACTTTTTTGCCCTAAGCGACCAATGCGTTCTTCGAACTCTTGCATGGGGCGGGTGCCGCCCTCAGGATGAGGAAAATCACTGCTGTAGCAATAGCAGTCGGCCAGTCCATGATGATCAATGTAATCCGCGACGTTTTCGAACCAGTACGGGGTGACGCGAATGTTTCGTTGAACGTATTCAGAGGGCTTGAGAGACAGCACGCCCGTCATGCGCTTTCTAAATATTTTCATGACGTTATCCAGATGCGCAGCCATTGGCCCTAACCACATCGCTCCTAGTTCGATTGCCCCAAAACGCAGACTGGGAAAACGCTCGAACACCCCACCTAGAACTAGTGTAGAAATAAAGTTTTGCGGCGCGTAAAACATGGCGCAGGCAGTGAAGGGATTCATTGCATCCCCTTCAGAGATCACGGCTTCCGATTGTTGGCTAAAGTGCGGAATACCCTTATCCCAGTTCGGATTTTTGAGAAAGTCGAATTCGTCACCTACTGAGCGTCCGCCACCCAGATGCAGCATGATTGTGGCGTTCGCCTCTTGGATCATGCCCCAGATTTTGTCCATCGCAGGGTGCGCGGGGGATGCATTGCCGGGGGCAACAGAGCTTGCGATCACAAAAGAGCGTCCACCTGCTTTTAGCACGCGTTCAATCTCAGCTGCAGCGGTGTCAACGTTGTGGGTGTTAATGATTGCCACGGCGCGCAGGCGATTTGGATCGCGTTTGCCCAAACCAAGAATAAAATCATTCCAGTGCCGCATTGTGGCAATACCGAGTGCGTTATCTGCAAAGGCTGCTGTTTGAATGCCTGGATCAGAGAACATGAAGCTTCTATTGACGCCCATATAGTCAAGTGTTTTGATCCGGTTATCGGCGTTGAACGCGCCCGGTGCGGCTGAGCCTTTTGTACGCCAAACGGTTTCATCGGTGAGGTCCGTAAACTCTTTGCCGGATCGGGCAATGATGTGTTCGGCTTCGTCTTTTGGTAAGGTCTTGATGACTTCATCAAAGCGTTGTGCAAAATTACGCCCAACTTCGCCACCCGCAAGCTCATAATTTCCGGGCGAGGGTTGAATATGTGTATCCAAATCAATGATACGACCATGAAATTCTTGAATGTTTAGCATGTTAATCCTTGCAAAGATTAGATTGAGTTGACTCAGGCGTGTTGCGTACTCGCTATGCCAGTTTGAGATAAAGGTAAAATCGTTTTTAAAGTCTCTGTAACGCGCTCAAGATCAGAGCGAATAAAAAAATGCCCAGCCTGAAAAACATGCATGTGGGCGTCGATACTTGAGTGTTGACGCCAGTCCTCCATCACAGCAGGAGGGGCTTCAGGGTCTGCGGCACCCGAAAAAATGTGAATGGGACAATTCAGCGGTTCTTGTTCGGTGTACACGTAGGTATCGCACAGCGTGAAATCGGCTTTTAGTGTTGGCATTAGAAACTGCAGTAGATCCGCGCTTGCTAAGACCTCTTCAGGAAACCCCCCAAAGCGCTGCAATCTTTCAATAAAGGTCTTGTCGTCTAAGTTGTACAGTGTTTCACGGGTGCGCGGCAAGTGTGCCGCGCGATGGGCACCGAGTATCAACGCTTCGGGCATTGTCATGCCATTGGCTTGCAACACGCGCGTGAGTTCGAAAGCCACGAGGGCCCCCATACTATGACCATACATGACAAAAGGCTTATCTGAATACAGCTGCAGTTGACTGGCTAGCGCTTGCGCCAGTGTTTGGGCCTCTTTGAATGCGGGTTCGCTGAAGCGGTTTTCTCTGCCAGGCAATTGAATCGGACAAATCTCAACCTGCGAACCGAATAGTTTTCCCCAACCGCGATAAATCGAAGCGCCACCGCCCGCAAAGGGAAAACAAAATAAACGTAATGCAGCATCAGGTTGCGGAAAAGGGCAGGTTACCCAGCGATTAAATTTCGTGTTCATGATTGTTCAAGCAGGTTGTCAAGATCGTCAAGCAAAGAGCGGGCGCGGTCGCTTGAACTCGTATGAGTGAGTTTGGCATCACCAATCGCAGCGCCATCTTGTTCAGGCGTTGCAAGCTGACTGTTGATCAAGTCTAAAAGATATAAAGAAAGCGCTTTCGGCGATGGATAGTTAAAGACAAGGCTGACTGGCAGACGCTGCCCGAGCATGCGACCGACTGCGTTGGTCAGTTGTACCGCCATCAAGGAATCGAAACCTTGATCGGTCAGCGCCTGGTCTTGCGGCACGGCAATGGTTGCAGCGAGACCTAAAATCTTACGGACCTCAGTGTCAACAATCTGGACTAGCAGGCCTAAACGCTGATCCTCAGCAGCTTGAGTCAGCTGCTCATATATGGCAGACTGCGCACCTTGCGTTTGCCGCTCTTGAGCGTTGTTCGGAACGGCTGCAACTTTGCTCAAAAACAACCCTAACTGCTCGGAAGTTTGCAGATATTGATCCCAGTGGCAATCAATCACACCGACTTGAGCGCGAGCACCGAACATACAGCTGGTGAGTGCCTGTAAAGCAAGCTGAGTATTGAGCGGAGTAAACCCCTGCGCCGCAAGCTGCTTGGCAATTCGCTGGTCAGATTGCGCCATACCGACTGATGCCCAAGGCCCCCAGTTAATACTCAAGGCAGGAAGGTCAGCAAGTTTGCGCTGATGGGCAACACTGTCCAAGAAACTGTTTGCAGCGGCATAATTTGCCTGACCGCGATTGCCCAATAGCGACGCGGCCGATGAGAACATTACAAAGCAGTCAACCTCGTAGGCGCGTGTCAACGCGTCGAGATTCAAGGTTCCTGAGACCTTCGCAGCATACGAGGTTTCAAAGTTTGACCACTGAAGGTCCATCAGCAGGTGATCGTCCAAGACGCCGGCACAATGGATAATTCCCAACTTGCGTGGGCCGTCGGTTTGTGTCAAACGTAAAGTACTTTCCAACGACTTGCGATCGGCGATGTCAACACAATGGTGCGAGACACTCGCACCTAGTGCGTGTAGCGTGCTGATCGCGTTTTGAGCGTCTGTAGGTAGAGGTTGACGGCTTAGCATCATGAGCCGACGTGCGCCATGCTCAACCAGCCAGGCAACAGTGGCTAGGCCAAGTCCGCCCGTGGCACCCGTCACCACGTACGTGACATGTTCTGAGCATACAAATGATTCGTACTTGGGTGTTGAGACCTCACGCAAACGGCTCAAGCGCGCCACGAAGGCTTTCTCATCTCTGAAGGCAAGCCGCCAATCGTGTTGTTTGAGGTGAATGCCTTGCCAAAGGTGATCTGTAACCTGTACATGACTGTGCGACTGCAGATCAAGGCAAGTCACTTTGAGTTCAGGATGCTCAAGCGTCGCAGTCATCCCGATTCCCCACAGCATCGCTTGAGCGCAATGCATCGGCAACGTATCGCCAGGCAAAGATTGTGCACGCTCGGTGACTACACAGAGACGATTTGCAATGGTGACGTTTTGTACGACGCAGGCTTGAATCAAATGCAGTAGCGCAGCACCCGAGTCCACTTGCGTTTGAACGGTTTCGACTGTGTTGTCAAACGAAGCATTCAATGACCATAAGTGAATGATGCCACCTAGCCTTGGGTTGGGGCCGAGTGATTTGATGCAGTCGGAGATCGCTAAAGCGCTTAAGGGGTCGATGATGCGGCTCGGTGTGATCGTGTCAAGCGCGCAATTCCCCCCTGCTTGAATGAGCAGACATTTCTGACCCGCCCGTTCAAAACGTTTGGCAAGCTGATGGCCGATGCCGTGGCGATCTGCAAAAATCAGCCAGGGGTCTGCAAGAGACGAGTCAACTTGTTGGTCTGTTGTCAACGCGATCGGATCCCACACGATTTCATGCATCAAAGCGTTGAGTTTGCGCTGGGCACTGCGGTTGAGCGCACTCAAGTCTGCCTGACGCGCTTGCAGGCCGATGAATTCGATCAACACGTTTCCTGCGGCATCGCACAGTTTGACGTCAGCGATCGCGTGTTCATCGTTGCTGCCATCGCGCAGCACGAGGTAAGCGTAGGCTGGCACTTCATGGCCTTGTTGATACACGTGCACGTTTTCGATCGCAAAGGGCAACCAAGTCGTGCCCTCTTGGTGCATCCCCATCGCTAAGAGCAGCGTAAAACCCGCATCTAGCATGCCGGGGTGGCGCTGTCTCGCGATCAGACCCGAACGCGAGGGGGGTTCGGCCATTACGCCAAGAGCCTCGCGGGCATTACGTTGAATACTTTTTACCCAGCGATAGCTGGCGCCGAGTTCAATTTTTCTCTCTGCGAGTTCGTTTAAAAACTCTTCTACATTGACTGGTTGAGTGATGGTCGAACGAAGCTGCGCAAGCGCCAGTGTCTCGCTCGCCTTTGCAGCGGTTTCAACGATGTCCGCTTGGGCATGCTGACTGCTTACGATCGGGTCACCAGACGTATCTGGCTCAAAACTGACTAATTGAACTTCACGACGCCCGAGAGCATTTTTTTCGATGACGACTTGAACAGTACGCGTTTGGTCTTTTTCAATGACCAGAGGCTCGGGGAAATGAATATTATTAAGCGAGAACGCTTGCCCTTTTAATAAGATCTGAGCGGCGTCTAAAAGCATCGTGACGTGGCTGGCGCCTGAAACAACCACCTCACCGTGAATCAGATGATCATTCAGAAAGGGCAGGGCTGCAGCATTAAAGTCATTTTGAAAAATTGTGCTTGAAATACTTGGAATCTGCAGTTGGCGCCCAAGGAGTGTCTGCGCGGGTTGCGACGGCGCGGTCGATTGGGTCGCAGGTCGCTCAATCCAATAGCGCGTATGTTGAAACGGGTAGGTCGGAAGCGGTAAGCGCAACCGCTGTTTGCCGTGATCTACATTTTTTAAATCGGCTAAGCCAAGCACGGCAAGTTGTGCCAAACTTTTAAGAATGGTTACCTCGTTGTTTTCGGTCGGCTTAAGGCTTGGTAACCAAGTACAGGTCTCTGGAAGGCATTGTGTGCCAAGCCCTGTCAACGTTGGGCGCGGTCCAATTTCGACAAAAAACTGACAGCCTAGCGCGGCCATCTGCTCGAGCCCCGCTTGGAACTTGACCGGCTGGCGGATATGTTGCCGCCAGTATTGAGGCATGGTGACCTCATCCGAGGCAGCAGTGCCAGTTAAATTCGAGATCAATGTGATCTGTGGGCTTTGAAATTCAATGCTCTGGGCGACTTTTTCAAAACGATCGAGCATTGGCTCCATTAGTCTTGAATGAAAGGCGTGCGAGGTATTTAACTTTTGAGTGCGAATACCTAGAGCTGTGAGCTTCGCAACAATCTCTGCCAAGGGTGCGCTGCAGCCCGAAAGCACAGTGTTTTCTGGGCTGTTTTCTGCTGCAATCGAAACATCTTTACCCGCTGCAGCCAGTAAGGGTCTAACCGTTGACGCACTTGCGAAGACAGCCCACATTTCGCCAGATTGTTCAAGGGCCTGCATGAGGTTGGCTCGACTAGCGACCAAACGTACAGCCTCTGGAAGGCTCATGACACCAGCGAAACATGCGGCGGCATATTCGCCAAGGCTATGACCCATGACGACATCGGGCATCACCCCAAGTGTTTGCCAAAATTTTGCTAAAGAGTATTCAAGTGCAAATAAGGCAGGTTGTGCATAACCGGTCTGATGGAGGAGTGGGTTCGTAGGCGTGCGATCGAACATGACCTCTAACAGAGGCTTTTCAAGCAAGGGCGCAAAAAGCTCCGCGCAAATATTTAACTGATCACGAAAGACCGCCTCAGTTTCGAATAACTGCCGGCCCATGTCTGGGTATTGTGAACCTTGCCCTGTAAACAGAAAGCCAATTTTACTTTTCGTGCCAGCTTTCGCGTTGTGATGAAAAGCGTCGGTACCTGACTCATTCTTTTCGATGGCAGTCAGTTGGGCGATAAAGTCTTGTGAATTTTCACCCACGATTGAAACGCGTTGATCAAAGACTTTGCGACCTGTGTTGGCGGTAAAGCAGAGATCTGCAAGATTGACATCAGGGTGCTCGATAAAATAGCGCGCAAAACGCCCAGCGTATTGACGCAAGGCGACTTCATTTCGAGCAGTGAGCATCAAGACATGTGAAGTACGCTCGTCCGTAGTTGAAACGCGAACAACTTCGGGAGCCTCTTCAAGAATCGCATGCGCATTGGTGCCACCGATCCCTAACGAGTTCACCCCCGCCCGACGAGGCGTGCCCGTGGTCTTCCAGTCACATGCTTCTGTATTGATATAAAACGGACTCTGTTCAAGTTTTAACGCCGGATTCGGTGTCTTGAAATTTAGAAGGGGTGGAATGAGTTTGTGATGCAGTGCGAGTGCCGTTTTAATAAAGCCTGCAGTGCCTGAAGTGATCTGTAGGTGACCAACGTTAGTTTTGACTGAACCTAATGCACAAAAACCAGTCGCCTGAGTTTGCGTTCGAAACACTTGCGCTAAGCCATCGTGCTCAATCGGATCGCCGATCTCAGTTCCAGTGCCGTGGGCTTCAATAAATCCAATGGTTTCGGGCAAGACGTTTGCAACTGCAATCGCTTCGGCCACCGCGATTGCTTGGCCATCGCTGCTCGGGGCCATATAGCCGACCTTCGCGCCTGCGTCGTTATTGACCGCTGATCCTTTTACGACAGCAAAGATATGATCCCCATCGCGCACAGCGTCGTCAAGCCGTTTGAGCAAGATAGCGCCGACCCCACTGCCAAAGATGGTTCCGCGCGCCTCGGCATCAAATGAGCGAACATGTCCGTCAGGCGTGACAATCATGCCGGGTTGATATAGATGCCCAGCATGCTCAGGAGACTGCACTGAAGCGCCGCCCGTCAGAAACAGATCGGTTTCACCGGCTAAGAGGGATTGGCAAGCCATGTGTACGGTGACCAGACCTGTCGAACAAGCGGTCTGAACATTGATGCTCGGCCCACCGAGGTTCAATTTGTAAGAGACGCGAGTGGTGAGATAGTCTTTATCGTTTGCAACCATGAGCATAAAGCCGCCCATTGAATCGAGCGTTGCTACGTTCAAGTCATCCTGTGAATCGAGCATGCCTCGATTGGGCAGCACATTATTCAGCAAGTAGGTGTTCATTGCGGCACCCGCATACACACCTGTTACCCCAGGATAGGTGGTTGGGTCGTAACCAGCAACTTCGAAAGCCTCCCAGGCGCACTCAAGAAACAGACGCTGCTGAGGATCCATAAGCTCTGCATCGCGCGCAGAATAGCCAAAGAACTCGGCATCAAAGCCGCGTGCATCCGAGATTAACGGACTCGCTTTGACGTAATCGGGCCGCTCGAAGACGTCGCGTGAAAAGCCGCTTTTGATCAGCTCTTTATCGTCAAAAAAGGTAATAGACTCTACACCTGCCGCCAGATTCTTCCAAAAGGTATCAATGTCGTCGGCGCCCGGGAATCGGCACGACATTCCGATGACCGCGATGTCTTTGTTCGCACCTGAGGCTTGGTGTGTGTTGCGAGTATTGGCGCGTGCTTGCCCTTTTTCTGTCGGGCTGGCTTGCGTTTTTTCACCCGACAGTTGTTTGACCAGCATTTCGATCGTCGGTGAGGTAAACAAGTCTACTAAGGTCACAGCAGGACCAAAGATTTCCATCAAGCGCTCGTGCGCCTGCACCAACGATAAAGAATCCCCGCCCAGTTCAAAGAAGTTATCCTGCAGCCCTACTTGGGAAACGCCCAGAACATCTTGCCAGATTGCGGCGATTTGTTGTTCGATCTCTGAAGCCGGTAGCGCCGACGCAAGCGGCGCCTCGTGATACAGAGCGCGCAGCGCTTCTACGCGCTCAATCACCGCTGCAAAGTCACCCTGTTGAAACCGGGTGCTGAGTTGTTTATGTTGAATTTTTCCGATTGCAGTTTTGGGGATCGCCTCAGCGGCAAGAGGAATTAAAAAGTCGGCCTTGATGCCAACCTGCTGGGTCAGTTTTGATTGAATTTGTTTGAATACATTCGCCAGTGCACGCTCGTCTGTCACTTTTGTATGAAAAAATACGACGAGGTGCAGCCTATCTGTACCGGGTGCGAACGCTGCGCAAGCCGCCGTATACGAGGGCTCCAGGTCTTCGACTTGTTCGGCAGCCGATTCAATCTCAATATTTGAGAGATTCGCGCCGTTAACAATAATCCCCATCCCGACACGGCCGAGCATGACCAGCTCGCCGTTTGAAATAAAAGCGGCATCGCCCGTATCGAACCAGCCGTCGTGAATAAACGCTTGATTGGCCTGGGGGTTACGAAAATAGCCAGGCATGAGGCCTGCACCTCGTAGCTGAAATCTGCCCGCAGTCTCTTCGGCAACGACTTGATTGTGTTCGTCAACAATTCGCATCGACATGCCAGGGATCACCGGACCTAAACTGGCAAAAGAGATGCAGGCGGCGTCATTGGGTGCAACGTGTTTAATCGCACCGCTGAGTTGATGGCGATCAAGATGCATAAACTTGATTGATTGCCCAGCGGGCGGCAAGTGATAGGACACCCCAGAACAGGTTTCTGCCATGCCGAAGGCTGAAATTAAGCTTTCACGGCGAAAGCCATAAGGGCGAATTGCATCCAGAAATTCGGTCACAGTGGAATACGCGATCAATTCGCCTGCGCTGAGTAGTCCTTTTACGCAAGATAAATCCCAGTTGCCATCGTTTTGGCTTTTGAGCGCTTTACTCACTAAAGCAAACGCAAAATTTGGTGCCCAACCATGGGTCACGCGATGCTTATCGATCAAGTCCAACCAACGTAAAGGTCGAGCCAACACAAATTCTTTCTGTGCGTAGACAAGCTTGCTACCCTCGAGTACGGGGCTGATGTGGTACGCCGAAATGTTGCCAATGTGGTCAAACGGAAGCCAACTTAAGATGACATCGCTTTGGTGGCTGTCGCACAAGAGATTGGTGCCAATTGCGCGTGATAAAAGATTGCCATGCGTGAGCTCAACGGCTTTAGAGAGGCCAGTGCTGCCCGAGGACAATACATAAAACGCGACATCGTTTAAGTTTGCCTGGTACACCGTCTCGATGGGGGCGTGCTGTCGAAGATTCTCAACACAGGCAACGCGAGTATCCTGCAGTTCGGGTATGCGACTCGAGCCATGTAGGGCCGGCGCAAGTGCTGAGGTTGTGCAAATGAGAGGCCGATCTAGCAGATTCCAAATATGAGTCAATTGTTCGAGTGCGCGACTATCTAAATCGTAACTGACCGGAATCGGCACCACGATTGGCTCAAGACCCGCAAACAGGCAGCCCCAG
>CANKOW010000035.1 GCA_947484295.1 Alcaligenaceae bacterium | reverse complement strand
TGTAAATGCTGATTGAGCAAGCCAAAGTGCTCGCACTCTTCTTGAGCGACCTGCAACCAGTCGTAATAAAACTTATCGGGCATGTTCGCAAAGCGCCAAATCACATCCAAGGCAAGATTGATGGCGTTGAACTCGATGTGGGCCAACGCGTGAATCAACACCGCGCGCCCTTCAAGCGTGTGCACGCTGCGTAAGCCCAGCTGCGCGGGTGGCACGAGTTTGATCGGGGGTCGACCGGGGATACCGGTTGGGGCTGAAAATATACGAGTGGGATCTAGCGTTGTGCTCTGACTCAACTCACCCAGACAATCAGCCTTCGCCTGCCAAGTGTCGTGGCACAGCACCTCAAGAGCAAGCTCTCTGACTTCCATCGCTTAGGCCAACTGCCACCAGGTAAAGCCCAAGGCGCTCAGCGCACCACCCGTCAACATCGTACGCAAACGAAAGACCCAGCCAAGCATTAATTCAGGCATCTTGCGCCTAAGCATGCTGTCAAGCAACCATTGAAACGCGAGCCCTGCCATCAAGATACGCAGACCTGTTTCTGGCGTGGTCAGCGTCGCGCCCCAGCCCACCAACGCGGGCACTACGCTCCAGACAAACATCGTTGTACGCGGGGCGTTTGGCGGGGCATGCACTGCCATCCCCCACCACAACGCCCCCACAAAACTTAAGATCACCGCGCCATACATCATCAACCCCATCAGCGCGAGCAGTGGATCAACCCCAGTGTCAACGACCGTTGCCAAGGCAAAGCCCCAAAAGGGCAAGACGCCGAGCAACCCTGGAATCAACGCGCCCAAAGGGGTTCGAGTAGGTTGATTCATGGTGTCGTTTAAGCCTTTTTAGTCGTTTTTTTGGCTTTTTTCTTAGCTGTCTTTTCTGGGATGCCCAACATCGTTTTACGACAGCTCGGCGCACCGCAACGACATTCGTATTGAGCTTTAAGCGATTTGGTTAATTTCTCGTCATCGATAATTAAGCCATAGTCGTAATTGAGTTCTTCGCCGCGCTTGATCTCACGCTTGGCCAAAATGTAAACGCGTTTGCCGCCCTTGCCTTCTGAGCTTTCACAATTTGGCTCGCAGGCGTGATTAATCCATCGCGCCTCATTGCCGTGATCATTACCGTCAATCACTTTGCCCGAACTTAACGAAAAGAAGAAGGTATGAAAGGGATCGTCAGGATTGGTTGGATGGCGCCGGTCGGCCTCTTTGGCACTGATGGTTTTGCCACCGTACTCGATGATGCGAGTGCCTTCGGGGATTTTGCGTGCCGCAAAAACACCGTTGCCATGTACTTTAGATTGGCGAACAATATGCCAGGGCTTTTCAGATGAAGGCTTTTCAGGTGAGGTCATTTAAGTGAAGTCTAGAATCAGGTGCGTTTGATACCAAAACAATGCTGTAGCTCGGGAAATTGACTAGCGCGAACCTCGTCAGCGTAACGCTGAACCGAGCTTCGCATGATTTCTTCAAGATTGGCATAGCGCTTAACGAATTTTGGCACACGCTCGCCACTTAAGCCAAGCATATCTTCTGTGACCAGTATTTGACCATCGCATTTTACCGAGGCACCAATCCCGATTGTCGGAATCGCAAGCGCTGTCGTAATCGTTTCGCCCAAGGCCTCGGCGACCCCTTCGAGCACAATCGCAAACGCACCCGCCTGTTCAAGTGCTTGCGCTTCGGCCAGAATTCGGGCGGCGGCCTCAGGGCTGCGGCCCTGGGCGAGGTAACCGCCCATGGTGTTGACATACTGAGGCATTAGGCCAACATGAGCCATCACAGGGATGCCACGGTCAACAAGGTAGCGAACCGTCTCAGCCATCACCACTCCGCCCTCAAGCTTGACCGCCGTAGCGCCTTTACCAAGCAAATACGCGGCATTGCGAAAGGCTCGCTCTGGGGATTCTTGATAACTACCAAACGGCATGTCAGCAACAACGCACGCGTGTTGTGTTGCCTGCACGACGGCGGCGGTGTGCTGCCCGATTTGCTCAACTGTGATGGTCAGGGTGTCGGGTAGACCATAGGCAACCATCGCCGTTGAGTCGCCAATCAATATAAAGTCAACGTACTCATCGATGATGCGTGCCGTCGAATAATTATGTGCGGTCAGCGCCACAATTTTTCGCTGACCCTTACACGCCACAAGTTGGGGTACCGTGACGCGCTTAATTTCTACATGCAAACTCAAAACCGTACCTCAGCCTTTAACAAAAAATCAGCTCCTCCCCCTGCAAGCGCTTATTTTGCGGCTTTTTTGACCGCGGTCTTAGTTGCGGTTTTTGTTGCAGTTTTTGTGACTGCTTTTTTGACCGCTTTCTTCACTGCTTTTTTGACCGCTTTCTTCACCGCTTTCTTGACCGCTTTTTTCACGGCTTTCGCCGCAGGTTTAGCCGCCACAGCATCGACTGCGTCTGGCGCAACAGCAGCGGTTGGCTTGGCCACGGCTTTTTTAACCGCCTTCTTAGTCGCTTTTTTTGCCGCCGTCTTAGTCGGCGTTTTTGTCGCGGTTTTAGTCGCGGTTTTGCTGGCAGTCTTACCCGCTGTTTTGCCCGCAGCTTTTGCAGCAAAACGACCGGTACCTGCTTTACCGCCCTCTTTGACAGGGCGCGCTTCAAACTCAAAGCTCACCTTGCCGTCTTCGCCACGCGACAGATAGGCTTTGAATTTGCGATTGTTACGATTCGAAACAAATCCTTCAAGAAGATCCGTCCGCCCAGTCGCTAATAACTTGGTCATCTGCTCGGCGCTAATCTCTTGCTGCAAAATCACCTTGCCTGACCTGAAGTCGCAATTGCGCTCAGGGCCAACCGATTTTTCACAAATAAAACTCATGCCGTGCTCAAACACCGGCGCCTGACATTTTGGGCAGGGGCCTAAAGCCATCTGACCCGAAAAATCAACCGGCTCGTTAGCTTCTTCATCGCGCTGACCAAAGTCAAACTCAAGCTTCGACTCAGCGTTAATAATCAAGATCGAGGCAAAGGGGCGCCCCATCTTGCTAATAAAGCCCTGCATCGGCCCGATGCGTTTGTCAGTAATGAGCGTCTCAACTTCTTCCGGCTCAAAGGTGCGTCCGCCCGGGTGCTTACCAATCGAAAAATCGCAACTGGTGCAGGCATACCGCCGATAGTTTTCTTTCACCACGTTGCCGCATTTTGGGCAAGGCGATTTCAAGGTGACGTAATCACCGGGTACCGTATCGCGCTCATATTCTTTAGCTCGCTTCACAATGACTTGCGTCATTTGGGCGATTTCAAGCATGAAGGCTTCGCGCTGCATTTCACCTTGTTCAATTTGCTTAAGCTTGTGCTCCCACTCGCCAGTCAACTCAGGCGAGGTCAGCTCTTTGACATCTAAGCCGTTGAGCAAAGTCATCAACTGTCTGGCTTTTGCGGTTGGGACAAGATCGCGGCCGTCACGGCGCAAATAGGTTTCTGAAAGCAGACCTTCAATAATCGTAGCGCGCGTCGCTGGTGTACCCAAGCCACTTTGCGCCATTGCTTGAGCAAAGTCATCATCATCAACTAGCTTGCCCGCGTTTTCCATGCCAGACAACAAGGTCGCCTCGTTGTAGCGTGCAGGTGGCCGGGTCGCCAAACTCACGGGCTCGATGTCTTCGGTGCGAACTTTTTCACCCTCTGCCACCGCCACTAGGTTGGCGTCGTCACCTTGGGCCTCGCGCCCCTCTACAGCGCGCCAACCAGGCGACACCATGACCTTGCCTTCAGTCTTAAAGTGATAGCCTTGTACGAGGGTGGTCCGTACCGTATCGCGCCACTCAACCGGCGGAAAGAAAATCGCCAAGAAACGTTTAACGACGATGTCGTAGACCTTTGCCTCAGCATCGCTAAGTTCGGTAGGCACCTGCATTGTCGGAATAATTGCAAAGTGATCCGACACTTTCTTATTATCGAAAATACGGCGGTTAGGTTTGACCCAGCCATTTTTGGTAATCGTCGCGGCATGCGGAGAAATCGCTTTTGAAACGCCTTTGCCCTCCGCTAAACCTGCAATAGTCTCGCGTACCGTGTTTCGATAGTCTTCGGGCAAAAATTTTGAATCCGTTCTTGGATACGTTAGTGCCTTGTGGCGCTCATACAAGCTTTGCGCAAGTGAGAGCGTCGTTTTCGCTGAAAAACCAAAACGCCCGTTGGCCTCTCGCTGTAACGAGGTCAGATCAAACAAGGGTTTAGCGGCTTCAAAGCGCGGTTTTGATTCTTCGGTCACCACCCCTGGCTGATTACGGCAAGCCGCCACCACGCTTTTTGCGGCGGCTTCGGTCCAGACCCGCGATTCTTTTTGTTCGGCGTCGTCAGCGACTTTTTTGAAGGCTGGATCAATCCAACGCCCTTCATAGATACCGGCAGCTGCGACAAAACTGGCTTTCACTTCCCAGTAATCACGGGGTACGAAGTTACGGATTTTTTCTTCGCGAGCAAACACTAAGGCCAACGTAGGCGTTTGTACGCGCCCAACGGGCGTCTTGAAAAAACCACCATCTTTACTATTAAAGGCAGTCATGGCACGCGTGCCATTAATCCCCACCAGCCAGTCTGCTTCGGCGCGCGACCGGGCGGCCGCCTCAAGCGGCTTCATGGTGTCATCGGGGCGCAGCGTCGCAAACGCTTCGCGAATGGCGTCTTGCGTCATGGACTGCAACCACAGCCGTTGCGTTGGTTTCTTTTGGCCCGCATATTGGGCGATGTAGCGAAAAATCAATTCGCCTTCACGCCCGGCGTCGCAAGCGTTAATCAGGGCGCCAACATCCTTACGCTTGATCAGTTTGACCAACATTTTGAGCCGATCGCCCGAACGCTTATCCTTCGTTGGCGCCAAGTCGAACTCAGGCGGCACAACCGGCAAGTGGGCAAAGCTCCATTTACCTTTGACAGGGTCATTCGGAGCGACTAAGGTCAGCAGGTGGCCCACACTAGAAGACAACACGTATTTTTCGTTTTCGAAAAAGTCGCCTTCGCGGGTAAAACCACCCAACGCACGCGAAATATCGAGTGCGACAGAGGGCTTTTCGGCAATGATTAAGGTTTTAGTCATTCTTGTCCAGATACAACTCTTAAAGCGGTTTACCAAGCATGGCGCGAGGCCTAAATCAGGCTAACGCGCACCATAAGAGTGGTGATGAATGCCGTGCAAGTTAGCACGTTCAGGGCCTTGACCCCAAATTTGGGTTGCCATTGACCAAAATGTCTCAATATTAGAGGCCACTAGTTTTTCGAACCCTAGCGCTTGCCAAGCCTGCTGCAACACGGCCAACGGATTCGTTAGATCAAGGGCTTGAGCCCCATTTTGCTTAGACAATTTCAAGCCTCTGGCGTCGTAGACCACCGGGACATGCAACACGCTAGGAGGGTTTAGCCCCAACAGCCGGGCCAATAACTGCTGACGTGCGGTACTGCTAAGTAAATCTTCACCCCGTACAATATCGGTAACACCTTGCTCGGCGTCATCCACCACCACAGCCAACTGATACGACCAGATCCCGTCGGCACGTTTCAGTACAAAATCACCCACTATGCGCGCAATCTCTTGGCGCTGCACGCCCAACCATCGGTCTGTAAAACATATCGTCTCGTCTGGTACCCGCAAGCGCCAAGAGTGTGCCTGGCGCCCGATTGGCGCGCCAGAGCGGCATGTGCCAGGGTATGGGCGCTCTGAGTGAGCACTTGCCTCGGGCTGGCTCACCGCCGAATCAGCAATTTCACGCCTCGTGCAGCCACAGGCGTAAACCTGCTTTTCCGCCAAAAGAGTATCAAAGGCTTGTTGATACAGGTTTAAACGCCGCGACTGGTAACTGACCTCGCGATCCCAGTGCATACCTAACCCTGACAACTGTTGCAAAATCAGCTCTGCGGCACCTTGCACCGTTCTTGGGGTATCCAGGTCTTCGATTCTGACCAGCCACTGCCCTAGGTGGGCTCGCGCATCCAAAAAACTGGCCATGGCTGCCACAAGCGAGCCCGCGTGTAGCGGCCCACTCGGGCTTGGTGCAAACCGACCAACGTAGGGTGGTACCGCGCCCAACAAGTTCAGTGCAAAAGCCGATCGCCGTCGTCGCGCAGTAACTCTTCAAGGATCAGATGATCGACCTCTGACTCTTGGCTCCAGAGCACCATCAGCGCGATGATTTTGATTTTTTGCAAAGACACAGAGCCTTCTGTGGTGGCCAAGGCACGGTCGATCACGATTTCACGCAACGCGGGCGACAAGGCTTCGGTCGCTTCGAGAAAAGTGATAAAACCGATCGCTTCGGGGTCGAGGTGTTGCTGCTCAAAGTCAGCGTACACGCGCGAGCCGCTACCCGGTGTCTGCGACAGTTCAACGCACTGTGCAGTGGTCTCAGCCAAACCCACCAACCAGCCTAACGCGTCGTCAATATCGGTGTGCTCAAAGCCCGCCGCAGCAAGGCGCTTTGCCAACACATCCGCCGACGGACAGGCCTCGGGGGTGTAGTAGTTCTCGAACAGGTAAACCAGAATGTCAAACATAAAGACGGGCTCCTGTTGCTGGCCGGGTTAGGGGGCACCCGACCAAGTAGTTTGACTCTACGCCAAAAACTTTGCCGCGACAAGTCGAACCATAAATTTGTTTTTTTGCAACGCTGTCATGCCAAATTAACAATAATTAGTCACCACTCAATATACAAAACCCTGTTCAAGCAAGGGTAATCAGCGCCGCGCCCTCCGCCACTTGATCCCCAACACCGTAGAGCAATTCTTTCACCGTGCCTTCGCCAGGTGCCGCAATCGTATGCTCCATTTTCATCGCCTCCATCACCAACAACGCCTGCCCGCGCTTGACCTTATCGCCCACGGCAACATGTACAGCAATCACTTTGCCGGGCATCGGGGCAGTCAAGCCGCCCGCAGGCTCAGACTGCCCGTCAGCCGCGTGTTTTAGTGGGTCTTTCAATATCAGTGCGGTCATTGCGCCCGACGAAAAAACATCAAAGCGCTCGCCACGCGGTACCACGGTGCCGGTGACCGCCAAGTTACCTAGCGTCAGTTCAATATTCAAAGCTGGGGTGTTGTCATCCTTGGCCAAGCGCCAACCAAACGCGTAGCGCTCGCCATCCATTTCAAGCACTTGGTCTATGCCTTGGCGATGCAAAACGCAACTACGGGCACCCTCTTGATCCAGCAAGCTAAACACTCGCCGATGTAAACCATTCAAGCGCCAACCATCTGTGCGCGCCCAGGGGTCGTCATCCGACACGGCCGCGGTTTCACAAAGCAACAACGCAGCGACAGCAAGCGCCAACGCCTCGTGGCTAGCAGGTGCGGGCGCCGGTAACAATGTCGCACGCTGTTGCTCGATCAACCCTGTATCCAAATCGCCTGCAGCAAAGGCCTGGTCCGTCATCAGTCGCGTCAAAAACGCAACGTTAGTATGCACGCCAACCACCCGTGTCTGCGCCAGCGCCTGCACCATCCGCGCACGCGCCTGATCACGGTCAGCGCCCCACACAATCAGCTTCGCAATCATCGGGTCGTAAAACGGCGAGATCGTATCACCCATCCGCACACCACCATCCACACGAATATCGGCATTGCTAAACGCCGCGTGCGGGGGCAAGGCAAGATACGTTAAGGTACCCACCGAAGGCAAAAAGTTTTTGTCTGGGTTCTCAGCATAAATACGCGCTTCAATCGAATGACCACAGCGCGTCAGTTGCTCTTGCGTCAAGGGCAGGGCTTCGCCACTCGCCACACGCAATTGCCACTCTACCAAGTCGAGCCCAGAAATCATCTCGGTCACTGGGTGTTCAACTTGCAAGCGCGTGTTCATCTCCATGAAATAAAAACGGTCGCTTGGCTCAACAATAAATTCAACCGTGCCTGCGCCCACGTAGTTCACGGCACGTGCCGCAGCGACGGCGGCCTCGCCCATCGCTCGGCGGCGCTCTTCGGTCATGCCTGGCGCTGGGGCCTCTTCAATCACTTTTTGATGGCGTCGTTGCACTGAGCAATCGCGTTCAAACAAATAGACAGCGTTGCCGTGCGAATCAGCAAATACTTGAATCTCGATGTGGCGCGGCTTTTGAACGTAACGCTCAATCAAGACACGATCGTCATTAAAGCTTGAGGCGGATTCACGCTTGCACGAAGCCAAGGCACTGGCAAAATCGTCAGCGCTCGTCACAACACGCATCCCCTTGCCACCACCACCCGCGCTCGCCTTAATCATGACGGGGTAGCCAATTAAACCTGCTTGCTGCTTTAAAAACTCAGCCTCTTGGGTATCGCCGTGATACCCGGGCACCAACGGCACACCGGCTTTTTCCATTAAAGTCTTTGAGGCCGACTTGCTTCCCATCGCCGCGATCGCAGACGCGGGCGGGCCAACAAAACTGATCCCGGCTTTTGCACATGCGCTAGCAAAATCAGCGTTCTCAGATAAAAACCCGTAGCCCGGATGAATCGCTTGCGCACCGTGCGCGAGTGCCGCCTGCAAAATCGTTTCGCTTTTTAAATAACTTTCACGCGCTGCCGACGCACCAATATGCACCGCAGCGTCGCAACTGACGACATGCTTGGCACCCGCATCGGCATCCGAATACACCGCAATGGTTCGGATCCCCAAGCGGCGCGCTGTTGCAGCAACACGGCAAGCAATTTCGCCGCGATTTGCAATCAATAACGTTGTAAACACAATAGCTCCTTGATCCAACGTTTACATGCGAAACACGCCGAAGCGTGTGTCAGCAATCGGTGCGTTTAATGCAGCAGACAAACCAAGCGCTAAGACACGGCGCGTATCCGAAGGCTGAATCACACCGTCATCCCACAGGCGCGCGGTGGCGTAGTACGGATGTCCTTCGCGTTCGTATTGCTCGCGAATCGGCGTTTTAAATTCGTTTTCTTCATCGGCCGACCATTGCACACCTTTCGCTTCAACGGCTTCGCGCTTAAGCGTTGCCAGCACACTGGCCGCCTGCTCGCCGCCCATCACTGAAATGCGTGCGTTGGGCCACATC
Source organism: Alcaligenaceae bacterium (assembly GCA_947484295.1). Lineage (GTDB taxonomy): Bacteria > Pseudomonadota > Gammaproteobacteria > Burkholderiales > Burkholderiaceae_B > Zwartia. The sequence continues at coordinate 12,308 of CANKOW010000035.1, read as the reverse complement.
ACCAATAGCCGTGGCGAGAAGGCTCGGCCGCACATGCCATAGTTACCGGCACCAAACGACCCACCGATAATGACGGTGAACTTTGGTACTGCAACCGTCGACACAGCAGTGACCAACTTAGCGCCGTGTCGGGCGATCCCTTCGTTTTCGTATTTGCGGCCCACCATAAAGCCAGTAATATTTTGCAAAAACACGAGCGGGATTTTTCGTTGGCCGCAAAGCTCAATAAAGTGTGCGCCCTTTTGTGCCGACTCTGAAAACAAGATGCCGTTGTTCGCAACAATGCCAACGGGCATGCCTTCGATATGAGCAAAGCCCGTCACCAGCGTCGTGCCAAACCGTGCTTTAAATTCGTCAAACTCAGAGCCATCGACAATACGGGCGATGATCTCACGCACGTCATAAGGTTTGCGCGTATCGGCTGGCACAATGCCATTCACCTCACACATGTTGTACGCAGGCGGTACGCTTTTTTTCAGCGCCAGCTGCGCCGGCTTGATACGGTTTAAGCGACCCACTGCATCGCGCGCAAGCGCCAAGGCGTGATGATCGTTGGCAGCAAGATGATCCGCAACACCAGATAAACGCGTGTGCACATCACCACCACCAAGATCCTCGGTTGAAACGATTTCTCCGGTCGCCGCCTTGACCAGCGGCGGCCCACCTAAAAAGATGGTGCCTTGATTGCGCACAATAATCGACTCGTCACTCATGGCGGGTACATAGGCGCCCCCTGCGGTGCACGAGCCCATCACAACAGCGATTTGCGCGATGCCCTGAGCCGACATATTGGCTTGATTAAAAAAGATCCGGCCAAAATGATCACGATCTGGAAACACATCCTCTTGACGCGGCAGGTTTGCACCACCCGAGTCCACCAGATACACACACGGCAAATTATTTTGCTGTGCGATCTCTTGAGCACGCAGATGCTTTTTGACCGTTAATGGGTAGTAGGTGCCACCCTTCACCGTCGCATCGTTGCACACGATCACACACTCAACGCCCGAGATTCGTCCGATGCCTGTGATGAGACCCGCGCCTGGAGATTCGCCGTTGTACAGCCCATGCGCCGCCATTGGGGATAGCTCTAAAAATGGCGTGCCTGGGTCAAGCAGCTGCTCGACGCGATTGCGTGGCAACAATTTGCCGCGACCTACGTGCTTTTGACGCGCCTGCTCGGTGCCGCCTAACGCGGTTTGCTCTAACTGCTTTTGCAAATCATCAATCTGCGCCTGCATCGCCAACGTATTTTGCGCAAACTCCGGCGAGCGCGTGTTAATCAGGGATTCAATTTTTGGCATGTCTCTCGACCTTTGACCTTGTATTTTTTTTTCACATTGTTTCGTTAAAGAGTTCGCGACCGATCAGCATGCGGCGAATCTCACTGGTGCCGGCGCCAATTTCGTAGAGCTTGGCATCACGCCAATAGCGGCCTAAGGGGTAGTCGTTGATGTAGCCATTTCCGCCAAAGATCTGGATACCTTCACCCGCCATCCACGTCGCTTTTTCGGCGCAATACAAGATCACCGCCGCGCAGTCTTTGCGTATTTGACGCACGTGTTCGCTACCTAGCTTGTCAAGATTTTTTCCAACCGTATAACAAAACGCGCGGCATGCCTGCAAGGTCGTATACATATCCGCGACCTTGCCTTGAATCAATTGAAACTCTCCAATTGACTGGCCAAACTGCTTGCGATCATGGATGTAGGGGATCACCTGATCCATCACGGCTTGCATGATGCCGATGGGGCCTGCGGCTAAGACGGCGCGTTCATAATCCAGACCACTCATCAACACGCGTACACCGCCATTCACTTCGCCTAGTACGTGGTCACCGGGGATCAAACAGTTTTCAAACAATAACTCACCCGTGTGACTGCCACGCATCCCCAGCTTGTCAAGTTGCTGCGCGATGCTAAAACCCGGCATACCCTTCTCAACTAGAAATGCCGTAACGCCTCGGGCGTTTGCCTCAGGATCAGTCTTGGCGTACACCACCAACGTGTCAGCGTCGGGGCCGTTGGTGATCCACATCTTAGTTCCGTTCAAGACATAGTCTGAGCCCTTGGGCGTGGCCCGCAGCTTCATGCTAACCACATCAGAGCCTGCGCCGGGCTCGCTCATGGCAAGCGCGCCAATATGCTCGCCCGTGAGTAATTGAGGCAGGTATTTTTTCTTTTGCGCAACGCTACCATTGCGATGAATCTGGTTCACGCACAAATTAGAGTGGGCACCATACGACAATCCAATCGACGCGCTTGCGCGCGAGATTTCTTCCATCACAATCATGTGTGCCAAGTAGCCCATATTGGTGCCACCGTACTCTTCACTGACGGTCATCCCCATCAGCCCGAGCTCACCCATTTTTTGCCACAAATGCATCGGAAACTGATCGTCGCGATCGGTTTGCGCAGCCAAGGGTGCGATCTCATGCTTTGCAAAATCTTGCACCGCATGACGCAACATATCAATGTCTTCACCTAATTCGAAATTTAAGCCTGGTAAATCCACTGTCGTCTCCCGTCAGAATCATCTAGTTTACGTTTACGTAAGCGTCATTGCACATTATGATGCTCTGATCATATCGTCAAGCCCGGAGACAAAGTACCGATGAATCACCTTGAACAACAACTGCAATATCCCTTAGGGGACACCCTGCCGGGCGCGGGGCTCACCCTTGAGGTCGCGCCTGGCGTACGCTGGCTCAGAATGCCGCTGCCGTTCGCACTCGATCACATCAACCTATGGCTCTTGCGCGACAAGATCGACGGCAAAGAGGGCTGGACAATTGTCGATTGCGGCATTAGCAGCGACCAAACCAAAACACTCTGGGACGACATTTTTCGCACCCAGCTTGACGGTCTGCCTGTGCTGCGCCTCATCGTCACACACATGCACCCCGATCACGTCGGCCTGGCCTATTGGTTATGCGAGCGTTGGAACATCCCGATACATATCAGCATGACTGACTACATGACCGCTCAGGCTTGGTCCCAACGCACAGACGGTGGGGCAACGGGTGGTGAACGCACCGCGCAGCATCTGATGCGCCACGGCATGGTTGATCCAGATTCGATTCAACAAATTCGCGAACGCGCTTCGCACTATCCGGGGCTCGTGCCTCGGGTACCGCCCGCGTTCGTACGCATCATGCACGGTTCAACCTTTCGCATCAACGGGCACCTCTGGAGCGCCATCGCCGGCTACGGCCACGCGCCAGAACATATGTCACTTTATTGCGCCGACAAAAAGGTTTTAATTTCAGGGGACATGGTGTTGCCCCGCATCTCAACCAATATCAGCGTGTTTGATTACGAGCCGATGGGCAACCCCCTGCCGCTCTATCTAAACTCTTTACATGCTTACGATCACCTGCCAGACGACACGTTGGTGTTGCCCTCACACGGGCGGCCTTTCACTGGCTTGCACGTACGCACCGCGCAACAACACTCGCATCACGCCGACCGCCTGGCAGAGGTCTATACCGCTTGCGCCGTACCTCAATCGACCACCGATATCTTGCCACTGATGTTTAAGCGCAAACTCGATTTGCATCAAACCACTTTCGCGATGGGCGAGGCGGCAGCGCACTTGCATGCCCTTTATTTTGAAGAAAAGCTTACCCGCGAGCTGTGCGCCGATGGCATCATACGGTTTACTCAAAAAAGTCAGACTCTCGCTTGACCTTGATTAAGGATTTATTTTGACTACTCATCATCTGGATACCCGCCTGCTGCATATTGGCGCCGCCGAGTTCGATCCCGTTACCGGCACAGCGCCCGTCAGCATCCCCGCGATACGTACCAGCACCGTTCGCTTTAAAAATCTCGAGGTGCTCGACCGTGCCCTCACCAAGCGTGCGGCGGGCGAGCGGGTAGTGACGTACGGTATCGCTGGGCTCGACACGCACCGCGCCCTTGAAGAAGTCTTCATGCAGCTTGAGGGGGGCAGCTATTGCGTGCTTGCGCCCTCTGGCCTGTCAGCCATCAGCATTGCCTTTCTGGCTCTGCTCAGCACGGGCGATCATATGCTCGTGTCTGACTGCGTTTATGGCCCAGTACGTACAGTCGATCAAACCTTATTACAACGCCTGGGTATCTCGATCACTTACTTCTCAAGCCAAGATCAAATCTCTGAGCTCGTGCAGCCCAACACTAAAATGATTTATGTTGAGTCGCCAGGTTCGTTGCTGTTTGAAATGCTCGACATGCCCGCGCTTTCAAAAATCGCGCAACAGCATGGCCTCATTTTGGCCACCGACAACACCTGGGGTTCAGGCTACATTTATAAGCCGCTTACGCTCGGTGCCGATGTCTCAATTGTGGCCGGTACCAAATATATTGCAGGCCACTCTGATGTCATGCTGGGCGCCATTATTGTTAAAGACGAAAAAATTGCGGCACGCATCCATGCCACCCAATACGCCTTAGGGAATTCGCTAAGCGCAGATGACGCTTGGTTATCCCTGCGTGGCGTCAAAACCATGGCGGTGCGGATGGCTCAGCACGCACGCAACACCCGCGAGGTCAGTGAATTTTTAGATGCTCGCCCTGAAGTGGTACGCATCTTTGACCCCGCCTGGCATAAAGATCCGGGTCATGCGTTATGGCAGCGCGACTGCACGGGTGCAAACGGCATGTTAGCGATTGAGCTGAACTGCTCGGCACTCGCCGCCAAGCCTTTTGTCGATGCCTTAACCTTGTTCGGTATTGGTTTTTCGTGGGGCGGTTTTGAAAGTCTTGTGCAATGGGTCAATCCAGCCGTGCTCTCAAACCACGCTTACTGGAAGGGCAAAGACCACGCTCTGATTCGTCTGCACATTGGCCTTGAATCACCCCTCGATTTGATCGAAGACCTGACTCAAGCCTTTGGTAAGATTCAACGCAATTAAAAAAAGGATTTTTTTTATGGCTACATCTAAAGGTTATGTCTTTGTTGAACTGGTCGTGCGCGATCCAGAAAACTTCAAAGATCAATATCAAGTTCGTTCAACGGCTGCTGTGGCCGGGTTCGGAGGCAAATTTTTAGTGCGTGGCGGCGCCGTGTCAATTAAGACAGGCCCTTCTGACGAGCGCCGTCGTGTGTTGATCGAATTCGACAGCTATGAAAAGGCGCTAGCTTGGTACGACTCACCTCTGTCGCAAGAAGCAAAAACGTATCGTGATCAATTTGCGCACGTCATCACGTTTTATGTGATTCAAGGCGCGTAGCTTAAGAGCGTAACAAGTAAAAAAGCTGCGCCTTCGCGCTGCTTTTTTATCGATGCTTTCCGAAAGCTTTCTTATTTCGCGCGAAGCTGTCTGATTAAACTGTCTGTGACGTCAATCGTTTCTTGGTAACCACCCGCCTCTGATGGCGAGGTTAAAAAGCGACCACCTACTGACATGGAAGGCGTACCTTGAACTTTATACGCACTCACAAGCTGATCCGCACGTCCGCTTTTTGACACCACACCAAACGAGTCATACACGCTTTCAAATTTTGCGCGATCAACCCCTTGCGAGGCGACCCACGCTACGATTTCTGGCTTGGTAAATAGGCGTTTTTTTTCTTCGTGGATCGCGTTAAAAATTTTGCCGTGTAAATCTAAGCGGTCGAGTGCCTCAAGCGAATAATAGAGTTGCTGCAACGGCTTCATGCTGGCATTAAAGGCCACCGGCACACGCTTAACAATCACATCAGACGGAACTTTTTTTATCCATTTTTCTAGCAGCGGCTCAAGCACGGCGCAATGAGAACACGCGTATGAAAAAAACTCTAGAACTTCAGTTTTGCCTGGCTCGGTGGGCTGCACCGGACTCACCTCAAGGTAACGTGCCTTTGCTGCGGCCGGTGTCCCCTGCGTCAACCCGGGAGCCGAAAAAAACAGCGTCGTTGCCGCCATCAATACGCCAAGTGTTCGTACCAACAAAGCTATCTTCATCTCTTGCTCATCCTGAATAATTAAACACGTCAAACTACCTTACTGTCGCACCACGGCTGTCGGGATTTTTTCTTGCCCGAGTCGTGTACGCGTCTGATTCATATCGTCGATGCGAGCAAACGGACCAACTCTCACACGATTGACCTGTAAGCCATTGACCTCTGCCCGCTGTATTTCAACCGACATGCCCATCAACAAAATTTTTGCCCGTAAGGCTTCGGCATCTTCGAGCACTCTAAACGAACCAACTTGCAGAAAATAAGGACCACTTGCTGCAGTCGTCGAGCCGCTTGGTGTTGAGGTTGACGCCGAGCTGGCTGCAGGTGCCGACGGCGCGGGCTCAGCACGCGTCGGTGGGCGCGCCTGGCTTGGCTGGGAGGAAGATGGAGATGGCGTTAACGTCGCGATCAGTGCACCCAGTGCGTCGGGTGCTGCCGCTGGGCGCGACGACATCCCGGCAATTTCACCGGTCGGTTGGTCAGGTGAACTTGGTTCGGTGACGGGCCCCGTACCACGTCCGCCTAAGCCCGCATTCGGATCCGGGGCGTTACGAGGATCAACCGTACCCGAGGCTTCGGGCGAACGACTCGCCTTATCGACAAACGGCATCGGAGACTTAATCACGTAAAACGCAACAGCCGCCGCCGCAATCAATCCAATCAATAGCCCAGCTAACACCCCGTAGAGCGTGCTTCCACCACCAGAAGATTTACGTTTAACCATGAGTGTGATCTTACATCCGTTCGGGCGCAGAGACGCCCAACAAGGCCAGGCCGTTTGCAATCACTTGACGCGTGGCATCGGCCAGCCGTAGGCGCGCCTGCTTTAACGCAATCTCATCCACCAAGACGCGCTCAGCGTTATACCAACCGTGAAAATCTGCCGCACAATCACGCAGCCAAAACGCCACAAGATGCGGTGACAGGTCAAGCGCAGCTTGAGACACCAGCGCCGGAAACTCGGCCACGCGCTGCATCAGCGCGATTTCTGTCGGTGCAACTAAGCAGGCACTATCAGCCGCGCTTAACTCTTGCGCGCTCAGACCCGCCTGCAGCAGCATCGAACAAATTCGCGCATGAGCATACTGAATGTAATAAACCGGGTTTTCTTCACTTTTTGAACGCGCTAAATCAACATCAAAAACAAACTCGGTGTCGGCCCGCCGTTGAATCAAAAAGAAACGAACGGCATCGCGCCCGACCCATTCGATCAAATCTTGCAGCGTGACATAACTACCCGCGCGTTTTGAAATCTTGACCTCAACACCCCCGCGCATCACTTTCACCATCTTGTGCAAAATATAGGCCGGGTAATCAGCGGGGATACCCAAGGACAGCGCCTGTAAACCAGCACGCACCCGCGCGACGGTACCGTGATGATCACTGCCTTGAATATTGATGGCGCGGGTATAACCGCGCTGCCATTTTGTGACATGGTAGGCAATATCTGGCACAAAGTACGTGTAGCCACCCTCTGACTTACGCATCACGCGATCTTTGTCGTCACCCGTACCCAGTTCGGTGGTGCGCAACCACAACGCGCCTTCGCTTTCGTAGGTGTGGCCTGACGCAACCAACTGCTGCACGGTTTGCTCAACACGCCCAGAAGTGTAGAGCGAGCTTTCAAGATAATAATGATCGAAGGCCAAGCCAAAGGCTTGCAAATCAAAATCTTGCTCGCGTCTAAGACACGCCACCGCAAAACGGCGAACGTTGTCTAAGTCAGCAAGATCGCCGCTTGCCAACACGGGTTCGCCGTCGCTTGCGCTAACGGTTGCCTGTGCCAAAAAATCTTTGGCGATATCGCTGATGTAATCGCCCTTGTAGCCCTCGGCAGGGTACGCCGCATCATCAGGGCTTAAGCCTTGGCCTCGCGCCTGCACACTTAACGCAAGGTTGTGGATCTGATTGCCCGCGTCGTTGTAATAAAACTCGCGGCTCACTTGAAAACCACTTGCGTCAAACAGGCGGCACAATGCATCGCCTAGTGCTGCTTGCCTTGCATGGCCCACATGCAAGGGCCCTGTCGGGTTAGCAGAAACGAATTCGACCAACACCTTTTGCTCGTTGCGCGAGGCGCGACCAAACGTTGAACCTTGCTCAGAGATTGCCGTCAACACAGCGATACGCGCTGCATGGGTTAAGCGCAAATTAATGAAGCCAGGGCCAGCTAACTCGGCGCCCGCCACCACTGCTGTCGCAAGTGGGTTTGCCATCAGTGCGTCAACGATCTGCTGCGCAAGCTCACGGGGGTTGCGTTTTGCGGGCTTGGCCAATTGCATCGCAACATTCGTGGCGATATCGCCATGCGCCGCAACCTTCGGGCGCTCTAGCAAAATAACAGGATTGGCCTCGGGCAAAATGCTTGCCACGGCGGCCTGAAAACAAGAAATAATGGTCTGGTGTTGCTCGGGCAGCATGGGCTTAAAAACACAACAAGTTGAAGTCTCAAATCATAGCCTGAAATGCGCTTAGTCCCAGGGCCAACCGACCTCGTCGCGCAACCATTTTGTATAGCGTGGCATGTCAACCCATCCAACCGCGTCGGGGGCCTGCGGCAAGAGTGGCGGCGTACGAGTCAGCAACGACTCTACTTGCCGGCGTACCTCAGCACCCATTGTTGGGGCGTGCTCTTGGTAATTCACCCAAAGTCGGCCGTCTGGCTGGTTCACTCGGCGGTCACCGCGCTGCATGGTTCGGGCAAACACCGCCCGCTCATCGTGCACAATTGGTCGCGTCACCGAGGTTGGCGTAGGCCCGGCCCCAAGCGGCACACCCGCGGCCTTCGCCTGCCAATGCATCCACGCCAAGGCCACCTGAGACAAGTCACCTGGGGTCGAGCCAGGCGAGGCCTGTCGGGTTAGGTAGCCACCGCCAATATCAGCATGCGCCCCAACAAAGGCGTGCTCAACAACATTGCCACCCACCTGCGTGCCACGCGCCGAAGTCAACGGAAACAGCCACCGGTGCTCGTGCAGTGCCACCGCATGCGCCACCCACTTCCAGGCCGGTGCAATCGTCAGATCAAACGCTGCATTGCCGGCACCCAGCACATTGAACTGCGCCACCGTATCAAATAAGCCCATGAAGCGTAGGTCTACACAACTCGATAAGACACCACGTTGCGGGTGTTGTAACCAGAACCGACCATCGCGGGTATGCTGCGCCACTCGGTTACCAAAGTGCCGTGCAAGCGCTGCCCCACGCGAAAATCCCACCAGATCTAGCGCAAGCGCCGGTGCACCCTCTCGTTGCAAAGCAATCGCATTGAGCCAGCGCTCCCACTGCTGATCGACACGGCTGCCGCCAGACCACGCCACCGCCGCATCCGTGGCATGCTTGGCGCTACCTGTTTCAAGATCGCCCGCTGGGCCTTCGATATATTTCACAGCCCCGTCTTGATATTGCCCGGCAAATAGCCAAACATTGGTTTGCGACGCTGGGCTATTGCCAGTGCCATCAAAGGCAAACAGCAATAGGCCAAGAGGGTCAACGTAGCGCCGCGGTTGCTGCTCAGCATACCCGTACTGACTGTTACCCGGGATGGGTCCTAACGGATCAGGCTCAAGGTAATGCCCCCAGCGCGGGTCGTAGGTTCTTTGATAGTTATCATGCCAGCCGGTCAGTGGGTCTGCCACTTGCCCCGGTAAGCGCAACGGTTGGACAAAATCTTTTCCTAGGTCGTGGTGCTGCTCGAGTAACTCACCAAAAGGGCTGTAGGTGGCATGCCAACGAACCGTTTGCCGAGCGTCGGTGAGCAGCTGAGGCAACCCAACCGCGTCAGCATGAAAAAAATAAAGGCTTGCCTGTGTCGCTGCGTTGCCGTATTCAATCAGGCCGATTGGCACCTGCTGCAAGTAAATGAACCGTCGCTTTACGCGCAGCCCACTCTTGCTTTCGTAGGCTTGTGCCACCATCTTTTGCTGGTCATACAAAAACTGCGTACGGCCGTGCTGATCTTCACGCCAAATTTGTTCGCCCAGCGCGTTGTAGCCATAGCTGACTGCCTCGCCCGCCTCGCGCTGTTGAACCGCACTCGTCAGGCGGCGCTGCGCGTTATAGCGCACCACAAAACGATCCACACGTGTCGGTAACCCGGTTGCATCACGCACGATCGTTTGACGCGCTGCGCCTGTCAAACGCCATGCATACTCTCGGGCCGACGTCTGCTTTTCAGCGGACGACCAACTGCGATGCCAGCGCATGCGTTGCTCAACGTCATAGCCATAGCGGGTGTCTCGGGTTTGTCCGAGCAGGGTCATGCGCTCGTGAGTGAGCCGTGCGTGCTGATTGGTAGCGACTTGATGTCGATAGAGGGGCAAGCGCGTTGCGGGTTGATACACCAGCAGTTGCTCAAGCCTCGGCGCCTGACGCTTGCTTGTCTGAGAGGTGGCCATTTGCCTGATGGTTAACAGGCCGTTGCCATGTACAAGCCCATTCGCGCCGATCTCTACAACCTTCTGCCGACGCCCGGCGGCATCTTCCCACTCAACCGCTTGCAAACTTGTAGGCGACCAGTGATAGCGCAACACTCCCCCTTCTGGCAGCACGTGCGTTAAGCGTCGACCCTGCGCATCGTACGTAAATGCTTCGCGGTAACTCCATTCAGGGCGAAGCATCTTAAACAGGCCCGTGCCCACTGTTGGTCGAAACACGACTCGCCCACGTAAGTCGCCGCGCAAATTAAAGCGCCTATGCTGCGTTTCTTCAGGGTGTGCAATCACCGCTGGATGTTTGCCTCGCCAGGCTATGCGCACATCGATAGGTTCCGCAAAGTTCGAGCGCGCTTTGAAACTTCGCACTCTTCCAAACGAATCAAAATCCCACCGCCAAAGATCTTGCTCGCCAAATTTTCGCAAGACTAAGTGCGTATGCGGCCAGGGCCGTTCGCTTTGCGAAGCCCCTTGGTGTCGATCCACTGGCCTTTGCAACGTATGTGGCATCTGATACTCAAGGCGCTCAGTCGCAACACCCCGACTGTGCCATTGAGTTAAGTGTCCAGACACATCAAACCAGAGACGTAAGCCTGGCCATCCCTTGCCGTCAAAAGAGACCTGCCGAATAACGTGTCGCGCATCTTGTTCAATCGCAAGTCCAAGCGCCGAATCAAGTGCGCCAGTTTGCAAACCAGATCCGAGTAACGTTGGCGCTCCTGGGATAAATGTCTGCACCCGACCCGCTCGGTCATACTGCCATGTATGCGTGCGCAGCTCCTGCGACCCCGTATGATTGACAAGCGAGATACCAGTCACGGCATGCATATGGCCGGCCTGTAAAACCGCCTCATGATGATAGCGACGACGCATCCCATCGGGGCGAAGCACCTCCGCCAAGATGTTCGCCTCATAACGATAGTGAAAAATCCCCAGTGGTGACTCGACCGCAAGCAGCTTGCCCAACGGTTCGGGCGTGGTCGCGTCTAGTGATGCTGTTTGTTGGCTTGCGCGTCGTTGCGTTGTGATTTTGTGATTTTGCGTCCCTTGTGTTGCTGCGATTTGACTTATCGCATTGTGTGTTGTCAACGATGCAGGTTGCTGGGCCACTGGTGCTGCATAGATAAAACGCAAACTCTGGTTAGTTCGGTTATCTGTCACGCGTTCGAGCTCACCATGCCACCTAGACGGTGCCTGATGGCGCACAATATGCAAGGTAAGCACTTCACCACAATGGCTCTGCAATTGACCGCGTTTGTGTGCCTCTACAAACGACCAGCCAATCAAGCGACCCGGTTCGTCAAAACGCAAGCACTTTCCAAACGGCCACTGCCACTGCCAGCCTTGACCTTTGCGCGTAATCACGCCATCCTCGCGCGCTCGTCCGATACACCGCTGTGTCTGATCGCAATCAAAGGTCAAGCGGCTACCGTCCGCCTGAAGCACCTGTAGGTGCGTACCCATCCAATACAGTCGCGTGTCATACGACCACGACCAACCGCGGCCCAAGGTGCCTACGCGTGGGTCCATTGCGTTGTAGTGTCGGACTAGTTCCAAATTGGGTGCACTAGCCAAACTAGGCAAATCGGTGTCGCGTTGATATTTGTTGCCGTTGCGTCGATCAACTGGATTGCCAATGCCATGGTTCGGGCTACTATTCTCGCGACCTAAGGTTGCAACACCACCTTGCTGGCACGGGTTACCCAGTTCTGTAACTTGGCATGTCGAACCCTCTGCCCATGCTGCTTTTAATAAAAATAACAATGCTCCGATCAACAATAATCGCATCGGTTTTCTACCCGTGGCACAAAAGAGTAAGCTTGTAGCAATGAGGGTGAAAAAGCCTCAGCGCAAGACGCTTTGATCCATAAGGAAAACTACGATGCTAGTCACGTTTAGCAGTAAAGCAGGCGCAGATATTTTGATGCTATCGCAACACGCCAAACCGAT
>CANKOW010000034.1 GCA_947484295.1 Alcaligenaceae bacterium | reverse complement strand
GCCACCGCGGGCGAACTTCTCGATAATCGCTAAACCCAGACCGCCGCCTGCTCCCGTCACCACTGCAACTTTATTTTCAAAGTTCATGTTTGTCTCCTGTTTGATTTAAGCGTTATGACTTATTTGATTAAGCTCGTCTAACTGTCTGTATGTCTTTTTAGTTGTGTGTATGTCTTTCGAGCCGAGTGGCTGATTAAGTATCGCCGATTATTATCGTTCAGTTTTATTGTCCGTTTGAGCAAGCATAACTGACTATCTGACAGTTGCGTGGCCTAAGGCATCGGCTCTGTTGATGCACTGCGCAATGCGATTCGCATTGGCCGCAGGGGTGAGGTTGCCGATATAGGGCGCTGCCGCGGTAAGCGTCGCCATTTGCAATACGTCAGCCTCGGTTGCGTTCTGTGCCCCCAGTTGAGCAAGCGTAATGGGTAAGCCTAACGAATGACAAAAGTCGATATGAGCCTGTACTTCGGCTTGAGGGCGCTCTTCAGCCACCAATTGAACGATTGAACCAAAGGCGACAGTTTCGCCATGCAAAAAAGTACTCATCACCGGGTGAGCAGAAAACCCACGCGTTAACGCATGCGAGAGCGATAAGCCTCCGCTTTCAAAGCCCAGGCCACTTAATAAAACGGAGGCCTCGACCGCGCGTTCAACGCTTTCGTTAGGGGTGCCGTGGTCTTGAATCTGCTTCAAGGCTGGCAGACCAAACTCGATGATTGTGTCGTAGCAACGTTCGGCGAGCAAACGTGCTGTGGCAAGTGACTCGGTACCGAAGAAATTCTTCCCCCGTGCCAAATGGCATTGAGTCGCCTCGAATTTTTTACTTAAGGCATCACCCAAGCCCGCAGCAAAGAATCTGGCAGGGGCACGCGCAATGATCGCCGTGTCTACCAGTACAACATCAGGATTGCGCGTCAGTCGATCAACCCGTGTCACGCGGTGCTGATCGTCATACAAGACAATCAGACGACTTGTGGGCGAATCGTTTGAAGCAATCGTTGGCACAATAAAGAGCCGAAGGTTATATGCTTTGGCGATGCCCTTTGCTGCGTCGATTGTTTTTCCGCCACCATAGCCAATGACCACGTCGGCTTGTGTTCGCTCAGCTTCGAGCGCGAGCTGTTCGATCGCTTCGCTGGTGCATTCACCCGCAAACCGAAGCAGAGTCGTCGTGATACCCGCCGCAGAAAGTGGCTGCAGCAATAAATTACCGACACTCGCGCGCACAAGATCATCCATTAAGACGAGGGGTGTTGCTAATGAAAATTCTTTCAATAGCTCAGGCAAATGCTGCACCGCATCAGGGCCTTGAAGGTAACGGCCAGGAAAGCCGATTGTTTTAATCATGGTGTCCCTTTAGGGTAAAAAAATTGGCGCATTACAGTAGGTTGCATCGGGTTTCGGTATCGATTGCTTGGTGTCTATCAGTCGTCATTCATAGTACTATTTCAAGCAAGATGCTTGTGCAAAAATCGATTTGGCCTTGATGCTACTCGGAAATAATAAAAGATTGAGCTTCTCGTCATTGTGTACGATCGGGTTGAACGGAGAAAAAACATGAACTTTGACTACATCGTGGTTGGCGCGGGCTCGGCCGGTTGCTTAGTGACCAATCGTTTAATTCAAGCGGGGCATTCGGTATTGCTGCTTGAAGCCGGTGGACCAGACAACAACTTTTGGATTCATTTACCGATTGGTTACTTTAAAACCATGACGAATCCAAAGTTCACAAGATACTTTGACACTGAGCCGAGCGAAGGGACGGGTGATCGTAACGTTGTCTGGCCGCGTGGTCGAGTCTTAGGGGGCTCGTCTTCTATTAACGGTCTAATCTACATTCGCGGGCAACACGACGACTACAACGATTGGGCCAAGCAGGGTGCCACGGGCTGGAATTACGACAACGTTTTACCCTATTTCAAACGTTCAGAAAATTACATTGGTGGTGAAACACCGTTTCACGGTGCTGCGGGCGAGTTGGGCGTTTCTGAGTTACGTAATGATCATCCGTATTGTGACGCGTGGCTTGAGGCTGCCCAGCAATATGGTTTGCCAGCTAATAATGACTTCAACGGTCAAACCGATTACGGCGTTGGTGCTTATCAGCTATCGATTAAAGATGGTTGGCGCTCTTCAGGTGCACGTGCTTTTTTACGCCCAGTGATGAGCAATCCGAAGCTGACCATCGTGACGCACGCACAAGTGTCGCGTGTGCTGTTTGAAGGCAAGGTTGCCTGCGGCATCGAATGGATTGAAAACGGCGAAACCAAACAAGCCCAAGCTGATCGTGAGGTGCTGTTATGTGCGGGCGCGCTACAGTCACCGCAGTTACTTCAGTTATCTGGCATCGGCCCCAAAGCGCTGTTACAAGAACACGGTATCGCGGTAGTCGCAGACTCACCTGAAGTGGGCGAAAACCTGCAAGATCATTATCAAGCACGCATGATCGTTAAACTCAAGAAAAAAATGTCGATTAACGACCAAGTGCGTAATCCGTTTGAGCTCGCCAAAATGGGTTTGCAGTGGCTGTTCAATAAAAGTGGCCCACTGACGGTGGGTGCAGCTCAGGTGGGTGGCTTAGCGCGCACTAAACACGCGCGAGATCATCGAGCGGATGTTCAAATGTTTGTCATGCCTTTATCGCTCGAGAAGTCGGGCGAGCCGTTGCATGATTATTCTGGGTTCAGTGCAGCCGTATGCCAGTGCAGACCAGATAGTCGAGGCCGTGTGTCGATTCGCTCAGCCGATCCGTTCGATCAACCAAAAATCGAACCCCGCTATTTTTCTGCGGAGCATGATCGTAAGGTGATTGTCGCTGGCCTTGAAATGCTACGGGACATTTACGCTCAACCAGCGTTTAAAGATCTATGGGATGTTGAAACCATGCCCGGTGATACGGATCTGTGGACCTTTGCGCAAACACGTGGCGGTACGGTGTATCACCCAAGCGGTACGTGCAGGATGAGCGATGATGGGCATTCGCCAGTGGATTCACAATTGCGCGTACGCGGAGTAGAGCGCCTACGCGTGCTTGACGCTTCAGTGATGCCGACTGTCGTGTCTACCAACACCAACGCGGCGACCTATATGATCGCCGAGCGTGGAGTGGAAATGATTTTGAACACAGCGGTGCAGCGCTAGGTCCTATATCGGATCTCCAAGCTTGGTGGACCAAGGGTGTCTTGCCACCACTTACAAGCCCAACGTTCTATGTTAGTCGGGCTAGTCTATTGGCAAGCTCAGCTAGGCTTCCAGCCCTTGGGCACACGTGGTTTTTTGATTTTAGAAACTTCGCAAATCACATCAGCGATCCCCGAAAAATCAATTGCACCAAACTCGGCTGCACGGGCCTGACTAAAGGATTCGTGTACCGCTGCGGCGACAGGCATGGGTACCTTAGCGGCATGCGCTGCGTTGACCACCAGCGACAGGTCTTTGTGGGCCAGATCAATGGTAAAGCCGGGTGTTGTATCGCCCGCCAAAACTTTATTCGGAAAATTCATTCGCAGTTGGCCGTTATTAGCCGAAGTGCCTAGCAATACTGCGAGTGTCTTGGTGATATCCAAACCAAAGCGCTGTGATAGCGCTAACGCCTCGCCGTTCACTTGGGTGAGGGTGATCGCAACGTAGTTATTGACCAACTTGGTTCTGCCACCGGTGCCCACTGGTCCACAGTGAAACGTTGAGTTACCCATCGCGTTCAGAAGCGGGGTGACTGTTTTAAAGTCAGCGTCTGAGGCTCCGACCATAAATAGGCATTCAGCGCGGTCAGCATGTTCGGCCAAACGACCCACTGGGGCATCAACCATTGTCAACCCATGTTTGCTTGCTTCGGCACTGAGGCGATCAGTTGCCAAGGGGTCAATGGTGCTCATATCCATCAAAATGGTCCCTTTTGCTGCATTCGCAAAAATTCCGTCTGCTCCGTAAGACAGTTTTTCGACCTCGACCGAACTTGGCAGCATGGTGATCACAATATTGCAACTGCGAGCGATGTCGGCGACGCTTTTGCCGGCTGTTGAGCCCGTAGATACCAACTCGGCTACGGCCTGCTGATTCAGATCAAGTACGATAAGGTCAAAGCCTTTCTTTTGTAGATGAGAGGCCATGGGCCTGCCCATGCGGCCTAAGCCAATAAAGCCGATTTTGCTGTTCATGTTGAGACTCCGAGTTAAGGTATGGCACTTTGCTAGTATAGACAGGTATAGTCGGTTGTATCGAACCAATTATTTAGAGGTAAGTGATGGTTATTAGACGATTTTTTGGACTCTTCGCTTTATTGATGTGTATGTCGCTGACCGTTAAGGCGCAGGACTATCCATCTAAAGCGATCCAACTGATCGTTCCTAACGGCCCAGGGGGAGGGACGGATACGTTCGGTCGTGTGATTGCTCAGCGATTGAGCGAGCGACTCAACCAAAAGGTGATCGTCGATAACAAGCCAGGTGCACAGGCTGGGATTGGCACTGCGTTGGGTGCCCGAGCGGCTCCAGATGGTTACACCTTGACCGTCGCCTTGACCAGTTCCGTTGCGATCACTCCGTTTTTGATTCCGAATATTGAGTACGACCCCATCAACGATTTTGTCGCAGTTGCAATCGGAGTCGACCAACCCTTTGTGGTGGTAACAAGTATGTCTTCTCCGTTTGATGACCTACAAGGACTCGTCGCGTTCGCGTCTAAAAAGAATGAACCTGTTAGCTTTGCCTCAACCTCGTCGCAAACCGAGCTAGTTGGAAGTTTGTTCGGGCAAATCGCTCAGATAAAAACCTTGAGTGTCCCCTATAAAAATGCGAGTACAGCTGTGATTGAGCTTGCGCGCGGAGATGTCGATGTGATGGTCGCTAGCTTGCCCTCGGCGATGCCGTTAGTGAACGCTGGCAAGCTCAAGGCGATTGCGGTGACAGGTACTGAGCGTGTGCCCGCGCTACCACAGGTCAAAACTTCGTCTGAATCAGGATTTTCGAAATTTCTTGCCAGTAGCTGGTACGGTTTTCTTGCACCGAAAGGCACCCCAGACAACGTGGTAAAAATATTAAATAGCCAAATTAATTTTGTCTTAGAGATGCCTGAGGTTCGAGCCACTCTGTTAAAGGCAGGTATGAACGTGACGACAAGTTCACCTGAAGCGTTCGCAGCACGTATTAAGGCGGATTATGAAGTGTGGGGCGAGGTTTTTCGTAACCAGAAAAAGTAAAAGACTGATTGGCAAATGAGTAGGTCGTTTTTGGTAATACGCTAGATTGAGTGAGCCCTTGTTAAGACATCTTGCAAGGTTTGTGGCTCGACGGCGCAAGAATCTGCTGCAGTTAGTGTACTGAGATCTTATTGTTGATAGACACAGAATTGAGTGAAAAAAAAATGAAAAAAACATATCAAATCGTAGTGCTTCCAGGCGACGGTATCGGACAAGAAGTCATGGCGGCGGCACTGGCTGTTTTAGACGCTGTTGAAAAACAGTTAGGTGTTCAGTTTGCGACGCGCACCTATCCTGCAGGTGCACAACACTATCTAGATTCGGGCGAATCGTTACCTGAGCCAACGCTAGCCGCGTGCCGAGCCGCTGATGCGATTTTGTTTGGTGCCATGGGGTTGCCTCATGTGCGGGGTGTTGATGGCACAGAGATTATTCCGCAACTTGATATACGGTTCGCCTTAGATTTGTATGCGGGCGTTCGTCCGATCAGAACGTTTCCGGGTTTGCCGGTGCCTCTGGCCAACCCACTGGCTAGCAAAATCGATTTGGTGTTGATAAGAGAAAACACCGAAGGGTTGTTCTATTCACGCGGGCGCGGTCGCGCTGAGGGTGATGAGGCGGTGTACGACACCATGAAAATCTCGCGTACCGGCACAACGCGCGTGTGCGACTTTGCTTTCAAGTTGGCCGAGCTACGAAAAAAAACCGGTCGACCTGGTCACGTCACTAGCGTCGATAAGGCAAACGTATTTCGGTCAATGGCGTTCTGGCGCACGATTTTTGAGTCTTGCGCAAAACGTTATCCTGCTATTGCAACAGATAGTGCTTACGTTGATGCTATGGCACTCAATTTGGTGCTCAAGCCGTGGGCCTACGATGTGTTGGTCACCGAAAACATGTTTGGCGACATTTTGTCTGACTTGATTGCTGGTTTGGTGGGTGGCATGGGTATGGCACCTTCGGGCGATATTGGTGATCATCACGGCTTGTTTCAACCGGCCCACGGCACTGCGCCTGATATTGCGGGCAGGGGCATTGCCAACCCCACTGCGATGATTTTGTCGGTGGCGATGATGCTTGAGTGGCTAAGCGACCGTCATGATGATGCGCGTTTACAAGATGGAGCGCTTGCGATTCAGCGCGCCGTTGAAATTTCGTTTGCCAATAATATCGTCAGGCCTGCTGAATTTGGCGGCAAAAGCAATACGGCTGATATTACGAAAGCTGTGATCGCTAATTTAAAGTAGTCAAGGATGCCACGGGGCAGTCGGTGTCAAAATCAAATTAAGGTTAAGATAGAAAGCGTCGTACATTAAAAAGTCATTCGATATTAATGATTTAGCAGCACTCTCTCGTCGAAGCCGCATTTGAACGCCCCACAACGTCCGCTCTACGGCATTTTGCTGATCTTGATCGCATGCCTGTTGTTTTCGATTCAAGACGGCATCTCGAAATATTTGACCTTTTTTTATTCTCCGATCTTGGTGGTTTGGATGCGGTTTGTGATCCAAGTCTGCCTGACGGCTTCGGTATTTATGCCGAGCATGGGTGCGTCGATTTTGCATACCAAGCAACTCAAGCTTCAACTCGCACGGGGAGTGTGCATGGTGACAGCGAGCGTGAGTTTTGTGGTTGGCCTTTTGTACGTGCCTATCGGTGAAGCCACCGCCGTGGTGTTTTTATCGCCTATCCTACTCACTTGGTTCGCCGGAAAAATCCTAAAAGAGAAAATCAAGCTTGGACAATGGATCGCCGTAGGCAGCGGCTTAGTTGGCGTGATGGTGATTGTGCGCCCGGGCAGTGACTTGTTTACCCCTGCAATCTTGTTGCCCTTGACGGGTGCCTTTAGTATGGCGATATTTCAGCTTCTGACGCGCCGTTTATTGACCACTGATCATATCGTTTCAACAAACTTTATTACGGGTGTTTTTTCTACGATCGTGATGAGTTCGTTAGTGTGGTATTTCTGGGAAACCCCAACATTGCCACATTTTTTGCTGATGCTAATAGGTGGTTCGTTCGCGACGATCGGGCACTTACTGCTGACGTATTCGTATCGGCACGGCTCGGTGGTGATGCTTGCCCCGTTTAGCTATGCACAGATTGTATTTTCGTCGGTTGTGGCGTTTTTATTCTTTGGTCATAGCCCCGACGATCTGACGATGGTTGGGATGGTCATCATTATCTTAAGTGGTGCAGGTCTGGTGTGGCGGCAGCGGCGTTAATTCAATCTCGCTTCAATGCTTGCCAGCAATAGCCTGCAGGATGCGGCTCGGTTGTTTCAACCCGAATCCCTTCATTCCATTTGGCCATGCGCTCTGAGCGCGCAAAAGAGCCAACTTTTAATTGCCCCGCATTCCAGCCTGTTGCGAGGTGCACGATGGCAACATCTTCAGTTTCGCCTGAGCGCGCAGACACAATGGTGGCATAGCCTGCTTGCTGGGCCGCTTTGAGCGCAGCATAGGTTTCGGTAATGGTGCCCGCTTGATTAGGTTTAATCAAGACGGCATTGCAGGCTTTTTGTTGAGCAGCCTCTTGCACGAGTTTGGCATTCGTTACCAAGTAATCGTCGCCCACAACCTGTACTCGACCTGCAACGGCTTTGGTAAAGGCAATCATGCCCTTGCGATCATCTTCAGCGACGGGGTCTTCGATTGAGACAATCGGATATTTATCTAGCCACTTTAATAATTTTTCAATGAGGGCGTCTGAATCAAGTTCTTTTTTCTCAAGACCCAAGGTGTAGCGTCCACCGTGGCCAAATTCAGAGGCAGCAATGTCGAGCGCGATGCTGACATCCTGACCTGGCACGAAGCCAGCGGATTCAATGGACATGACCAAGACATCAAGTGCTTCTTCGTTGTGCTTAAACGCAGGCCACCAGCCGCCTTCATCAGCGATGCCTTGAGATGAACCGCGTTGTTTCATCAACAAGCCGGCATGTCGGTACACCTCGGCAGTCATCTCCATGGCTTGCGCAAAGCTGCGAGCGCCCGTTGCGATCACCATAAAATCTTGAATGTCTACGCGACGATCAGCGTGCGCGCCACCACCAAAAATTTGGATTTGTGGCAAAGGGAGCTGAACCACCGCATCTTTAGCTAAGTAACGCCAGAGTGGTAAGTGCGCATCGGCCGCTGCGGCATGTAGTACCGCTAACGACGTTGCGATCAAGGCGTTACCGCCCAAGCGTGATTTGTCGGCAGTGCCGTCTAAGGCAATCAGTAAGGTATCTATTTTTTCTTGTTCAATCACATCCAGACCAAGTAGCGCTGGGGCGATTTCAGTTTGAATCCCCCGAACAGCCAGCATGACATCCAGCCCACCAAAGCGCGTGCCGCCATCGCGACGTTCAATCGCTTCACGCGTACCCCGAGACGCACCTGCAGGGGCGATGCCGCGCCCGAGTGCACCGGATTCAGTGATGACATCAACTTCAACAGTTGGACGTCCGCGCGAATCCCAAATACGTCGCGCGTGAACTTGTTTAATACGACTCATTGCTAACACTCCTGATCCCTGCCTGTTGCGATAAGGTTCATTTTTTGAACTCTTGACTTGAATATATTTTGGTTTAGTTTATGGTGCAAACTCTTGAGTCCACTGCACGGTAACTTGATTCATTGCTTAAACTCTTGGCCCCAACGTGCACGGATGATTGAAAAAGAAACAACATCTTGCTGCAAAAATTCGATCGCAAGTGTTCGCACCACTGCACCGCGCTCTGCCGCAAGATATTCAACGGGTGATTTGCCGTCGATACGTGCAATCATGAGGCCGGGCAGCAATGAGGCGATTCGGTACTCAAGCTCTGGCACGGGCTCCCACGTTACCTCTTGTAAGTAAGCATTCAAAAAATCTTGAGCATTTTGTAGTAAAGCCGGTGCGATTTCATACATATACGCGGCTTTTAAGAAAAAATGATTCAGGCAAAACGCCACATCAAACGCTGGGTCGCCGTACCAGGCACACTCGGCATCCAGTATGACTGGGCCTAAAGGCCCAAGCATAATATTTTTGGGGCTCACATCTCCATGTACCAAGACTTTAGGATTGTGTTGTGTGCGCTTGATGAGAGCTTTTAACCGCGGGCTTAACTCAGGGTGTTGACGCACAGCCTCTTCGAGATAAGGCTCAAGTCGAATGGCATAAAAGGTATCGTCGTTGGCGAAGCGCTTGGCGATATCTTCGTTTAGCGCTGTTTGCGAATGGATACGCCCAAGTATGTTGCCAAGCTGAGCGGCGACCTTGTCTGCAACTCTTCCGGCTAGAAGCTCTGACTTCCAGTTGAGGTATTGGGCCCCAAGGTATTGCATCACAAAGCTTTTGCTGATTTGATCGATGCCTAGAATTTTTGGCACGGCATCAGGTGCGATTGTTGCAGCGGTTTGTAGCCAAGCAATTTCGGCAAACACCCGATCAACGGGGGCCAGCCACTGTTTAGCGACTTTGAGCTGCGGTAGCGCTTGTTTCAAGCAATACTGCGCTTGCTGAGTCGTGATGTGAAAGATATTAGATGACACGCCACCGGTCAGCGCTTTGATCGTAATCGTGTCGTCGTCTTGAGTTAGGTTTAAATGACCGAGTATTTTTTTAATGGCTTCGTGATCATTTGCTAAGTCGTTAAATGCCGCGGGTAACGGTTTGTCTGCAGTGCTCATTTTGTTTTAGCGACGTCAACCGATTTCTCGTGAGCGACTGACTGCTTGTTCGCAGCAGCCAATTCTTTATCACGTACGCTTTGTGCAACCTCTTTGACTTTATCAAACTCTTGTTTAAGCCTGGTGAGCTCTGTCGGGCTGACACGTTCGATGTTGGCGTAATCGAGTTTCCATTCGTGCGACTGACTCCATCTTTGTGGGGATTGCACGGTTGTGCGAGATGAAACAGCAGACTCTAATACCTTGAAGGCTAATTCAAGAGTTTGCCGCTGCGACACCGCATCAAAGGGCTTACCAGCCGCGTTACCCAACGGGAAATCGCTAAACATGAATCTAGGCACACCGCAGTGTTCAACGATATCTTTTGCGCAGCCCATCAAGACCGTGGGTATACCGTTGGCCTCAAGATAGCGTGCAATCAAACTGAGCGTTTGGTGGCACACAGGGCAGTTTGGGATCAAGACCACAGCTTCGACGCCATCGGCGCGACAGCGTTTTAAAACTTCAGGGGCATCAACCTCGATCGTATGACGTTGGCTTCGGTTGGTCGGGGCGCCATAAAAGAAGGGCGCGATACTGCCGATGATCTTATCGCGAGCTAGCTCACGTAGCATAGGCAAGGCAAACCAAGTATTTGAGTCTTGCATACTGGTGTGCTTGCGGTCGACTGCCACATGCGACACGCGCAAGTCGTGATCAACATCGGTTGCGCCCGAGTACACAGTAAAAAACTTGGCAGCAGAGTTGTAGGTTGACCCTGGGCCTTGATTGCCCTTATCAGGCTGATAGGGCGCCGCCGTGGTCACGATGCTGACACAAGTGTCTTTGACAGGTTTACGCAAGGGCGTGAACGGGGCATCAGCAAAGTGTGCCCAGCCATAGGGGTTGCCATAGCCCAAGCCCAAATACCAGTCGCGGGTGCGTTGCATGTAAAGGATGGGTTGGTCATCATCACTTACAAAGCCCAGCAGTTGATCCACTTCGGCTTCTGACAGTTTTGTCGATTCGGTCATAGATATTGTCGTTTTTAGGATTTTTTAGAGTCTAGCCTAAAACACGTCAAAGCCTTGTTCGAAGACTATACTTCTGCCTGTGCCTTCGGGCTTCCTCCTTCTGCATAGGCCGCTCGTTTTGACTTCTGCACCTGCTCCGTTTTCAGTCGGGGTGCTGTCCCTCATCCCCCCGATGACGCAGCTCAATACGCCGTACCCTTCAACCGCCTATCTGACGGGTTTTTTGCGTTCGCGTGGCTTTGAGGCCGTACAAGAAGACTTAGCGCTGGCGCTCGTGCTGCGCCTGCTATCGCGTCAAGGGCTAGTTGAGGTGGCTAAGGCCGTTGATCTTTTGCCTTCCACTGAGCATACCCATATCACTGAAGCGTTCGTTGCACAGCGTGCGAGGTACCTAGCAACGATTGAGCCTGTGATTGCGTTTTTACAGGGTCGTGATTCAACCTTGGCCCATCGTATTGCCAGTCGGCAGTACTTGCCAGAGGGCCCACGCTTTGCAAGCTTAGATGCCTATGTGGATGACGAGGGAGGGGATCCCTTAGCCTGGGCGTTTGGCGCACTTGGGTTAAACGACAAGGCCAAGCATTTGGCCACTCTTTACTTAAACGACCTGGCAGACGTCTTGCGCGATGCGATTGATC
Source organism: Alcaligenaceae bacterium (assembly GCA_947484295.1). Taxonomy (GTDB): domain Bacteria; phylum Pseudomonadota; class Gammaproteobacteria; order Burkholderiales; family Burkholderiaceae_B; genus Zwartia. The sequence goes on along the minus strand of CANKOW010000034.1, from coordinate 10,027 downwards.
CGCGTTTTGAGTTTGTGCGCTATGGCGAATCGCTGGCAGCGAGTCAGGCCAGTTTTGAGCCGCTGGCGCATGCCTTAGCTGCGCCTAACAATCTGATTGATGACACGCTCGTGGGTTTAACGCTAGATGCTCTGCGCAGACATCAACCGACCGTGGTGTTAATTTCTGTGCCGTTTCCGGGCTCGGTCTATGCAGCGTTTCGTATCGCCCAGTCAGTTAAAGCCTACGACCCCAAAATTATCACCTTGTTAGGTGGCGGTTTTGTCAACACCGAGCTACGTGAACTAACCGAGCCACGCGTCTTCGATTATTTTGATTACGTCACGCTTGATTCAGGCGAGCGCCCTTTGCTGTCGTTACTCGCGTATCTGCAAGGGCAACGCTCAAGACAGCGGTTGGTGCGCACCTTCGTGCGCGACACTGAGTCGCAGCAAGTGCAATATATCAATTTGGTTGAGCCAGATGTACCGTTTGAAGAAGTGGGAACGCCCACCTGGGATGGCCTGCCTCTTGAGAGTTATCTCTCATTGCTCGATATGCTCAACCCGATGCATCGCCTCTGGAGCGATGGCCGCTGGAACAAACTCACTGTGGCGCACGGCTGTTATTGGAAGAAATGTAGTTTCTGCGATGTCAGCCTAGATTACATTGGTCGCTACGAAAGCGCTTCGGCCACCGTATTAGTCGACCGGATCGAAACGATTATTCAAGAAACCCGGCAAACAGGTTTCCATTTTGTTGACGAAGCTGCGCCCCCTAAATCACTTAAAGCGCTCGCGACTGAACTGTTAAAGCGCGATACCGGGATTTCATGGTGGGGCAATATTCGCTTTGAAAAAACCTTTACACCGGATTTGTGTGACCTGCTTGCGCAAAGTGGATGCATTGCAGTATCGGGCGGCCTTGAGGTTGCGTCTGATCGCCTGCTTAATCTCATGAAAAAAGGCGTGTCGGTTGATCAAGTGGCGCGTGTCACACGTGCCTTCAGCGATGCAGGTGTTTTGGTGCACGCGTATTTGATGTATGGGTTTCCGACTCAAACGGTGCAAGACACCGTTGATGCACTTGAATTAGTACGACAACTCTTTGCGAATGGCTGTATTCAAAGTGGATTTTTTCACCGATTCACTTGCACGGTGCATTCGCCTGTGGGGTTGAATCCCGAAGAGTACGGCGTGACTCTCAAGCCCTTGCCGCCAGTGAGTTTTGCAAAAAATGACGTGTTGTTCACGGACCCGACCGGGGTGGATCACGCCGCTTTAGGGGTAGGGCTTAGAAAAGCCATTTACAACTTCATGCACGGCATTGGGCTGGATGAAGATGTGCGCAATTGGTTTGACTTTAAAGTGCCCCGAACAACAGTTGCTACGCACCGGATTGAACGAGCTTTAGGGCAGTGAGGGACTATTCAGCGTCTTGTTCTTTCAGCCAGCGTTTTAGCCCGGCATCATCGCGTACCGTGAGCAGGTCGCTTTTAATGGCGGTAATTTCTGAATGAAAACGGCGCTGTAACGTTGCTAAGTGACGGCTTAATGAGGCCTCGGTCACTGTTGCTGCCGGTGACATACCAAACTCGCTAATGGCGTCAAGCTCAACATCGCGCAGTTCGCGTTGTATCCCCTGAGTACGATGGGTGATCACGCTGGTGAGCGCCACAATTTTGTCGTGTGCTAGGTTGCTCGCGATTTGGGTTTCAGTCAGATTGGCCTCGAGTTGTAGGTGCAACAAGGTCAGCAAATCGCCGCGGCCATAGGCCGTATTGGCATCGCTCATGAGTTTTGTCTTACGGGCCCGCTCTGCAGGATCACTTTCGCGATCAGGGTGAACAGCACTTGCTAGCTGCCGATAGATCGTACGTAACGCACCTTGGGCATCGGCTAGCAGTTGTTCGGCTTGCAGTTGGCTCGCTGTTTTAGTGCGCTTGTTTTTACGCTTTTCTTTTTGACTTTCGCGCTGTTCAGCCTGTTTGCGTAGTTGCTCAAATTTGGCATGTAATACATCGTCGACGGTTTCAAAGGGCTCGTCTTCTTCAAGCTCGCGGCCCATGGTTTGTTCAAAGTACGCTTGCGCTTCACGCGCCTGTGCTTGCTGGATATCTGCCAGCGACTCGTCGCTATGGGCATCGTGCAGCTTACGCATGTCGTGATCGCCTGCGAGGGCAAAGTCGAGCGCGAGTTTACAAATCAGCCTATGCATCAGCTTTTGATGCCTGGTCGGCAGGCCGCCTTTTTCTAGGCGCTGGTCAAGCCAGATGACCATGCTTTTGCGTAGCGTTTCTTGGCGCTTTTGCAGGGGTTTGAGTGTGCTTTGATGCACCGTACGATGTTGGTCGACTAGGCTGCGCAGCCCTCTAATTTTAAGCGTCAGGCGCTCGGCCTGTTTAACAAGCTCGCTGAAATGCTCTTGTTCGGGAGTCAGATCTGGGGAAATCTGCGTGAGCGTGGGTAATGTTTCGATGAGGTGCGACAGTTTGAGTACGTCCGAGTAGTGATGGTTTCACGACTAGCCCAGTATTTTAACCTGCCGCTGCCCCAGCTGTGAGTCCGCCACAGGTATAAAGCACTTGACCTGTCATGAAGCCCGTTTCGGGTGACAGTAAAAAGGTGACCGTATTGGCGACGTCTTCGGGTGTGCCAAGACGCCGAACAGGGATGCGTGCCAAAAAATCGGTCATTTGCTGCGGTGAAAGGGGATTGTTTTTTCTGTACATTTCGGTTTCGATCGGCCCCGGAGCGACCGCATTGACAGTAATACCGCGACTGCCGAGTTCAAGCGCCCAAGTTTTTGTCATGCCAATGACGCCGCTTTTAGCACCCGCGTACGCTGTGCGCCTGAGCATCCCTAAACTGGCCCGGCTGCTGATATTGACCACGCGACCAAAGCCTTTCTTAGTCATTGAGGGTAGGCAGGCCTGCAAGCATTGCATCGGTGCCCGCATGTTGATTTGAATGATTTCGTTAAATTCGGTCGAATTCGTTTCTTCAAGCAAGCTTGTCGTGCTTTTGCCGGCATTATTGACCAAGTGGTCGATCGAAAACTTCTGTGTGATCAGCACTAAGGCCTCAGCGGTGCTGGCTTCATCCGCTAAATCTGCGGTGTAAAAGTCGCCCGGAAACTCGCCTTCAAAGGGGCTTCGGGCCAAGCCAATGACATGTCCGCCGCGCTGCGCAATGCGTTGCGCGCAGGCCAGTCCAATCCCACGACTCGCGCCGGTGATGAGTGTGACGGTGTTTTTGAAAATCGGTTCAAACATTACTGCGTCTCCGTGATCACTGCGTCTCAGTGCCCGCTTCCCGAACAACTGTCGCCCATTGTTGAACTTCTTCGTTCACAAAGGAGTTGAATATTTCGACTGTGTTTGGATTTGATGGCAGCCAATGCCGACGCGCTGATTTTTCATACGGGAACACTCCCTTGCACCGTAATCCGATGCATCTCACGCCGATGTCCTGGGTAATCATTAATGGCATAGTGCATGGTGCACCGGTTATCCCAAAATGCCATCGAGCCCGGCCCCCAACGAAAGCGACAGGTTAATTCTGGTTTTGAACTTTGCTGGTAAAGATATTGCAACAGAGGCAAGCTTTCTTCGCGTGTCATGCCTTCAAAGCAGTAGGTGAAGGGTTGGTTCACAAACAAGAGCTTGCGACCGGTTTCTTCGTGGGTGCGGACGACGGGATGCGAGGTATTGATTTTGCCGATATCGTCACGCAATTTTGTTGAACGCGTCGCGTTACGTAATTGGGCGTTAGTGCTCAAAAAATCATTTGAGTGAATCGCACGCATGTCAGACAGCTGTTCTTTTAACGCGTCTGACAGTCGATCGTACGCCATATAAAGATTGGCAAACAGTGTGTCGCCACCCAAGGGCGGTATCTCGCGAGCATAGAGCAGAGACCCCAGCGGAGGAGTCGCTTGAAAGGTTTCATCGGTGTGCCAGGTGTCACCGATGATGTCTTTATCGGTGCTCTCTTTGACGACCGGCATGATCTTTGGATAGGCTTCGAGCGTTCGATAAACGGGTGACCGGCTGATTTCACCAAAGCATTCAGCAAAGTGAATTTGTTGCTCTGGGGTCAAGGTCTGCTCACGAAAAAAAATGACCAGATTGTCGAGCAAGGCCTGACGAATGTCGGAGATTAGCGTTGGCGTTAACTCTGCAGTCAGATCAATCCCGAGCAACTCAGCACCAATGTGACCGGTCAATTTACGAATTTTCATGAGTGGCTCTTTTAAATTAGTGGCTCTTTTAGATGAGCAACTCTTTTTGATCTATTTCTTTTGATCCATAAATACAATCAGATCGCGAAAGATTCTGGTGTATTCATCCATTTCTTCGTCCATCTGTTTCGGGCCTTTCACATCAAGGATTAAGCCGTGCTTTTGCGCAAATTGTGCAAACTCTGGACTGTTTCCGATAGCAAGGGAGGCGGCGATGATTTTGTCTTTGATCTCGTTTGGCATCCCTTTGGGTGCCACGATGCCATACGACGCGGGTAGGGTGACGTTGAACCCAGCTTGCACGACTGAGCTTGCTTCTGGAAACGCAAGATATTTGTCTTTCGTAAACGAAGCAATCACTCGAATTTTGCCGGCTTGTACATGCGGCAACATGGTCGGGGCATAGCCGGTGCTCGCTTCGACTCGGCCGCCAAGCAGTGCGATCAGGGCTTCACCGCCACCCCCGGTGAACGGGATGGTAGCAATTCTCACTTGGGCGATTTTGTTTAATTCTTGAATCGCCAAATCTGGGGTCGTGCGATAGCCCGAAACCGCTGCGCGGATTTTTCCGGGATTTTTGCGCACCGCATCCATAAAATCTTCAAAGGTCTGCCAAGGTGAGTCAGCGCGCACCGCAATGATGGTGGGGAGGTCAACCAACTTGATGATTGATTGATAATCTTCTGGGCCTTTCCATGCAAGTGCTTTGTTGACCAGCGGTTGATAAGCCAGAACGCTGTTTGAGGTGAGCCCTAGCGTATAGCCATCAGGCTTGGCCCGAATGACTGCCGCGGTGCCGATGGTGGCTGAGCCCCCAGGTTTGTTTTCGACGTTAACGCTGACCTTGAGCGCTTGTTCGAGTTGACTCGCAAATTGGCGCGAAATCGGATCAGTTGAACCGCCGGGGCCATAGGGAACAATAAAAGTGATGTCGCGGTTAGGATAGGGCTGCGCCTCTGCCGGGCTTAAAAATAACGCACCGATCAAGCTGACAAGGATAAAGTTTCTGGTCTTTCGGATCATTGAAAACATATTTTTTGTCTCTGCAGTGTCATGGATTCGTAAAGAGAATCCCTTTATGTGGTTTTTATAAAAAGCGCGAAGTGCGACCTGTGCCAACCGCTTAGGGTTCAGTATGCCTAAGAAAACTCAAGGTGACTAGCAATCTTCGTTGAAGCACTTTACTTCGATGATGCCAGAGCCTAAATATAAGCGACGCGGCAAACACCCCAATCAAACGCATTCAGGTTCGACTAGGCACTGACCAGCGAGTCGCTGACTTGCGTTAAACTTGGCTCAAAATATATCAAAAAAGTAGCGGGTCTTGCTGACGCCAGCAAAGCCTGCACCGAGACAAACAATCAGAGATTTCTATGACTCAAACCGCCAGTGAAAAAATTTCTTCGTTTGTGGTGAATTTTGATCCTACAAAAATCACATCTGCAAGTCGACATGTTGCAGCGCGAGCGTTGTTTGATACGGTCGTCTGTGCGATCGCGGGCGTGCAAGAGCCCGCCTCGCAACTCAGTCTTCAATATGCGCAGGGTCAAACCGGCCCGCAGATGGCTACGGTTTGGGCGACAGGCCAAAAACTATCGCTAGAGATGGCAGCTTTGGTAAACGGCACGATGGGTCATGCCTTGGATTTTGATGACGTGTCGTCACCACTGCGTGGCCATCCAACGGTCGCGATTTTGCCTGCTGTGATTGCGTTAGGCGAAACACTGCAGTCACAAGGACGCGACATCATCAACGCGTACATTATTGGTTTTGAAGTGACCCTGCGCTTGGCGCGGGCGATCGTGGATGAACAATACGCCAAGGGTTGGCATTCAACGGCCTCCATTGCGACCTTTGGTGCAACGGTTGCGTGCGCGCATTTGTTAAAACTGAATCACGCTCAGATCGTGAACGCTTTGGGCATCACGGTTTCGCAGATTGCAGGCACGCGCCAAAACTTTGGCACGATGTCTAAGCCCTTTCAGGCAGGGCAAGCCAATGCCGTCGCACTGCGTGCTGTCATGCTCGCTAAGCTTGGGTTTGATGCCTCGGCCAAGGCGTTGGATGGCGATCAGGGCTACACCACGCTTTATGCTGACAAGATGGATGTGCATGCCGAGCTTGACCAATTGGGTAGCTTGCCGCTTGAAATCGAGCGCAGTGGCATCGAAGTGAAAAAGTATCCCCTGTGCTACGCCACGCATCGCACGATTGACGGCCTGCTGGATATGCTCAAAGACACGCCGTTTAAGTTCGAGCAGCTTGATCACGTTGATATTCAAACAAACTATCGCGCCACAGTGCCCTTAATTCATAGCCGGCCGCAAACTGGCCTAGAGGGCAAATTCAGTATGCAATACGCCGTTACCGCAGCCTTGTACGATGGTGAAGTCGTACTCAAAACCTTTGAAGATGCGGCGGTTCAGCGTGCTGCTATTCAGGCTTTTTTACCCAAAGTTAACGTCACAGAGGGCGCACCACCTTTGTACCCCCGCTGGGCAGAATTAACTGTTTATCTAAAAGACGGCACAGTACTCAAGCGTCGGGTTGAAAAACTGCGCGGTAGTAAAGAGCATCCACTTACCGATGCTGAATTGATTGTTAAAGGCGCAGACTGCTGTAGTTTTGGTCATTTGAATATTTCAGCTGCCGAGTTGGCAAACACCTGCTTTACGCTGGATCAGCAGCCACTTGGCGTGTTGCTCAAGACGCTTACCGGCGCTGCGCTTGCCTCGCAAGCAAGTTCCAAAAAAGCCGCTTAATACTTAAATCTTCGCAGCTGCGTACGGCGTCGGGGTAGCCGCGTACGCCGTCTGGGCAATACGTTAGCGATATTAGAATTAGGACATCAGGGAAAACGATTAAGAGAAAACCCGCAAGCATTATTTCATTTGACCAATATCAATTTCCAACGTACTTTCACACTTGCGAATTTAATAAAAAAGCGGTTTTAAGTTGCAGGTGCAGATCGTTGAAATAACACTCAATGTGCCACATCTAGAAACGGTTAAACAAACATTTCGATTTAGTCTTGGAGAACCGATTTGTCGAACCAGTCAGCGTCAGCATTGCTGAATGTTAAAGATATTACAGTCCGCTTTGGTGGCATCGTCGCGTTAGACTCTGTGAGCTTTGACGTACCCCGCAATAAAGTCTGCGGTTTGATCGGTCCAAATGGCGCGGGAAAAACAACGCTATTTAACTGCTTGAGCCGCCTTTACCAATATCAGGCTGGCGACCTCTTGTTTGATGGTCAATCCATTACGCAAACGCCCGTGCATGCCATGTCAAAAATCGGCATTGGTCGCACCTTTCAAAACCTAGCCATGTTTCGCACGATGACGGTTCGGCAAAATGTGATGGTGGGCGCGCATGCCCGCTCTGCAGGCGGTTTTATTGGCACGATGCTAAAAACGCCAGCGGTTCGCGCTGAAGAAAAGCAGTTAGTCGAAGACGCGGATGCCTTGTTGTCTTATTTGAAACTGTCAGAATTCGCTGATCGGGCGGTAGGTGATTTGTCCTTTGGCACTCAAAAACGCGTTGAGTTCGCACGCGCACTGGCCTCAAAACCAAAGATGCTTCTGCTCGATGAACCCGCGGCGGGCTTAAACCACACCGAGCTGAGCGACTTGGCAGACTTTATTCGCACAGTTCGCGACGATATGGGCATCACAGTTTTACTCGTTGAACACCACATGAGCCTGGTGATGGAGGTCTCAGACTGGATCGTCGTGCTGAACTTTGGTAAAAAAATTGCCGAAGGCACGCCTGAAGAGATCCAGCGCAACCCTGAGGTCATCCGTGCGTATTTAGGAGATGGTAACTAATGAAACTGCTTGATGTTGCCAACTTGAACGCGTGGTACGGCCCTAACCAAGTGCTCTTTGATTTAAATTTTGACTTAAACGTGGGCGGTATCACGACTATTCTGGGTGCGAATGGCGCCGGAAAAACGACGACTCTGCGCTCAGTGTGTCAGGCTGTTCAAACAACTGGTTCAATCACTTTTATAGACAAACGCATCGACGGCAAAGCGACCGAAGATGTCGTGAGAGTCGGGATCGCACATGTTCCTGATGGACGCGGTACCTTCACGGCGCTGACCGTCGAAGAAAACCTGAAGCTGGGCGCCTACACGCGTAAAGATCGTCACGAGGTACAAGCGGATCTCGAGCGCATGTACAGCAGGTTTCCGCGTTTAAAAGAACGGTTTCGTCAGCAGGCGGGTACCTTATCCGGTGGCGAACAACAAATGCTTGCCATCAGCCGCGCGCTCATGCTGCGCCCTCGCTTGCTGCTTTTAGACGAGCCCTCTTTTGGATTGGCTCCTTTGATCGTGAAAGAGATTTTCGAGATCATGCGTCAAATCAATCAAGAAGACCAAGTCAGTATGCTACTCGTCGAACAAAACGCGGCCTTGGCCTTGAACCTAGCGGATCATGCTTATTTGCTTGAGACAGGCAAGGTTGTTTTGTCGGGTCCGGCGGCTGACATCAAAGCTGACGAGTCGATTCGACGCGTGTACTTGGGTTATTAAACTAGCGATCAGGTTGTGGAGCTTTAATGGATTCGTTTTTATTGCAAGTCACTGCGGGTTTAGCGAACGGTGGCATTTATGCCGCGGTCGGGCTAGCGTTGGTCATGATCCACCAAGCGACCCATCACATTAATTTTGCACAAGGCGAGATGGCGACGTTCTCGACCTTCATCGCCTGGGCAATGATCCAGTCGGGCGTGCCTTACTGGTTAGCGTTTGTTGCGACGATGGTCATTTCATTTGTCGCGGGTTTATTGATTCAGCGGATTTTTCTCAAGCCTGTTGAAAAAGCGCCAATCCTAACGAATGTGATTGTGTTTGTTGGTTTACTTGTGATTTTTAACGCCTTTGCCGGTTGGATTTTTGAGCACACGATTAAATCGTTTCCGAGTCCGTTTCCGGTTGAAGGTATGTTCTTGGCTCAATACTTTTCTGGCCACCAAATCGGCTCAATTTCGGTCACGCTCGTAGTGCTGCTCTCGGTATTCTGCTTCTTTCGTTTTACGCCGCTTGGTCTGGCGATGCGTGCGGCCGCATTTAATCCCGAGTCGGCCCGCTTAGTGGGGATTCGCGTGTCTTGGATGTTGGCGCTTGGCTGGGGGATGGCCGCCTTGATCGGAGCCGTGGCCGGCATGATGATCGCACCCATTGTGTTTCTGGATCCAAATATGATGGCGGGTATTTTGCTTTATGGTTTTGCCGCAGCTTTGCTTGGCGGGATAGATAACCCGTGGGGCGCCGTTGTTGGTGGCGTCATTTTAGGTGTGCTTGAAAACATCTTGGGCGCGTATGTCATTGGCAGCGACCTGAAGCTAACGATGGCGTTGGTCTTAATTGTGACGATTCTGATCTTCCGCCCCTATGGCCTTTTCGGCAAACCTATTTTCTCGCGCGTCTAAGAGAGCCAACATGTCTGCCATTTCCAAAAAAATAATCTTAGCCGTCGCCGTGCTTGCTGCGGTCTTGCTACCCTTTGTGCTTGAAGATTTTCGAGTGTTTCAACTGAATTTAGTGTTGATCTATGCAATCGCAATTCTAGGCTTGAACATTTTGACCGGCTATGGCGGTCAGATTTCGCTAGGGCATGGGGCGTTTTATGCGGTCGGCGCTTATACCTCTGCGATCTTAATTTCGCAGGTAGGCATGTCGGCTTATCTGACCATACCGATTGCCGCGGTAGTTTGCTTAATAATGGGCGTATTGATGGGGTTTCCGGCGCTACGTCTCGCGGGTCATTACTTGGCTTTGGCAACCTTCGCGTTGGCAATT
>CANKOW010000033.1 GCA_947484295.1 Alcaligenaceae bacterium | reverse complement strand
TAGGCAGACTCGCGCAAAATCGGAGGCACAATTTCAAACACATCGCGCATCACCGCGGCGATAAACGGCAACACCATAAAAGCCAGAATAATGCCTGCAGCTAAGAGACCGATACCATTCATGGCACCACCGAAAAGGGGGCCGATCAAAGGCATTTGACCAAGAGTAGACTGCAGGGCTGGCTGACCATAGTCGGCAAAAAGAGGCGCAAAAATAAAGAGACCGAACATGCCGTAGATGATAGAAGGTACGGCAGCAAGCAGCTCGATCGCCGTGCCTAGAGGGCGGCGCAGCAAAAGCGGGCACATTTCAGTTAAAAATAGTGCGATACCGAAAGCCAGCGGGACAGCGATTAAGAGCGCAATGACAGAGCTGATCAGCGTGCCATAGATTGCGATCGCGGCACCGAAATTTTCGTTAATGATGTCCCACTCATTGGTCCAGATAAATTGGACACCGAATTTTTGAAAAGCGGGCCAGGCGCTAATCATCAGCGAAACCAAGATACCGGCTAGTGCGATTAACACGAGTAGAGCAAACAACATCGTGACTTTGTGAAACAAAAAGTCTTGGATACGCTGTTTTTTTACCCCCGCAACCATGCGCAGATCCATCATGCCACTCGTCGTTGGGGGCGTACCCATCTACTACTCCTTAGAACCGAAGGTCCAGACCCACTGGGTCTGGACAAACTGATTTGACGCTCTACCAAACATCTCAATTTCGATCTTACTGACTACTACGTTTTAATAACTAAGTTCGAAGCTCTCAAAGCTTAGTTCTTAATCTGTGACCAAACTTTGCTAGTGATTGCCTTGGTCAAGGCATCAGGCAGTGGCACGTAATCCAAATCAAGCGCCAGTTGCTGACCATCTTTGAAGGCCCAAGTAAAGAACTTGATCACGTCTTTAGAAGCCGCCTTGTCGGTAGGCTCTTTGTACATCAAGACAAACGAGGCGCCTGTGATCGGCCAAGATGAAGCACCCTTTTGCTCAACCAACGAGATTCCCATCCCTGGAACGCTGAACCAGTCTGCACCAGCCGCTGCCGCAGCGAAAGTTTTTTCGCTTGGGGCCACGTACTGACCATCTTTGTTCATCATTTGCAAGTGTGTGATGTTGTTTTTCTTGGCATACGCGAACTCTACGTAACCAATTGAACCTTTCACGCGGGTGACGTTCGCTGCAACACCTTCATTACCCTTACCACCGACCGAGCTGTCTGCAGGCCATTTCACTGCGGCGCCCTTGCCAACCTTGCCTGCCCAATCCTTGCTGACTTCGTTCAGGTAGTCAGTAAAAATAAAGGTTGTACCCGAACCATCCGCACGGTGGACAACAGTAATCGCCTGATTGGGCAAAGTCTTACCCGGATTGAGTGCACCAATCTTAGGGTCGTTCCAGTTTTTGATGGTGCCCATGAAAATATCAGCCAATACTGGGCCAGTCAGTTTGAGTTCGGCTTGCTTAAAGCCATCGATATTGACGATCGGCACAACACCGCCCAGAATCGCTGGAAACTGAACCATGCCGTCTTTTTCGAGCGTAGGACCATCCGCGGGCGCATCCGACGCACCGAAGGTCACCGTTTTAGCGCGAATCTGACGCAGGCCACCTGAAGAACCGATCGACTGGTAATTCAAACCCACGTTTTCGATTTTTTTGTAGACTTCTGCCCATTTAGCGAAAATTGGGTATGGAAACGTTGCGCCTGCGCCGGTGATGTCTGCTGCTTGCGAGGCGAAGCTCAGCGCGCTGAATGCGAGCGCCGCTGAGAGTTTGACGAGTGAGCGTTTGAGCATATATGAGCCTTATAAAAATCAATTTAAGACGGAACCTAGACCCTTAATAGGCTCTAGTGTACGAATAATACAGAGCGAAAATGACGGTTTTGTTACAGTCACAAGCAAAAGTGACCTTCAATACAATTATTTAGGGTTGAAATCGTAAGTCCTTGATTAATATAGTTTTTACTTTTTCATCATTAAAAACTCGTGTAATTTAAATCCAGCACGGCGGTTCGATACCGGGGTGTAACTGCCGTCAGGCTGTTGTAACCAGGCCAGACGGTTATCGCGCAAAGCAAACGTAAAAGCCTCATCAATCACGCGCTTCTTGAGCGTTTTTTCTAAGACCGGAAATGCAATCTCAACGCGCCTGAAAAAGTTGCGATCCATCCAGTCGGCAGACGACAGGTAAACGGACTCGGCCCCGGCGTTGTAGAAATAGAACACCCTGGAGTGTTCAAGAAAACGCCCAACAATAGAGCGCACCGTAATGTTCTCAGACAGCCCGGGCACGCCCGAACGCAAGGCACACACGCCCCGAATAATCAAATCGATCTTTACCCCTGCTTGGCTGGCCTTGTAAAGCTCTTGGATCACGATCGGCTCAAGTAACGAGTTGAGTTTCACCAAAATCCGTGCTTGTTCACCAGCGCGTGCAGCCCGAGCTTCAGCGCGAATCAGCGAAACGACCGTGTCATGCAACGTGAAAGGCGCCTGCAACAACTCTTTCAGTACCCTGCGTGAGCCCAGTCCAGTCAGTTGCGAAAAAACTTTGTCCATGTCTTCACACAGACGCGGCTCAGCGGTCAGCAAGCCAAAGTCGGTATAAAGACTGGCTGTACGTGGATGGTAGTTGCCCGTGCCCAAGTGACCATAGCGCCTGATTCGACCCTTTTCCCGGCGTAGAACTAGCGCCATCTTGGCGTGCGTTTTGTGACCCACGACGCCGTACACCACGTGCGCACCGACCTCTTCAAGACGTGCCGCCCAGTTAATGTTGGTTTGTTCATCAAAACGCGCCATGAGCTCTACGACGACGGTCACTTCTTTACCCGCCTTGGCCGCAGCGAGCAATAAGCGCATCAGCTCTGAGTCTTCGCCTGTGCGATAAATCGTCTGTTTAATCGCTACGACGTCTGGGTCGATCGCGGCGGCTGTTAAGAAATCGATGATCGGTTGAAAAGATTGATAGGGATGATGCAATAAACGATCTTGTTTCGCGATCGCCTCAAAAATGGCGGAAGGGCGATTGGGCAGGCTATCGAACGGCGCAGGGATGGGTCCGTGAAACTCTGGAAACAGCAAATCTGGTCGTTTGACTAAATTGCAAATCTGCATCAGTCGAGACACGTTGGCCGGACCATTGACACGGTAAGTATCCGCCTCGGTCAACGAAAACTCTTTTTGCAAAAAGGTGGCAATCTCAATGGGTGTCAGCACGTCAATTTCAAGCCGCACGGCCGAGCCGAAATTACGTTGTGATAACTCACCTTGCAGCGCCTGCCGCAAGTTCGTGACTTCTTCTTCATCCACAAACAGATCACTGTTGCGCGTCACGCGCCATTGATAGCAGCCCTGCATCTCCATGCCCGGAAACAACTCACCGACAAACGCACGCAACAGACTAGTCAATAAGATAAAACTGTGAGGCTGGCCCGACACCTGAGGTGGCATTTGTATCAAACGCGGCAACGCTCTTGGGGCTTGCACGATCGCGATCGTTGCCTTGCGGCCGAAGGCATCCTGACCAGACAAGGGCACAATGAAATTCAAACTTTTATTGTAGACACGGGGGAACGGGTGCGCCGGATCAAGGCCGATTGGCGTCAGCAAAGGCATCACATCGCGATGAAACACTTCTTTGGCCCAGGCGGTTTGCGCTTCGTCCCACTCGCTGAAATGATGCAAGTACACGCCCTCAGTGCGTAACCGTGGATAAATATCATCATTGAGCAGCGCGTACTGACGCTCAACGATTCGGTGCACTTCAAGTTGCACACGCTCATACGCCTGCTCGGTGGTCATACCGTCAGGCCCCAACAACGTGGGGTGCTGCGCCAGCTGCTCTTTCAGGCTTGACATGCGAATCTCGAAAAACTCATCCAGATTCGAGCTCACAATACAGACGTACCTCAACCTTTCTAATAACGGTGTATCTGGGTGCTCAGCCATGGCCAAGACCCTTTCGTTAAACTGAAGCAGGGACAATTCTCGGTTCAGAAAAAGCGGTTCGGTTCTTTTACGCGCAGGCATACAATCAAACCTCAGTTTTTTGGGATGTCTCAGTTTGTACTACAACAAAGTTACAGTTTTGCAGCATTCACGGCTGACTAGTGTGTTTTTTTGAATTCTTAATACCCTTTTATAATACGTGTAATTATGTAACAGGTTGACGTTAATGGAATACCTCTTGGCAGCAGTAGATCTGGGGTCGAACAGCTTTAGGCTATCGATCGGACGGGTAGCCGAGCAAAATGGTGCCAAACACATCTATCAAATCGATCGTCTCAAAGAAACTGTGCGCTTGGCCGCAGGCCTAAACTCTGCCAAGATCCTGAACGATGAGTCTGTTGAGCGGGCCATTGAGGTGCTCAAACGCTTTGGCGAGCGCTTACGCAGCTTTCATCCAGACCGAGTACGTGCGGTTGCGACCAACACCTTTCGCGTGGCGCGTAACGTCGCTGACTTTCTGCCTCGCGCCGAGGCTGCACTCGGTTTTCCGATTGAAGTCATTGCTGGGCGCGAAGAAGCCCGCCTGATCTACTCTGGGGTCAGTCACACATTACCAATCTCGACCGACCGGCGCTTAGTCATCGATATCGGAGGGGGCTCGACCGAGATCATTATTGGCCGCGGGGATGAACCACTGCTCACCTCGTCGCTCTACATGGGTTGCGTCAGTTACAGCCGAAAGTTTTTTCCAGGCGGCGTCATTGATCCGTATTCGCTGAAGCAGGCCGAACTTGCCGCGCGGCGCGAGATCGAGGTCATCACGAAGCCGTACCGCAAAATGGGCTGGGATGCTGCCTTTGGCTCGTCCGGCACCGCTAAGGCGCTATATGCAATTTTGACCGAGGGCCGTTTATCGCCCGAAGGCATTACGCGCGACGGTCTCGAGAAACTCAAGGCAAAGCTCGTGCGTGCGGGGCGTGTGATCCCCAACGACCTGCCGGGTATCAAACTTGAACGTGCCGATGTCTTGACCGGTGGCCTGGCCATCATGAGCGCCTTCTTTGACGAGATGCACGTCGATGTCATGAAAACCGGCGACGGCGCGCTGCGCTTGGGCGTCTTGGTGGATTTGGCCGGTCGTGAAGAAGCCCATGACCGGCGTGACGTTTCAGTGCTGGCCTTCACCAAACGCTACCAGGTTGACACGCGTCAATCGACACGCGTCAAGCGCTGCGCCTTAAGTCTTTTTGATGCGATGCTGCCGGATCGCAACGAGCAAGATGAGCTGCGCCACACCTTAAGTTGGGCATCCGACCTGCACGAAGTTGGCTTATCGATTGCCCAAGCGGGTTACCACAAGCACAGTGCCTATATTTTAAATAACGCTGATATGCCTGGCTTCTCAAGGGTCGATCAGACGCAGTTAGGGTTGCTGGCGCTGGCGCACACTGGCAAACTCAGCAAGGCACAAAACCTGGTAAAAAACCGCGAGCAATGGCTAACCATTCTGTGTTTGCGTTTAGCGGTACTGCTATGTCGGCGTCGCGAAGATGTATCCCGTTTACCGCTCTCGGTAAGCGTCAAAGGGCTTTCCATCGTGTGCAAGGTCGACAAGAAATGGCTTGGCTCGCACCCATTGACGGATTTTTCGTTACATGGCGAAGAAACCGAATGGGGCAAGGTCGGTTTTAATTTTGAGTTGATCCAGGTTTAGCGTGATCAAAGCCAAAATGTTTGCGATAACGTTGGCCCATATCGCTAACCGAAAGCAGCATCGGAAAATCAGCGGTATTAAAGTCAGGATCCCAGGCTGGTTCGCCGCAGACGCGCGCCCCTAATTTCAAATAGCCTTTGAGCAAGGCTGGCACCGAGGCCGGCAACTGACTGTCAAGCTGCTCAACGGGATAGCGGTGCAAAGGTTTCACGCTCACATCTTCAGCTAATAGCGATCGAGCTTTGACCTGACGCCATACTTCGGCGGCCGTGACACCATCATCGCGCAGGCTCACGCTTGCACAGCCGAACACGTGCTCGTAATTACCCTGCTTGAGGATTTCTGCCAAGCCCGACCAAAGCATCATCAAGACGCCGCCTTGCCGGTGCTCTTCGTGAATGCAGGCGCGTCCAAACTCAACTAACGAGTCTCGCACCTGCCCTAAACCACCTAGGTCAAACTCAGATTCAGAATAATAGCTACCCGCCCGCTTCGCTTGCTGTGGGGTCAAAATTCGGTAGGTCCCGACCACTTGATCTGAAGATAGTTCGCGCACAAGCAGGTGTGCGCACCAAGGGTCAAAGTCGTCGCAATCAATCCCGTCGCGATTATGACCGAGGGCGGCACCATACTCTGCGCTAAACACATCGTGGCGAAGCCGTTGTACGAGTTCGATTTCTTTAGGCGATTGCGCCAGGCCGACAACTAAGCCGGCAGAATGAGCTGAGGCCGTCGGCAACGTGAACAGACTAGAGGCACTACGTACAAGCTCAAGCATGAGGTTGGTCTCCAGAAGGATGCCTCATCTTGACCAATCAACATTGCACCAAAGTGACGAAATGATGAAGTTTTTTTTACTTTGGATCGCTACTTCGTTAAATCAACCGCGGCCAGCAAATCAACGCACCGTGTGGCCAACTCCTCGTCATCTGCTTCGACCATTAAGCGTAATTTGGGTTCGGTGCCTGAAGCGCGAATCAACACGCGACCGCGTTCACCTAATAAGGCTTCGGCTTCTTGTTGAGCCGCTTGTAAGCCGGCATGGGTTGCCCAATCAGTACCAGGCTTAAGCGCCACGTTGATCATTTTTTGCGGGTACAGGCGCAGGGCGGACACCCATTGCGACAAGGTCTCGCCGCTGCGCTGCAAGGCCGCCAACACTTGCAGGGCTGCAACGATGCCATCGCCCGTCGTTTGCGAATCTAGGCACAACAAATGCCCCGAACTTTCGCCACCATAGAGCCAACCACGATTACGTAATTGCTCTAGCACAAAGCGGTCGCCAACTTGCGCCCGCTCAAACGGTATACCCATTTTTTTAAGCTGTCGTTCGAAGCCAAAGTTAGTCATCAGCGTGCCCACCACGCCGGCGACTGGACCACGCGACAGACGCTCGCGCAGCACCGCATACAACAGTTCATCGCCGTTATACACACGCCCGGTTGCATCGACCATTTGCACGCGATCGGCATCGCCGTCTAGCGCAATCCCTAGATCTGCGCCACGGGCGCGCACTTCAGTGGCCAAACTTTCGGGGTGTAAGGCGCCTACGTCTTTGTTGATGTTGAATCCGTCGGGTGAAACGCCAATGGCAGTGACCTCGGCACCCAACTCGCGAAACACGTGCGGTGCGATATGGTAAGCCGCACCATTCGCCGCATCGACCACAAGTTTCAAACCACCTAAATCCAAATCCGACGGATACGTACTTTTACAAAACTCAATATAGCGGCCAGGTGCATCGTCGATTCGGCGCGCACGCCCGAGCTTTTCAGAGCTGACACACGCCATGGGTTCGTCAAGCGCGGCTTCAATCGCAGCTTCAGTTTCGTCAGGCAGCTTCATGCCTTTAGACGAAAAAAACTTGATGCCATTGTCGTAATAAGGATTGTGTGAGGCACTGATCACAATGCCAGCCACCAGACGCCAAGTGCGCGTCAGATACGCCACCGCGGGGGTGGGTAGCGGCCCTGCTAGCAACACTTCGATACCAGCCGAAGCGAAGCCCGCCTCGAGCGCCGACTCAAGCATATAGCCGCTGATGCGCGTATCTTTGCCGATCAATACCGTCGGACGACCGCGCCTTGCCGAATGCTCTTTAGCCAAAACTTTACCAGCGGCATAGCCAAGCCTAAGTGCGAATTCGGCATTGATGACTTCGCCGCCTACTTTGCCGCGAACGCCGTCTGTACCAAAATATTTTCTTTGACTCATTTTTTTCTCTGTAAAAACGTGCAACTCAATGCACAAAGGACTCTGTCGTTTGCGCTCTTGACTCCGCCCTGAGAGGCGAGGTTTGCCGCGCAAACGCTCAACTAAGATCCCCTGCAACTTGAATAGCTTGCCAAACTTTTAAGGCGTCGTGCGTGGCATCGACATCATGCACGCGCACAACCGCCACACCTCTGGCCACGCCCGCAAGCGCCGCCGCAATACTACCACTCAAGCGCTGATCCACAGGCTTACCCGTCACATGACCAATCAAAGATTTACGCGAGGCGCCTAAGACAACTGGATAGCCGCTTTGCACAAGCTGTGCCAGGCCGTGTAGCAACTGATAGTTATGTTCAAGCGTTTTACCAAAACCCAGACCGGGATCGAGGCTAATGCGGGCGCGATTCACGCCCAGCCGTTCAAGCAAATGCGCCTGTGCCACGAGCGCGTCTTGCACCTCGTGTACGACATTTTGATAATGCGGGTTGCTTTGCATCGTGCGGGGTTCGCCCTGCATGTGCATTAAACACACGCCGCAGTTTGGGTGCGCAGCGACAATACGCCGAACCTCGGGTTGTCGCATACCGGTCACATCATTAATGATGTCAGCCCCCGCCTCAAGCGCTGCTTGCATCACCTCAGGCTTACACGTATCGACTGAAATCGCAGCACCGCAATCCCGCATGGCCGCCATCACAGGCAAAATACGCGCCAGCTCTTCTTGGATCGAAACAGGCAAGGCCCCAGGTCGGGTGGACTCACCGCCAATATCGATGATGTCGGCGCCTTCGGTGACTAATTTTTGAGCGTGTGCGATCGCCGATGTTGTATCAACGTATTGACCGCCATCCGAAAACGAGTCAGGCGTCACGTTGACAACACCCATTAAAAGCGGGCGCTTGAGTGCAAACTCAAAACGCCCGCATAACCAGCTACCTGACATCAGGGTGAGCCCTGTAGTCGTCTTAAACCACGGCTGCAGGGTCGTTAGTCGGTGCCGCCCCAGTCGGGGGGGTATCCGACGAGTCAGCAGGTGCCTGGGGCACTTTGGGTGGACGTGGTGGCCGACCTTCGATAATGTCACCGATCTGGTCTGCATCAATGGTTTCCCATTCGAGCAAGGCCTTAGTCATGATCTCGACTTTCTCACGACTGTTTTCAAGGATGGTGCGAGCCCGCGCGTACTGCTCGTCGATAATTTTACGGATCTCTTTATCAACCATCTGCATCGTGGCTTCAGACATATGCGTGGTTTTAGTCACGCTACGACCTAAAAACACTTCGCCTTCGTTTTCAGCGTAAACCACTGGGCCTAGTGAATCGGTCATGCCATAGCGCGTGACCATGTCACGGGCGATCGCCGTTGCACGCTCAAAATCGTTTGAGGCGCCTGTAGTCATTTGATCCATAAAAAGTTCTTCAGCGATACGGCCACCAAATAACACTGCAATGGTACACAGCAGACGCTCTTTATCCATGCTGTAACGATCGCCTTCTGGCAACTGCATCGTGACACCTAGTGCGCGGCCGCGAGGGATAATCGTGACTTTGTGTACAGGATCAGTTTTAGGCAACATGCGCGCCACAATCGCATGACCGGATTCGTGATAGGCGGTGTTACGGCGCTCTTCTTCGGGCATGACGATTGAGCGACGTTCAGCACCCATGATGATTTTGTCTTTGGCTTTTTCAAAGTCAGACATATCAACGGTGCGACCATTTCGACGTGCAGCGAATAACGCCGATTCGTTTACCAAGTTGGCCAGATCTGCACCCGAAAAACCAGGGCAGCCACGCGCGAGTGTGTGGGCATCAACGTTTTGCGCCAAAGGCACTTTACGCATATGAACTTTCAGGATTTGTTCGCGACCACGAATATCAGGCAAAGGCACAACCACCTGGCGATCGAAGCGACCGGGGCGCAGTAAGGCTGGGTCAAGCACATCAGGGCGGTTGGTTGCAGCAATCACAATCACGCCAACGCCAGATTCAAAGCCATCCATCTCAACCAACATCTGGTTAAGCGTTTGTTCGCGCTCGTCGTTACCGCCACCGAGGCCTGCACCGCGCTGACGACCCACCGCATCGATCTCATCAATAAAGATAATGCAAGGCGAGTGCTTTTTAGCGTTTTCAAACATATCGCGCACACGGGCTGCGCCCACGCCCACGAACATCTCGACAAAGTCAGAACCTGAAATACTAAAAAACGGAACTTTGGCTTCGCCAGCAATCGCTTTGGCCAGCAATGTTTTACCGGTACCGGGCGAACCCACCATCAGTACGCCACGGGGGATACGGCCGCCGAGCTTTTGAAACTTTGAAGGATCACGTAAAAAATCAACAATTTCTTGGACGTCATCTTTGGCTTCGTCGCAACCGGCAACGTCAGCAAACGTGATGGCATTGGTGCCTTCATCAAGCAGACGCGCACGCGACTTACCAAAACTAAACGCCCCACCTTTACCGCCGCCCTGCATCTGGCGCATGAAGAACACCCAAACGCCAATCAACAACAACATCGGGAACCAGGAAACAAAGATGTTCATGAGCAACGAGGGCTCTTCGCGTGGTTTACCCGACACAGACACCCCCGCTTTTAGCAGGTCAGATACCATCCAAAGATCGCCAGGCGAAGTCAGCGTGTACGGGCGGCCCGCGTCAGGCGTGACATAGATGACGTCGTTTTGGACATCAACACGGCGGACCTTGCCCGACTTAGCATCCTCCATGAATTGGGTGTAGCTCACGGTGTCTTGTTGAGGTGCGCGAGTGTCGAACTGTTTAAAAACAGTAAACAACACCAACCCAATCACCATCCAAACCGCGACTTTCGAAAAAGAATTATTCAAGGCCCATCTCCAGCTTATCATTCTGACGCGCCACGCACCTTTGGCCTAAAGGTCGCGATGCAACGAGGCAAAATAACATTCTACCTGTTAAAAAAGCCCATTCGCACTAATCCCTTACTGCGGAACGGGACCAACATTGCAATACTCTAGGCCTTTCGACCCTTGGCAATCAAGAAAGTTTCAGAAGAACGATCTCTGGACGCTTTGGGTTTACGCTCGACCACCCTTTTGAAGTGTCGTTTAAAGCTTTCTACGGTTTGCGAAAAGCCGCTGCCATGAAACGCTTTTACAATCAATGCACCGTCTGTTTTGAGGTGTATTAACGAAAATTCAAGGGCTAAGTCGATCACTTCTTGGATTCTGGCCGCATCAGCCAACCCGACACCAGATAAATTAGGCGCCATGTCCGACATTACTAAATCTACCTTTGTTCCTTCGAGGGTTTGATTGATCTGTTCAAGGACAGAATCTTCACAAAAATCGCCCAAAATGAACTCGACACCGGCGATGGGCTCCATCGGTAAAAGATCGAGCGCAACAATGCGGCCATCTAGTACCCCACCCTTGCCCACCAAACGTTCGCGCGCCACTTGAGACCAGCTACCCGGGGTCGAGCCAAGGTCAACAATGATATTGCCACGACGCATGAGCTTTTCAGCATCCAGAATCTCGGTCAATTTAAAGGCAGCACGAGCCCGGTAGCCCTTTTGAGTCGCCATTTTGACGAATGGGTCGTTAATGTGCTGCATGACCCACTCTTTAGAAAATTTGTTCTTCGCCATTACCGTACAATCTACCTTATGACTATTATGGAACTTACCCCCCGCGAGCGTAGCTCGCTTCGCGCTGCTGCTCACCCCCTGCGCCCGGTTGTACTGATTGGCGACAACGGGCTCACTGAGGCAGTTTTAAAAGAAATCGACCTAAACCTGTCTGCTCACGAGCTGATTAAGGTTCGCGCTGGCAGTGCTGAACGCGACGAGCGCGATGCCATGCTTGCAACAATTTGCGACACTCTTTCGTGCGCCACAGTGCACCATTTGGGCAAAATGCTGATTCTGTATCGCTTCGGGTCAAAGGGCACCTACCTTAAACCGCCTGCTAAACCTGCAACCCCAGCCAAGCGTAAGCCTAACGAACCCCACACACCTAAAAAGCTTGCCGCTGCAGGTAAAAAGGTTCAAAAACCAAGCCGACGCAATCGCCCAGAACGCGAACCAACCGACTTGGCCACTGATCGCCCAACTGTCTATTCGGGCGATCGTCCTGCTCGCCCAGGCAGACGCGCACGCGCCAAGGATACCTCACATGCGATTCCGCGTCGTAGTGGCAGCGCTTTGTCGCTTCGTGCCGGAGCCCGACGTGGCGCACTTGGCTCTACGGTGCGTAAACGCGCACCGGTTAAACGCTAGAAAAACCCATTTGCGGATCAACATTTGCCTCACGTACAGCAACGCTACCATCACACAAACTTCGACTGACAGCACCCATAGCGGTGCTGTTTTTTTGTTATAGGTATTTGATACTAATGATTTCATACTCGCGAGAACCAGCTGGGGCTTTCACTTCGACGACATCGCCTTCATATTTACCAATCAAAGCACGCGCCACAGGGCTTGAAACCGAAATTAAATTCGCACGAATATCCGCCTCAACATCACCAACGATTTGGTAGGTGACCTTGGCACCCGACTCAAGATCTTCGATCTCAACGGTTGCGCCAAATACGATACGGCCATCGGCATCAATGGTGCTCGGTTCAATGAGTTGAGCATTTGAAAGCGTGCCATCGAGTTCGGCGATGCGCCCTTCAATAAAGCCTTGGCGCTCGCGTGCGGCATCGTACTCGGCGTTTTCAGACAAATCGCCGTGCGACCGCGCTTCAGCAATGGCGCTAATAACCGCAGGGCGATCGACATGCTTGAGCCGCTGCAGCTCGGCTTGCAAGCGCTCTGCCCCACGCACGGTAAGAGGAATAGTTGCCATGATGTTTTTCCAAAAAGCAAAACCCCGGCTCGGGTCAGAACCGGGGTGATGCACGGTATCGTCATTGTGGGCAAACTTTACGGTAAATGCAAGCTTGGCGACATGCGGATTACCCCAACTTTCTCTTCAAGGTTTTGCCAAAGTGGCTGAGTGGGGGCAAAACGACTACGCATATAAGTCAGTAACTCACTCAATTGCCGGTCGTCGAACTGCTTTGCAAAACCTTGCATAAAGCCGATTTGCTCGCTAGCAGGTTTTCGAATCCCCTCTAGGATCACGCGAATCACGTTATCAGGTTGCGCGCTGTGCATGCCGGTGCTCAGCGCCAGCGGAATATTGACCCCGATCAAACGCGGGCCATCGCCGTCGTGGTGACACGAGGCACAGGCGGCCTGAAACATACGTTGTGCGGGGCCAAGCAGCATGGGCTCACGCGCGGCGGCCTGCGCGACATAGGTTTGAGCCGCCAAGGCTGGGGCGCTTTGCTCTTGAAACGATGCAAGATAATGCGCCATGGCAGCAATATCTGCGTCGGGGACTTGCGCTAATTGCCTAACAACTGGCGCCATCGGCCCTGAGGAACTGCCATGCTCGGCGCTATGGCCATTGCGCAAATAGTCGTAAAAAGCTGTTTCAGTCCAGGGAACGGGACTGAGCGAGCGCGCATTGAGGGCTGGGGCCTGCCAGCCATCAACGGTGGCGCCGCTTAAGTAGGCGAGGCCCGAGCGCTCACCACCCAACGCGTCGCGCGAGGTGTGGCAGGCAGAACAATGCCCCAACCCGTTCACAAGATAATTCCCACGCAACCAAGCGGGTGACCGTTCGACTTCAGTTTGTAGCGGCTGAGCGGCAGGCCCAGGCGTTAAATACACCGCATTCCAAAAAGCCATCAAAGGACGCAAACTAAACGGAAACGCCAGCTTGGTTTCGGGGGTTGCCTGACGCACAGGCTCTTGCGACATCAGCCAACCGTATAACGCGGTCAGATCTTCGTCAGTCGTGCGGGTGAACGAGGTGTAAGGAAACGCGGGATACAAGTGGTGCCCATCGCGTGAGATACCTTCGCGCATGGCGCGATTAAAGGCTTGCTGCGACCACAAACCAATACCCGTTTGAGTGTCAGGGGTCAGGTTGGTGCTATAGACCGTACCAAAGGGAGTTTGAATCCCCAAACCACCAGCATTTGGCTTACCTTGTGCACTGGTGTGACAGGTCACGCAGTTGCCTAAGGCAGCCAATTGACGACCACGCTCAAGCGTTTCGGCTGAATAGCTTGCGGTCTGTTGCGCAAGAGGCGCCAGCGAAGCGCGCTGACCCCAAAGCGACCCTGTCGCACCCAGCAGCGTCGTACCGAGCGCTGCCGCGAGCGCCGCGGCTCGCACCCACCACGTACGCGCTCTGGGCCAGTCTGCCCCGGCGTGATCTGCCCGTTGACGCGCGGGGCCTGTGAGCTGCGAGTCACTTACTTGCGATGCCCCCTGAAGTTTGTCTGAGGCTTGCATCGCCAATTCAGGCTTACCAGAAGCGTGCGTGGCTGAGTCGCCCTGATACATCAACGGATTCAAGGCAGCGCGTACAACCTCAGGTGTAAAAGGTGGCTGCCTGAAACGCACACCGGTCGCATCAAAAATCGCATTGGCAATCGCAGCCGTGCCAGGCACCGACGCCGACTCACCGGCCCCAAGCGCGGGCTCGTTATTCCGAGGCATCTGCATGACTTCAATCACAGGCACCTGCCTAAAACTCAAAATTGGATACGATCCCCATTCACGGGTGGCAACGGTATTACGCGCGGATTCGGTCGGTACCTGCTCGAGCATGGTGCGGCTCGTGGTCTGCACCACGTTGCCATGAATTTGGTGTTCAACGCCGGCTGGGTTAATCGTTAAACCAGCATCGTGACCCACGACTACCCGTTTGACGTGTACTTCACCCGTGCGCTTATTGACCTCGACGTCAGCGATCCAAGCGGCCCACGCGGCGCCGAACCCTGGCCACTTGCTGTGAACGTAGCGCGCCCAAGCAATGCCCTGGCCGTGCAAAATATCGCCCTCTGCTCCCTGCTGCTGCGGCTGGTCATGCATATTCCAACCAGCCTTCGCCGCGGTCGCTTGCAACAATTCGCGCGCACGTGGGTCATCAAGGTAGCGCAATCTAAAGGTCAGAGGATCAACCCCAGCTGCTGTTGCAAGCTCATCGATATAGGATTCATGAGCGAACGAGTTGGGCATCGCCGATACACCGCGAAGCCAAGAGGCGCGCAAAATAGACGGCATGTCGTTAACCGTGACGCGCAAATTTTTCAACGTGTACGGCGGACGTGCAGTGCGATCACCCATTTCATACGCCTGCGCGTTGGGTTCAAGCGTACGCGTGAGTAACAGCGCTAGCGTGGGCGCGCCGTTTGACGGGTAAGAAGTTGAAAAATCGTAGGCCGCGATCGAGCCGTCTGCATGTAACCCACCTCGCACCTCCATCCATTGCGCCGCGCCTTTGGGCTCCCAAAGATTTTCTTGCTCACGCGTCAGTTGCACACGCACCGGCGCACCGACCGCACGCGCCAGTAACACCGCATCGGCCGCCACATCATCGGCGCCGTTGCGCCCATAGCACCCCGAGGCCTCCATGCGTATGATTTCAATCGCCGTATCTTGTAGCGAAGTCAGGCGCGCCAAGTCTGCACGCAACACATGAGGGTTTTGCGTGCCCGCCCAAACGGTTAACGCAAACGGATCGGTCGGATCGGTTTTGAACTCGGCCACAGCACACGAGGGGCCAATCGACGCGTGCATCTGATAGGGCCAGATATAGGTGCGCGGCATCGACTGTGCAGCCTGCGCAAGCGCTTGGTCCACATCCCCCTCATCGACAAGCTGACGTGGTATCGCTGGGTTATTACGCAACGCGTGTTCGATATTTGAGAGGTCGGGCAAACCAGCCCAAGGCTTCCAGTGCACCTGCAGCGTGTTAGCTGCAAGCTCAGCCAACTCTTCACGTTCGGCCACCACGCCAACAAAATCTCGAATCACGACAACCGCGCGAATGCCCGAGATATGGGAGATCGAGGACTCGTCGACTGATTCAAGTAAGTTACCAATAAAGTCGCCGTGGTCGGCTCCCGCATAGGGCGGACGAATCACTCGGCCATGCAACATGCCGGGCAGCCGCATATCGTGTACGAACACGAGTTCGCCTGTCGCCTTCGCTGGGATGTCTACACGCGGCACCGACTGCCCGACTGTGTGGTAAGTGGCGGGGTCTTTGACTGGCGTGGCTAGTTCAAGTTTGAGGTGAATACGCTGGCCCGCGAGTAACGCGGCGTAACTCGCTGAGGTGGCGGGTACACCCCGAGCTGCGGCCAGCTCAAGTAAATATTGTCGTGCCTGAGCCGCGGCTGCCCGCAAGGGTGCTGCATGGTTTTGGATTGAGCCACTAGCAATGGTAGGGCCTTGATTGGGCGCAGTACCGGTATCACCCAAAATGACTTCAACCTGCTCAAGCGCCACGTCAAGTTCCTCGGCCACAATCTGCGCAAATGCGGTTTGGAGTCCAGTGCCAAGATCAACGTGGCCGTGCAAGGCCACCACCCGACCATCCTCCCAAAGCGCGAGCAAAATTTCAACGCCCTCGGCAGGGTTGCCCGGCACGGCTGCAGGTTGGCCTGGCGCTGGTGGATTGGCAGGAGGCGGGTCACGCACCACCAACAACGCGCCAGTGGCCTTTAAAAATTCTGCGCGAGTACGAAAAGAACTAAAGTGGGTCATGACTGCGCCTGAGTTGTGCGAGCATCAGTACCGCTGCTCGCTTGACCGCGCGAATGATTTCGATGTGAGTACCACAGCGACAGAAATTACCCGATAACGCGCTGCGGATTTCGGCCTCAGTGGGATCAGGTGTATGCGTCAGTAAAGACACCGTCATCACAATCATGCCATTGAGACAATACCCACACTGCGCAGCTTGCTCGTCAATAAACGCCTGCTGCACAGGATGCAACTGCCCGCGAGACCCCAGCCCCTCGAGCGTGGTGATGGCGCGTCCTTGTACGCCTTGAGCAGGCACCACGCACGAGCGCGCAGCCACTCCATCAATCAGCACGGTACAGGCACCGCACTGACCTAAGCCACAGCCATATTTAGGCCCATTCAAAGCTAGATCATTACGCAGCACAAGCATCAACGACACCTCAGCTGACAAGGACAAGTCATATTGTTCACCATTGATGCGTAAGCTGCAGGGTGACGAAGTGTTCATCAATGACCTTAGACGCTTAGATACGTTTGTCGTACATGCTCATTGGCATCGAGCTCGGCCATCGTGCCGCCGAAACGAATTTGCCCTTTTTCAAGCACATAGGCACGGTCGCACACCAAGCGTGCAAAGTGCAGATTTTGTTCAGAGAGCAAGATACTGACCCCTTGCTTTTTCAATGCCAAAATCATCTGTACCATTTGCTCAACAATCACAGGTGCTACACCTTCAGAGGGCTCATCAAGCAGCACCAAATAGGGGTTACCCATCAAACTGCGCGCCACGGTCAGCATTTGTTGTTCACCACCACTCATCTGCCCGCCCGGGCGCCTGGGCATCTCACCCAGATTCGGAAAAAGTGTAAACAACTGCTGCACGGTCCAGGTCGGGGCCGCAGAGCCATCGGGCCACAACCGCCCCTTTTGCCGGCCAACCTCGAGGTTCTCTAAAACTGTTAGATCGGTAAAAATTCGCCGATCCTCAGGCACATAGCCTAGTCCACTTGCCGCAATACGGTGCGCTGCGTCTTTTGAGATATTACGCCCCATAAATTGCACGTCACCAGCGCGCTTTTCAAGCAAACCCATCAACGCCTTCATGGTGGTTGATTTACCCGCCCCATTGCGCCCCATCAACGCCACGACTTCGCCGCGTCTCACCTCGAGATTCACGTCGTACAAGATTTGAGCTGCGCCGTACCAAGCACATAGGCGATGTGCAGACAGAAGCGGACCCGCCTGGCTTGAGGCACCAGTCGCCGTCTTAGCGTCTTCAGTCGGCCGAGAATTGCTCAACTCTTCGCTAGATCTTTTACGTGCCTGCGTCTCGGCATGAGCGTCCGAGACCGCCGTCTCGTGTTCAAACGTCGCACCAGAGCCAAAGTACACCTCTTGCACTTTAGAATCTTGACGAACCTCGTCGGACGTACCCTGTGCAATCAGTCGCCCGCGCGCCAAGACAATGATACGGTCGGCGTGGGCGAACACCACATCCATGCTGTGCTCGGTAAACAGCACCGCAATGTTTTGCTCAATCACCAATTTTTTGGTTAATGCCATCAAGGCGTTGCGCTCTTTTGGTGCCATCCCTGCGGTGGGCTCATCCATCAGCAACAGCCGCGGACGATTAGCAAGCGCAATCGCTAACTCGACACGCTTCACATCGCTGTAAGCCAACGCGCTACAGGGGCGATCCGCTTGCGTAGCCATCCCAACCTGCTCAAGCAACTCAAGCGCTCGGGTGCGTTCGTGCGCGCGCGCAGCCTTAACAAACGAAAATACCAACCCCGCATGCGACAGCAACGCCATCTGCACGTTTTCAATCACTGTTAACGACGAAAACGTTTCGGCGATCTGAAACGTGCGGCCGACCCCTAAGCGCCAGGTCTCTCGTGGAGCAAGGCCAACTAACTCTTGTCCTGCTAATCGGATCGACCCACGGTCAGCCTGCAACTGACCATTGACCATATTGAAGGTGGTTGATTTGCCGGCGCCATTCGGGCCAATCAAGGCTAACAGTTCGCCCGCCTTGAGCTCAAACGAAATGCCATCAACGGCCTTCACCCCGCCAAAGGACTTACCTAAGTCTTTCACTGTTAACAGACTCATGTCTGTCCCCTTACTGGCACGCGCAAACTGATACGACGTGCAAAGCCTGCAATCCCTTCGGGAAACAATAACACCAGTAACAAGATAATGCCACCCAGCATCGCGCGCCAATACTCAGTGTTGCGTGCGATGACATCATGCAACCACGTAAAACTGACAGCGCCCACGATTGGGCCCGCCAAGGTCTGGATGCCACCGAGCAACACCATCACCAAGCCATCCACCGAACGACTGACATGCAAGGCCTCGGGCGAGATACTACCTTTAGAAAAAGCGAAAAGCGCGCCGGCCACCCCCGCAAAAACGCCAGCGATCACGAAAGCGACCCACTGCACGCGTTTGACATTGATGCCAATGGCATCGGCGCGTATCGGTGCATCTCGACCCGCGCGCATGGCGTAACCCAAAGGCGCGTACAACATACGCCGTAACAACCAAACACTTAAGACGACACACGAGAGTGTCAAAAAGTAATAATTTTTTTTGTCAGTCAGCCACGCTGCCGGCCACACGCCCGTCAACCCATTGCTGCCACCGGTCAGGGCATCCCACTGAAACACCACGGCCCAGGTAATTTGCGCGAAAGCCAAGGTCAACATCGCCAGATAGACGCCCGATAGCCGCACACTAAACCAACCAAACACCAATGCACCTGCGCCAGCCACAATAGGCGCCAACAGCAACGCAATCTCCATGGGTAACCCAAGCGCCTTAAACAAGAGCGCGGCGCCATACGCGCCTAAACCAAAATACGCAGCATGACCAAACGAATGCATGCCGGCGGGCCCCATGATGAAGTGCAAACTAGTCGCAAACAACACGGCAACCAACAAATCAATACTTAGCACCGTGAAATAAGGCGAAGCCGAGGTCAGCCACGGCAGCAATACCAACAGACCCACGGCCGCTAACTGCAAGATAGTCGTCAAACGTGTCGGAGCACCCAAGGGCGCCTCAACATGCGCGGCGTGGCGCGAGGGCGGCTGTGGTCTGCCCAACAACCCCCAAGGGCGAAGCACCAACACCACAGCCATCACTAAAAACTCAACCACCAACGTGAGCTTTGAAAACGAGATCGCCGTACCAAAAATATTGACCACACCTAACCAAATGCAAATGGCTTTTAACTCAGCGATCA
The DNA here is from genome assembly GCA_947484295.1 of Alcaligenaceae bacterium. Lineage (GTDB taxonomy): Bacteria > Pseudomonadota > Gammaproteobacteria > Burkholderiales > Burkholderiaceae_B > Zwartia. Next base: position 2,048 of record CANKOW010000033.1, on the reverse strand, counting down.
ACAATGCAGCCACAAACGCGCCGGGGATCGAGCCCATTCCACCCACCACCACCACCACAAACGCAGCGCCAATCGTGTTGAGATCCATCTCAAGGCTTGCGGGTTCGCGTGGCAGTTGTAAAGCACCGCCCAAACCCGCCAATAGAGCGCCTAGCGCGAACACGCTGGTAAACAACCACGCTTGATTGACCCCAAGCGCAGCAACCATCTCACGATCTTGTGTAGCAGCGCGAATAAACGTACCCCAACGGGTACAGGTCAGTAACAGCCAAAGCACGCCCAACAGCACGGGTCCAACAACAATTAAAAATAAATCGTAAGTAGGGAAACTGCGCCCCAAGATTTGCACCGCGCCCTTCAAACCGGGTGCACGTGGTCCCAACAGCTCTTCAGGACCCCAAAGCCACAACACAGCATCTTTAAACACCAAGACCAGGGCAAAGGTGGCCAATAATTGAAACAACTCAGGCGCACGATAGATACGGCGCATCAGGGTGAGTTCAACCAGTGCGCCAAGCACGCCAACGATTAGCGCCGCGCACACCAGAGCAGGCCAAAAGCCGATCGTATCGGCAAAGCGCGTGACTAAGGTGTAAGCAACATAAATGCCCACCATAAAAAACGAACCGTGAGCAAAGTTCACGATTCGTGTCACACCAAAGATGAGCGACAGCCCAGCTGAGACTAAAAAGAGCGACGAAGCCCCAGCCAGACCATTGAGCAACTGAACAACAAAACCAGAGAAGTCCATCAATCGCCCATTCAACAATCAGCGTTCAACGCTTGCCAAGTCACAGTCAATTAAAAACTGCTTATTGAGCAGGTCGTAATTTTTTAACCTCTTCAGCTGACGGCAAGAATTTAGCGCCATCTAAGAAGCGAAAATCGACCATCACACCTTTGCCACCTTCGTTTTTCGTGCGGCCAACAAAACTACCCATCGTCGACTGATGGTCTTCGGGTCGGTAGGTAATTGGGCCGAACGGCGTCATCAGATTCAACCCTTTAAAGGCATCGACAAGCTTTTCAGTGTCTGTGCCTTGAGCCTTTTTAATCCCGGCGGCAAGCGACATGATGGCGCTATAACCGACGACCGAGCCCAGGCGCGGGTAATCTTTGAACTTATCTTGATATGCCTTCAAGAACGCCGCATGCTCTGGCGTTTTGATGCCGTACCACGGATAACCGGTCACTAACCAACCGTTGGGGGTTTCGTCTTTGAGTGGATCAAGGTATTCAGGCTCACCCGTCAGCAAGCTCACCACTTCGCGATCTTTAAATAAGCCGCGGGTGTTGCCCTCTCGAACAAACTTAGCCAAATCAGCACCGAATAAGACGTTAAAAATAGCGTCTGGCTTGGCATCGGACAACGCCTGCACCACACTGCCCGCGTCTAACTTACCTAACGGCGGCGCTTGCTCGGCCACAAATTCAACATCTGGTTGCGCCGCTTTCATCAGTTCTTTGAAACTTGCGACTGCTGATTGACCATATTCATAATTGGGGTAAACGATGGCCCAGCGTTTTTTCTTCATCGCGACGGCGTCTGGCACAAGCATCGCCACCTGCATGTACGTTGAGGTACGCAAACGAAACGTATAGCGATGACCGTTTTGCCAGACAATCTTGTCAGTCAAAGGCTCACTTGCCAAAAAGAACACTTTCTTTTGTTTCGAAAAATCAGTCAGGGCCAAGCCGATATGCGACAAAAAAGATCCAGTCAACACATCGACCCGATCGCGCGACACGAGCTCTTCGGCCACTCGCACGGCATCCCCTGGGTTAGCGTTATCGTCGCGGGTGATGAGTTCAACTTTTTTACCATTCAAACCGCCAGTCGCGTTGATCTGCTCGATCGCGAGTTCCATCCCTTTTTTGTAGGGCTCAAGAAAAGCAGGCTGGGCCTTATAGCTATTGATTTCGCCGATTTTGATAACGCCTTGCGCCAACAGCGTTGATGAGGCGGTTAGCAGTGTCGCTGCCGCGATGCTAAGTCTTGCAAAGATACTGAGTCGGTGCTGTTTCATCGTACTCTCCTGTTTATCGGG
>CANKOW010000032.1 GCA_947484295.1 Alcaligenaceae bacterium | reverse complement strand
GGGTCTGCGCCTTGTGCCCGAAGCTCGCTCTGCATCTCGGTGGTGCCGAGCGCATTCAGAATCTCTGTGCTCAGTGTGGCTAAAACAGCCGAAGGCGTCTTCGCAGGGGCGAATACTCCGTACCATGAGCCGATTTCAAAGTTTGGAAAGCCTGCTTCGATCATGGTTGGTAGGTCTGGGGCCGCATCCGATCTTTTTGCCCCAGTGACGGCCAGACCACGCAACCGCCCGCTACGGACTTGCGGCAAGATCGATGGCATATTTTCGAACATGAACGTGACTTGTCCAGAAATCAAGTCCTGAAGAGCGGGGCCGCCTCCCTTGTAAGGGATATGTGTGAGCTCGGCTTTGGTGGCAATTTTCAACATTTCACCGGCAAGGTGTGAGGCCGAACCTGAGCTACCCGAGGCATAGTTCAGGCCTGCCTGTTGAGACTTTGCGAAGGCAATCAGCTCTTGAATATTCGTTACGGGCACTGAGGGATGAACAGCGAGTAAAAGAGGCACCGAGGCAATCAGCGAAACCGCAGAGAAATCTCTGAGTAAGTCATAACCGGGGTCGGACATCAGCGTTGCATTGATCGCATGGGTCGCTGTGCCCATCAAGAGGGTGTAACCATCTGGCGTTGCCCGCGCAGCCGCTTGTGCGCCGATTGCACCGGCGGCACCGCTGCGATTATCGACCACCACGGATTGGCCCAGCCTAAGCGCAAGGTTTTGCGCAATGATACGGCCCACAATATCGGTCACCCCACCGGGTGGAAACGGCACGATGAGGCGCACGGGTTTGGTCGGGTAAGTCTGTGCTGAAGTGACCGGTGCCACCATTAAGAACGAGGCTGTGGCTAGCCAATACAACAGTGTCTTTGCAAAACTTTTCATTTTGAAACCTGAAAAAATAGTTGAAATGATTAGACACTGCGTTTACGACAGAGGCATGACAGTTGGAGTTGGAGTTTTTCTGTTTCTTTAAATATATAAATGATTTATACTATTTTTGATTAATCGTTTATACTATTTACAGAATTATCCTTATTTCTTTTAATCTGAAGGGGTCCGACATGAAATCAACCGAACAAAACGCTCAGGCGCCAACTGAAGTCGCCGCTGCGCCCGAGAAAAAAGCGCGCGTGTCAACAGCGGTAGCTGCTAAAAAAAACGCGGTTAAAAAAGCTGTGGTTAAAAAAACTGCGGTTAAAAAAACCGCAGTAGTCGCCAAAAAAGCGAAGGCTGATGCAGCAGTTGCGACAAACACCAAGCGTGCGAATCAGCAAGGTAAAGTCGTGCCTGTAGTAAAAGTTAAGGCGCAGATCAAAGCTAAACCGGCTTCAAAGCCTAAGGTAACAGAATCGGTTGCTACAGCAGGTAAGACTAAAGGCAAAAAAGACGTTTTGGTGCGTGATAGCTTCACCATGCCGCAGTCTGAATATCAGGTGCTGAGTCTTGTCAAAAAAGTCTGCCTCCAAGCTGGCATTGAGATCAAGAAAAGCGAACTGCTGAGAATAGCGGTCGTTCAACTCGCCGGTTTATCCGTTGCAAAAATTGCGACCTTGCAAAAGGGCTTGAACAAAATTCAAGCTGGTCGTCCAAAAAAATAGGTTCTACTCTAGGCGTTGAATTTTTTTGGGTATGCCAAAGCCCGGAACACTTGCACGTTCCGGGCTCTACCTCACCGGCTTAAACGCCTGGGTTTTACACGCAAAATGATTAAACCTTGCTTCGCGTAGGCCCGAAGGCCTTATTCGATTTTGACCTTCATCTCTTTTAAGATCGAGCCCCACCTGACTGATTCGGCTTGTATGAAGGCGCTGAACTCTTCGGGTGACGATCCTTTCGGGTCAAAACCTTGTGCAATGAGGCGTTCTTTGAACTCGGGTTCATTCACCGTTTGCACGGCCGCCTTGCTTAAGAGCTGCAGCGCAGCGGCCGGCATATTTGCCGGACCGACCAAGCCATACCAAGTTGACATGTCGTAGCCAGGTATACCCGCCTCAGCAATGCTAGGGATGTTGGGTGCAGCACTTGAGCGAGTCTTGGTGGTCACGCCAAGGGCTTGGAGTAGACCTTGGTCGACGAGTTTGGCGCCCGTCGGTAGATTTGGAAAAGCTAATTCGACGGTGCCAGCTAAAAGGTGGGGCATTAGGCTGCCGGCGCCTTTGTAGGGGATGTGAACCATATCCACCCCTGATAGCTGCATAAAAAGTAGGCCAGACAAATGCAGAGACGAGCCAATTCCTGAAGACGCCCAGTTGATTTTTCCGGGGTTGGCGCGAGCGTAATCGATTAAGTCTTTAACTGTTTTAAATTTAGAGTTGGCAGGTACCACCAATATATTTGGCCCCGATAAAATTTGACCAATGGGCGTGAAGTCTTTGATGGGATCGTATTTAGCATCTGGATAAATGAGAGGATTGGTGACGTGCCCGATCGAGGTGTAAAACAGCGTGTAGCCGTCGGGGGGCGAGCGACGAACCGCGTCAGTCGCTAAGTTGCCGTTTGCACCAGGCTTGTTTTCAACAATGACAGATTGGCCAAGAATCTTGCTGAAGGAGATCGCGATTTGCCGACCAACGGTGTCGGTTGCGCCGCCGGGTGTAAAGCCAATCACAATTTTGATTGTCTTACTTGGAAACTCACTGGTTTGAGCTGTTGCCGGGGCGATTGCGCAGCAAGAGATACCGAAGGCTGTAGCCGCTAGGGCGAGTGTTTGAAACCCTTGTTTGAACTGAATCACTTTTTTGTTTCCGTAACGGTTTGTTGTCTTAGGATTGTAGTTTGTTCACAGAGCGCTGATTCAGAAGCATTGGGATAAAACCCAGTAACAGGCCACCCATGCCGATGAGATTGGTCAGCGGATCAAACGAGAATGCACTTAAGATGGCAATGAACACCATAAACATTGCGCTAAATAGCGGCCACCAAATGTGCGTCAACGCGGTCATGAATGAACCCGTGAGCATTGCGCGGTAATACCAAGCACAGGCGAAGCCGGCTAGGCTCATGTAAAAGCAAATTTGAAAACCAATCGCAGAGATCGACTTATCGAGAATGTCTTTGACAGAGGGCAAGTAAGACGACGCGAACAATAACATGACACCCAAGAACCAAATTGTAAGCGTAGCGACCCACGGCGTTTGCCATTCGGGGTGGATTTTGCTGTAGCGCGGGTTCAAGACTCTGTCGCGTGACATGGCAAATAGCGTGCGACTGAACTGCAGGATTTGAGTTTCGATTGTGCCGATGGTCGATAAGACGGTAGACAGTACGGCGAGATAGCTCCAAGGATGCGGAAATAGTTTTTCAGCCACGGCGTAAAGAACATTGGTATTGGCCTGAGCAATTTCTTCATCGGTTAGCACAATGAGTACGACAATCACGATGATGATATAAAACAGCATTAAGTTCACCATCGACCAAAAGGCACCTTTGCTCGAGGGCGCAGGCGTACCTCCCTTGGTCTCTTCGCCCAAGTTCATGGTGACATCCCAACCCCAATAAAAGAAGATGGCCGTTAAGGCGCCTGTGGCAAAGGTTTCTGCGCTGAACGAAAAGGGCGAGATCCAGGCAAAAGTCGGAGGATGAGCGGGCTTAGAGCCGTACTCGACAAAGGCACCAATGATCAGCGCCAGCACAATAATTGACTCGATCACTGTCAAAATCAATTGCGCATAACTAGCGTGTTTGATGCCCTTACTGACAATAATCGTCACGAGCGTGAGCCAAAGTGCTGATACACAGGTCACCCATGTTGTGCTTTCAATAGTCGCCTCGTCAACCCAGCCCATGACTGAGAGGATCTTTAGCGTTGAGGTGGCCGCAGGGATTGTTGCAGACACCATAAAAATGACCGAGGCCACCAACAGGCCCCAACCTGCGAAGAAGCCCCATCGAGGCCCAAACACCGCACCCACCCAGGCATAGGTTGCGCCTGCATGCGAGGTTATTTTGTTTAGATTCATAAAGGCAAACAAAATGCCAAACATGATCAAGCCACAGTACAGCACGCTGCCCACAGACAGGACGCCAACCGAGGCGACGATGACCGCGGTGGTGACGGCGACACTAAATGCAGGGGCCGAGCCGGCTACCCCCATGACGGCAGACTCAAGGGTTCCTAAAGAGCCGCCAGCTAAACCTTTTTCTTGTGACATGTTGCGTCCAAGTGATTGCGTTGAGACTGAAGTTTGCTTTTTTAGTGGATAAAGCAATAGAAGTCTAGGGGTCGATTGCCGTTTATTTGCGCTTTACCATTTTGTACATTGCGTCAAGCCCAAAAAAATACGACTGCAAACCAAACCCCGCAATCACGCCAACGCTTGCCTCGGCTAAGACTGAGTGCATGCCACGTTTTTCAATGTTGGTGATATGCACCTCAATATATGGAAAGCTGACTGCCCGCAGGCAGTCTCTGAGTGCGTAACCCGAATATAAAAACCCTGCGGGATTCATGACCAGACCATCAATGCCTTCATCGACAGCCTGGTAAAGTCGCGCAATTGCTTCACCCTCAATATGGGTATAGAAGATCTCTAGGTCGTAAGCGTTGGCGCGAGCATGCTCATGCAACATTTGATCAAGCTCTGCCGCAGTGGTCGTGCCGTACAGCTCAGGCTGTCTGCGCCCTAAAAACGACATATTGGGGCCTTGCAATACTAGTAGTTTTGTCATGTCATCAACGTCCGTTCGAGGGCGCACCATGCAGGGCATTATGCATCGCTTTTGGCCGAAGTGGTGGTGGCTCTGGCTGCCAAGGGCCACGATTTGACGCGCTCTCATCGACTAAAAGCGCCATATTAAGAAATTAAGGTAGTGTGAAGTGTAGTCAGCCTTATAGGCTCGAGTGGCTACTTGCGGCCGTGGCCATGGCTGCCGCGGTCAGCATTTGCGTCACCGCGGGCTTCTTTGCCTGCGGCACGCTCTTGTGAGGCTTTGCGCGAGGCACTTGGGTTTGCACGATCTTGCGCAGCATCGTTGTGCGCTTGTTGATGCATGGTGCTAGCCTGCTGCTTTTCTTGGGGCGTCGCATTTTTTTGAAAATCGCTATTGGCCTGTTGACGTAATTTTTCAGCGTCTTGTTTTTCTTGCGGCGTTGCGTTCTTCTTCCAGTCGTTTGCAGCGTTTTCTTGTTGGGCAATGCTGGGTGCTTGTGCGTAAACGGGTGCTTTAACGTTCAATCCAAAGAGTTGAGCTTCAAGAGTGAACAGCAACGCAAGTGCCGCCGAAATAAAAAAATAACGCATAGATTGCTCGCTTATCGGTTAGTTCCCTACACAGTGCAGCGAAGAAGAATCCGCGCAGATGAGCGTTAGTTATAGCACTCGCTCCTACGAATGCAGTGCCCGAACGAGCATTTGAAGGCTGCAGCTAAGCGTGGATGGTGTGGATTGCTATTAAAGGCAGCCGAATGCAAGATTTGGGCTGTACTCAAGACCAGCAATCAAGGCCAGCAATCAAGGCCAGTACTCAAGGCCAGTACTCAAGTGTTGAAATAATGCTATGTGAGTCACTGAGTGACAAAATAACTACGTTGCTAGTCCGTCACTTTCGATCATTGAACAGGATCAAACCAGTTAAAGACACTTAAGCCACCATCAACGACCACCTCTGTGCCCGTGACATAGCCAGAAAAGCGATCAATTAACAGCGTTAAGCCCATTGCAGCCACGTCCTGCGCGCTACCAAGACGTTGCATCGGAATTTTCAGCGCCAAGTCGCCAGCAGGCTTAAAGCCGCCCGCAGCAATGGCACCAGGGGTCAGTGCGTTGATTCGAATGCCATGGCGCGCCCAAGCTTTGGCCAGCTCTTTGACCAACATCAACATGGCGGCTTTACTGGTTGCATAGTGAGGCAGATTTCGGGGTGTGTGGGCGTGCAGAGAAGTGAGATACACCATTCGCCCAGCAATGCCTTCATCAATCATGTGCTGGCCTACCAAGCGAGCAAGTTCAAAGCCGGTTTTCACGTTGACGTGATACATCTCATCCCAGATTTCACGAGTGACGGTGCGCCACGTGTCTGCTTCGCGTCGCGGGGGTGAGGCTGAGTGCACCACCATATGAATGGATCCGAAGGCGGCCCGGGCTTGATCGACGGCTTGCTGAGCCGACCCAGCCAGCGAAAGGTCGATGACGGCGCCTTGGGCCTCATGTCCTTTTGCGTGCAACTCGGCTAGCGTATCAGCGAGTTTTTGCTCATTAGAGTCAACTAGAAATACTCGGGCGCCTTCACCTGCCACCTCAAAGGCCAGGGCTCGACCAATGCCGTTACCTGAGCCGGTGATGATGGCAGCCTCGTCGGTTAGGTAGGGACTTTGAGGCTTCATGCTATGCTAATTCCAAAAAAAGCAACGATAACAATGATAACAACCTGAGAGACATCATAATGCTATCTATCAAAACGTTGATTTCTACCGGTTTGGCGATAAGTCTTGCCTGCTCGGGCTTCAGTACCTTGGCGCAAGAATGGCCTACAAAGGCAGTCCGTTTGATCGTGCCCATGCCACCCGCGGGCACCACTGACAACATGGGTCGCTTGGTGGCACAAAAGATGACCGAATTGATCGGTCAAGTGGTGGTGGTAGAAAACAAGGTAGGTGCTAACGGCAATATCGGTTCAGATTTTGTGTCGAAATCGGCACCCGACGGTTATACCTTATTGGTTTCGGGTGTAGGCAGTCAAGGGATTAATGCCACCCTCTATCGCTCGATGCCCTATGACATTGTCGAGGGCCTCACCCACATTGGCATGATCGCCAAAGGCCCAAACGCACTAGTCGTGAATCCAGCGTTTCCTGCAAACACGTTGGGCGAGTTGATCGCCCTGATTAAGGCCAGCCCTGGCAAATATAACTATGCGTCCACGGGTAATGGCGCTTCAAACCATTTGTCGATGGAGATCCTGAAGTCCGCCGCGGGTTTGCATTTGACCCACATTCCCTACAAAGGTGGCGCACCTGCCATGCTTGATCTGATGTCGGGGCAAGTGCCTATGATGTTTGTGAATTTTGACTCGGCGGTGCCGCATGTGAAATCAGGAAAAATTCGCGCACTTGCCGTGACAAGCTTGACTCGTCGTCAGGCGCTACCTGATGTGCCGACCGTGGCTGAGTCAGGTTTTCCAGGCTTCGAGGCAGAGTCCTGGACAGCGATTAGCGGCCCACCCAAGATGCCTGCAGCGCTGGTATTGCGTATCAATGAAGTATTAATTCGCATCGCGCAAATGCCCGATGTTCGCGAGAAATTCGCGGGGCTTGGTCTTGAGGCGTCTCTTTTAAAGCCCGAGGCCATGAAACAATTCGTTCAGCAAGAAGTCGACAAGTGGGGTAAGGCAGTTCGTGCCTCGGGCGCAACGATTGATTAAGCTATATCGTGTGCAAGTTACACAGACAATCTATCTTCGAAGTCACCCCAATCATTAAATAAAACCTGATCGGTGAAAGACATGAATCGCATCCTAACTGCCAAGCAACTTGAACAATACTCTGAAGAGGGCTTCGTCATCGTTGAAGATGTCGTCTCAGAGAGTGCGCTTTTACGAATGAAAGAGGTCTTGGCCGATTTGGTTGAGAAATCGCGCGCTTTAGCTACCCATGATGATGTGTACGACCTAGAGCCTGGGCATCAGGCTTCTGAACCTAGGGTGCGGCGTATTAAAAAACCGCATGTGATTGATCCGGCATTTAAAGATCTGATGACAACGCCAAAATTTTTGGGGATTTTGCAGGATCTTCTTGGCGAAAATATACGTTTACATGGATCAAAGCTCAACCTAAAGGCTCCGCATTTCGGTTCGCCAGTTGAATGGCATCAAGATTGGGCGTTTTATCCGCACTCAAATGACGATGTGTTGGCGGCGGGAGTCATGTTGGATGACACTACGGTCGAAAATGGGGCCATGTATGTGATCCCCGGTTCGCACAAAGGCCCGACTTACGATCATCATGATGCAGAGGGCTATTTCTGCGGTGCCATGGATCCAGAGACGTGTGGTGTTGATTTTTCAAGAGCGGTTGCCTGCGAAGGCCCCGCGGGTTCGGTGTCGTTTCATCATGTTCGCGCTGTGCATGGATCTGCTCAAAACATTTCAACGCGTTCGCGTGGCTTATTGTTATACGAATTTACCGCAGCCGATGCTTATCCTTTGATGGCTGCGGGTAAAGCTGACTGGCAAGCCTTCTCAAATCGTCTGATCTGTGGCACAGATACGATCGTGCCGCGTTGTGTCGCGGCGCCTATTCGTATGCCACTGCCCCCCGCGAAGAATCAAGGCTCGATTTATGAAAATCAAACTGCAGGCAAGCGTTATTTTGGCTTTGTCGAGCAAGGTGGCAAAAAAACTCTTTTAGCGTGAGCGAATACAACGATTTGCTTGCTTGGGGTTCAGCTCAGGCATACTAACCGTGTACGCACTGCGCACTGATGGTGCATTAATCGCGTATTAATTGTTTTGCGTTCGCCTACTGTTTTTACTTTAGAGGTTGTCGATGGATGTTCGCGCAGCAGTTTCCTATGAAGCGGGTAAGCCGCTCGTCATTGAGACGGTACAGCTTCAGGGGCCAAAGTTCGGCGAGGTGCTGATTGAAATTAAAGCGACCGGTATTTGCCATACCGATGAGTTCACCCGCTCAGGTGCAGATCCAGAGGGGATCTTTCCGGCAATTCTGGGGCACGAGGGGGCAGGGATCGTCGTAGATGTTGGCCCTGGGGTTGTCAGCTTAAAAAAGGGTGATCACGTGATCCCCTTGTACACACCAGAGTGCCGCCAGTGCAAATCATGTCTGTCGCGTAAAACCAATCTGTGCACGGCAATTCGTGGTACCCAAGGCAAGGGTCTGATGCCCGATGGCACCAGCCGGTTTTCAATGGGCGGCAAACCGATTCATCACTATATGGGCTGCTCAACGTTTGCAAACTTTACCGTTTTGCCCGAGATCGCGTTAGCGAAAATTCGCGAAGACGCACCTTTTGATAAGGTTTGTTATATCGGCTGTGGTGTCACCACAGGCATTGGCGCAGTGATCAATACTGCAAAGGTTGAGGCTGGTGCCAACGTGGTGGTATTTGGTTTAGGTGGAATTGGTCTAAACGTTGTGCAAGGCGCGCGTATGGCGGGCGCTAACATGATCGTTGGGGTGGATCTCAATCCAGACCGGCAAGTGCTTGCTACAAAATTTGGCATGACACACTTTGTAAATCCTAAAAATGTTGGCGGTGATCTCGTTGCGCATTTGATTGAGTTAACAGGCGGCGGCGCAGATTACAGCTTCGAATGTATTGGTAACGTGGACGTGATGCGTCAGGCGCTTGAATGCTGTCACCGAGGTTGGGGTGTCTCTGTCATTATTGGCGTGGCCGGCTCAGGGCAAGAAATTAAAACGCGCCCCTTTCAGCTTGTGACGGGCAGAACCTGGAAAGGTACCGCCTTTGGTGGTGCACGCGGGCGTACGGACGTACCGAAAATTGTCGATTGGTATATGGATGGCAAAATCAATATCGATGATCTGATTACCCACACGATGCCCTTAGAGCAAATTAATCACGGCTTTGATTTAATGCACTCTGGCGAATCGATTCGTAGCGTTGTTGTTTACTGAGCGTACCCCATGACACAAAAACTTTTGGTCTATCAATCGCTATGGGCGATGGAGCGCAGACGCCCTGATGGGCACGAGTGGGATCTGCAAGAAAAACTGCGCATGATTCGCGATGCGGGTTTTGATGGGGCGGGCGTGCGATTTGCTGAGCATAATTACGCAGCAGAGGTGACGCAGTTTTTGCGCGATCATGACATGACTTGGCAAGCGCAAGCGTATCCGCAGACGATTGATGATCTCAAACCAATACTCGAACATGTGGTTAAGTTTGGTGCCGATCATTTAAATGTGCAGCCGGATGTACGACCCTACACGGTACAAGAGTGTCTCCCGCTGATTGCCGGTTGGCGCGAGTTGGCCGCACAAGCCGGTGTGCGTATGCATATCGAAACCCATCGCAATCGCATGACCACCGAGATGTTTTTTACTTTGCATCTATTGGATGCCATCCCTGACTTACGTTTGACTGGTGATTTGTCGCATTACGTAGTGGGACGAGAGTTTTGGTATCCCATCTCGCCCGAAGACGATGCGATGATGCAACGCATTATTAATCAGTGCTGGGGTTTTCATGGCCGAGTCGCGAGCCGTGAACAGATTCAATTGCAGCTGTCGTTTCCGCAACATCAGCATTGGGTGGCGGTTTTTATGGACTGGTGGCGCCGTGGTTTTGTGCAATGGCGAAAAAAAGCTGGCCCTGATGAAACCTTTACTTTTTTGTGTGAGCTTGGCCCACCCGAGTACGCCATAACGGGCGCGGATGGCTATGAATTGTCGGATCGCTGGGAAGAATCGCTATGGATGAAAGATCAGATCAGGGCGCTATGGCAATCTGTGCTGAAAAGTTGAACAAGTAAAGAGATCAATTGTTTTTTTACAGCCACTTAAAACCTTTGGCCAGCAATGCAACAATACCGGCCATGGCACTTAGCATCCAATAAAAGTGCACGTCCATTTTTTTACCCAAGGCTCGCAGATCTTGCTCAACTAATCCTAGGCGGGCATCCATGCACGAAACCTTTTCTTCTAAACGGCTCACACGCTCGACCATGATGACTATCCTTAATATCTGACGACTTAATAAATCTTTGTATTCTACACAGACAGTAGCGGATGATCTCGAATGACGATGGACATTTTTGTAACAAAGTATGAGCAGTAGAATCAGGTTGCTTCAGAAAAATCATCAATTTTTACAAAGGTGCTTGGCTTGAGATTTTCGATCCTTCTTGGTTGGCAATGCTTGCTGGTTTTAGGCTTGTTTGGCGTGAACGCACTAGCAGACGCGTCAGAAAACTTTCCAAACAAGGCCGTGCGTATTGTCGTGCCTTTTGCTGCGGGCGGTGGCGGTGATTTTATTGCGCGTGCGTGGGCTGACAAATTTTCAGAAACGATCAAACAGCCTGTGATCGTAGAGAATCGTGGCGGTGGTAATACCGTGGTTGGCACAGATGTTGTGGCTAAGGCTGCACCCGATGGCTATACCTTGTTACTAGTTGGGGCTAGTATTTCGACTAACCCAGCCTTGATCGAAAAGTTGCCCTATAAAACACCAGACGACTTTACGCCAATTGGTACCGTGATCACCTACGCGATGGGCTTTGCCGCTCGTGCCAATTTGCCTGTGAATAACGTGCAAGAGTTACTGGCCTTAATTAAAGCTAAAGGTCCGTTGAGTATTGCGACGTCTGGCGATGGTTCGGCGACTGCGTTGGCCACTGAGCTATTTAAGGGCGCAACCGGTGCGCAGCTGATGGCGGTTCCGTACAAAGGTGCTGGCCCTGCAGCCATCGACGTGGCCAGTGGCCACGTTGACCTTATTTTTACCGGAATGTCGCAACTGAAACCGCACCTTGATACGGGTCGTATCAAGCTTCTGGCAACGTCGGGGTCAAATCGTTTAGCCTCGGCGCCAGAAGTCCCAACGATTGCAGAGCAAGGGGTCAAGGGTTTTGAAGCGGTGGTGTGGTGGGGGATTTTGGCACCCGCCAAAACGCCAACTGCGATCGTCAATAAGCTGAATCAGGCACTTGCCGTGAGTTTGAATCATCCGGATGTGATGAAACGCTTGGCAGTCATTGACGGCGAGGTGAGATTGTCTTCGCCACAGGCTTTCGATACCTTGCTAAAAGACGAGATTGCGCGTTGGGCAAAACTATATAAGCCTCAGGGTGCGGCCAAAGTAGAGTAAGGCGAGCAAACACCAAACTATGTTGCAGGCCATTTGATTCAGTATTCAAACCTCGGATTTCAATTACACGCCTCGGAGACCAAGTCATGCCGAAACTGTTGTCAGCCCCACAGGTAGCGCAATATCAAAGTGAAGGTGTATCGTGGCCCATTCGGGTCATGTCAAGTGATGACGCGTCGGGCTTTAGAGCCGCTCTTGAAGCGCATGAGGCGCAAACCGGTAAACCCTTGCAAGGTAATTGGCGACATAAAACGCATTTGCTGTTCACGTGGGCTGATGCGATTGCACATCATCCTGCGATTTTAGATGCAGTGCAAGATTGTATCGGGCCCAACATCATTTGCTGGAGCAGCACGTTTTTTATCAAAGAGGCTAAAAGTCCTGGCTTTGTCTCGTGGCATCAAGATTCAACCTACTGGGGCTTAGACCCCGATGACGTCATTACGGCTTGGGTGGCCTTGACCGACGTCAACGAGAAAAACGGTTTTATGCAGGTCATACCGGGTAGTCACAAAATTGATCAGTTGCCCCACTTAGATACTTTTCATAAAGATAATTTGCTATCTCGTGGCCAAGAAATTTCGGTTGAGGTGGATAAGTCCAAAGCATGCGGCATACCGCTGTCGATGGGTGAAGCCTCTTTGCATCACATCAAACTGGTGCATGGTTCAGATGCAAATCGTAGTGAAGATCGGCGTATCGGTTTTGCGATTCGTTATATCCCAACTAACGTGCGTCAGACAAAATTACGTGACTCAGCGCAACTAGTGCGTGGCGCCGATGAATACGGTCATTTTGATTGGGAGCCTCGGCCCAAGGCAGACCTAGACGAAGATGCGCTTGCAGCCCATGCCAATGCAGTCGAACGGCAATTAAAGGCCTTGCACCAAGGGACGGACAAGACGAGTTTTCGCCCATAGCAGCATAGGCGAAATTGTTTCTGTGATGGCGTTAGACAAAATTTTGTCAGCGCTAGCGTAGGACGAAAGTTTTTCTGTGATAACAGGGATGCAACGTTCCGCTGCTAGGCTAATTGACGCAACTTTGGCATGAGGATAAAGATGAGCCCCATCAGCAGCATCGCGCAAGCGGTATAGACAGCGAGTGCAATTGAAGGCCCCCAGCTTTGTGCGGCGGCGCCTGCCAAAAGATTACCGAAAGGTAGGCTGAGGATCACTCCGGTTCGAATGCCCATGACGCGACCGCGCATTGACTCTTCGGTGTTACTTAAAATAAGTGTTGCGATCATGGTCCAGCAGATGGCCTGTGCGATGCCTGCTAAAAATATTAAAAGCAGCGAAAGGTAGTAAGAAGTCGATAGCGAAAATAGAAATAAGGCGAAGGGCCATAGCAGCCCACCCGCCACAAGCAAACGCCCTCGGTGGCCTGATTTTTTTTGTGAGACCAACCAAAGTCCTGTGACCAGCGCACCGCAGCCCGCCATTGAGGTCAAAAAGCCATAACCTGCAGGGCCCGCGTCTAAAACATAGCGTGCAAACAGCGGTAAGAATGAATAACGATAGGGTGCAACAAGAAGATTGAGCATTAAGGCGATCAACAGCGGCACCAGTACCGCATGGTTGTGCCAGGCGTAGTTAAACCCGCTGAGCAGGCTTTTGAAGGGGGGCTCATGTGTTTTTGCGGCAGCCTGTTTAACTCCTCTCAGCCGCAACAAAACAAATAAGTCTAGGCAATAAATCATTGCGATTAGCCAGTACGCTCCGCTAATGCCCAAAATCGGAATTAATAAGCCCCCAAACGCCGGACCAACAATGACCGTGAGTTCGGTCGCTACCGAGTTCATAGCGATCGCGTTCGTGAGGTCTTCTGGTTCAACGAGGTCGGGGATGAAGGCCTGGCGGGTAGGATTGTCGAGCGCCCAAGTCAGACCACTGACTAGCGACAGACCCATTAAGTAACCGACTGTTAGCCAACCCGTGGCGAGTAAGACCAGCATGGCCACTGAGATCAAGCCACTTACGACAGAGGCAAGAATTAATAATTTTCGTCGATCGAGGCGGTCTGCTGCGACGCCCATCAGGGGCGCCAACAGATAGCCCGCCATTTTGCAGGCCGTCACAATCCCCACCATGAGGGCTGAATCGGTTAATTCGAGAGTGAGCCAACCAACCACCACGATGTCGGCCCAGCGTGCGGTAGACGAAAGTAGAGTGGTGACCCAAAGTCGGCGAAAAGCCGGATGACGCAGGGCACTGCGTTCAAAGACCTGCCTCAGGGAGCCTACTATTTTTATCATGATTGAGTTTAGCGCGATTGGTCACTGGGGTAATATTTCGGTTGCGCTGACATTTGAGATCCCGTCGCCTCAACAGGGGGCGAGCTGCACTCAGTGAGGCGTCTGATCAACAACGAGTTTGAAAATGACAATTAAAAAAACGAAGCGCCCCCATATCTTGATCGCGGGCGGGGGGATTGGCGGGTTGACTGCGGCACTGGCCCTGTTAAAGCGGGGTTTTGACGTTGACGTGTATGAACAAGCCTCTGAACTACGTGAAGTCGGTGCTGGCCTACAACTCAGTGCCAACGGGGCGCGTGTTTTGCACGAACTTGGTGTCTTGCCCGAGTTTCGTGACTTAGCCTGTGAGGCCGAGGGCAAAGAGATTCGCCTCTGGAATACCGGCCAAGCCTGGAAATTATTTGAAGTGGGTCTTGAGTCAGTCGAGCGTTACGGCTTTGGTCATTATTTAACCTATCGGCCTGATCTATTGGCCGTGCTTGTTGATGGTGTGCGCCGTGAAAAACCAGATGCGATTCACCTCAATGCGCGTTGCACGGGCTTTGAGCAGTCCGCGCAGGGTGTGACGCTGCAATATGACATTGCTGGGCAGAGCCATACTGCTGTGGGCGATTGCTTGATCGGTGCGGATGGCGTGCATTCACGCATTCGCCACGGGCTGTTTGGTGACGACAATCCGGTCTACACCGGCATGCTCTCTTGGCGTGGGGTGGTGCCCATGGATCAGTTGCCAGCCCATATGCGCAGAATGGTCGGCACGAACTGGGTTGGCCCCGGCGGGCACGTCGTGCACTATCCCGTGCACCGTGGCGAATACATGAACTTCAACGGCATCATGGAAGTCGAAGGCTGGCAGGTCGAATCCTGGAGCGCGCAGGGTACGCACGAAGAGTGCCACGCAACGTTTGCGGGGTGGCACGACGACATTCACAGCATGATCAGGTTTTTTTCAAAGCCCTATAAGTGGGCGCTGATGGGACGCGAGCCCTTGCCGCAGTGGAGTATCGGGCGTGTGAGTCTGTTGGGCGATGCTTGCCACTCAATGCTGCCGATGCTTGCACAGGGCGCTGTGATGTCGCTAGAAGATGGCGTTGTACTGGCCCGAGCACTTGAGGCGGCAGGCGATGATGTAAAGCAGGGGCTCGAACGCTATCAACAGGCACGTATCGAACGCACGACCAAAGTTGTGTTGGGGTCGGCCGAAAACGGAAAACGCTTTCAAAGTCGTACACTAGCAGACGCAGTCTCTGCAGAAGAATACGTGAACCGTGAGTGGACCCCCGAAAAAGTTCGTGCGCGCTATCAGTGGCTGTACGAATATGATGTCACGACGGTGCCGGTGTAAAAGTTATGCCCTGTTGTGTGGCGAGATGTTTAATGTAAGGGTCTCGCAGTGCTGCTTGGTGAGAGATTGAATGTATGGGCCTCGCATTGCTGTACGGCGAGCTGTTTGATGCCAGGTGTAAAAAACTCATAATTAGTTGAATAAGGATGACTGCAATGACTGCTCGTTTCTATTACTCCCCGCGTTCGTGTGCCTTGGCCAGCCATATTGTTCTTGAACATATTGGCGCTGATTTTGAAGCCATTCGTCTCGATTTTCAGGCAAATCAGCAACGCTCAGCCGAGTATCTGGCGATTAACGCGAAAGGGCGCGTGCCAGCTTTAGTGACCGAGCGCGGCGTGATCACCGAAACCCCTGCCATCTTGCTATACCTGGCCCAAACCCATCCGCAAAGCGGCATGGCGCCCTTAGATGATCCGTTTGCACTGGCCGAATTACAGGCTGTAAATAGCTGGTTCTGTTCAACGGTACATGTGGCGCATGCGCACGGAACGCGCGGCGCTCGTTGGGCAGACGATGCCAGCGCCTTGCAAGCTATGAAAGCCAAAGTTGCGCAGAACATGACTGATTGTTTTGATTGGATTGAGCGCGAGCTACTGCGCGGCCCATGGGTGATGGGCAAGGATTTTAGCGTTGGAGACCCTTATCTCTTTACCCTCACGATCTGGTTGACGCAAAACGGGGTTGAGCTTGCACGCTTTCCGCGCGTAGCCGACCACTACCAACGGATGCTCGCTTTGCCTGCTGTACAAAAGATTGCGCCACTGCATAATCTTTAATGTTAGTTTTCGTGATTCACACGAAAGGCCTGCTATATGAAAAAGACTGACCTGTATAAAAATTTGGGCCTAAAAATTGATGGCAAACTCAAGCAAGCCGGTACGCCTGATCGTTTTGCGGCGGGTGGTGTACTTGATCGTAAAGAGCAACGTAAGATCGATCAAGAAAAAGGGCTGATCCCTTTTGCCGTCAAGCTGAATGCTGAGTTAGCGGGTGAGTTGCGTGGGCTTGCTGAGACTCGGGCAATCGGGATGAACGAGCTCATCGATGAGTTGTTGCGTAAAGGAATGGCTGCTTAGGCTGGCTTATGGCGTAACCAAAGGTTAGAGCGTTTCAATATGCGTGATGGTGATTTAAAAAGTGATGCGATGTAGCGTCACTGTGAAGTGTTTCGATGATTCGCTCATTTAATTTTTCAAAAACAAATACGAGAAAAAAACATGAACTTATTTAATCTTAAAGGGCAAGTTGCCATCATTACCGGCTCATCGCGTGGCATCGGCAAAGCCATTGCCGAACGTATGGCTGAACACGGAGCCAAGGTGGTGATCTCGTCGCGTAAGGCACCAGCATGCCAGGAGGTGGTTGATGCCCTCAATGCGCGCCATGGCGCAAACACGGCTATTTCTGTGCCCGCTAATATTTCGTCAAAGACAGAGCTTGAAAATTTAGTGGTTGTTGCCAAGCGTGAGTTTGGCAAGGTGGATATCTTGGTGTGTAACGCGGCAAGTAATCCGTATTACGGCCCGCAAGCCAACATTGCAGATGATCAATTTCGTAAAATTCTCGATAACAACATCGTCGCAAATCACTGGTTGATTAGTTATGTCGTACCCGAGATGATGACTCGGCGAGCGGGTTCAATCATTATCGTGTCTTCGATCGGCGGGCTTAAGGGTTCGTCGGTGATCGGGGCCTATGGCATTAGCAAGGCTGCCGATATGCAGCTCGCACGTAATTTAGCGGTTGAATACGGCCCGCACAATATTCGCGTTAATTGCATTGCCCCCGGTTTAGTAAAAACTGATTTTGCTCGCGCCTTGTGGGAAGACGAAGCGAATCTCGCTAAGCGCGTCTCGACAACACCACTGCGCCGAATTGGTGAGTCCGATGAAATCGCCGGCGCGGCTGTCTTTTTAGCCTCGCAGGCGGGTTCGTTTATGACGGGTCAAAGTCTGGTGATTGACGGCGGTGTGACGATTAGTTGAGGTGAATAATTTTCTTAATTTCTTTTAGCGATGATCGATACGATCTCGGGTAGTAGTGACTGTGGATCGGCGTCGTTACATGCTTGGGAGAGTGAGCCTTTCACCGCTTGCGCGACGGTGTGATCGACTTTCATATCCTCGGCCATTTGGTTGTAGTAGCTCAAATCTTTTAGTGAATTAGCCAAGCTAAAACGTAAGTTAGAGGTATCCTTGTTTGTGAGATAAGGTTTAAGTCGTTCGAGTGGTGCGCCCCAACCGCCGCCCATGGCCAGTACGTCGATAAAGGTTTGGGGTGGGATTCCGGCTAACTGAGCACACGCGGCGGCCTCTGCCATAAGCGTGACCGAGCCCAGTGATACAAAATTGTGTAGCAGCTTCATGCGATGCCCCGCACCAACGGGCCCGACGTGCACGATATTTTCTGCAAAGCACGCTAAGAGCGGTTTGCATTGCTCGAATAGAGTGGGTTCTGCACCCACCAGTAAGTTCAGTCGCCCCTCTGCAGCCTCTTTAGGCGTGCGTGTCATGGCGGCATCCATAAAATGGCAGCCATAATCAGACACAAATTTTGCAATGCGTTCAGTTGAGGCCGGGATGGCAGTCGAGCAGTCGATGACAATACTGTCAGGTTCGAGCCCTTGCAGCGCGCCTTGCTCACCGAAAAGAACTGCTTCGACTTGCGGCGTGCCAGTGACGCATAAGATGACAATGTTTGATTGTGCAGCGAGCTCTCTGGGGGTTTTAAAAGTGGTGACGCCACCCGCAATTAAGGCATCAAGCGGTTGATTGCCGACGTGTTCAAGAACCGACAGTGCGTGGCCGTGTTTGAGTAAGTTTGTTGCAATGCCATGACCCATCATGCCAATGCCAATCATTCCGATTTTTTTCATTTGCTGCGTGTGCTCTGTTAGGGTAAGTGTTTAATGCGCGGGATCCGTTGAGTTTAACAATTCATTTGTGAGCGCAGCACCTTGCTCTTGCATGACTTTTTTAATGTCGCGTGACTGTTGTATTGGGGTTCGGGCTTCGAAAGGCTTATGTTGCCCCTCAAGATACGCGCCCAGGCCACGCGAGCGATCGACCACCCCGCCACCAAAGTGCAGCGACTGAGTCTCGAAGACGCTTAGGGCTTGATCAATATTGTCGGGTTGAGCTGCTAAGGCCTGCGCCAGCGTTTGAGCATCAATTGCCGCCTTTGTGATCCCACCACCGACATGCGGCCGGGCGATAAAGGCAGCGTCGCCAATTAACGCGACGCGCCCAAACACCAGGCGTTTTGACTCAAGGTCATTGATGGCCTGAAAAAATGGCTGAGGCACTTGACACACGATACGTGCAAGTTGAGGTGCTAAAAGTTTTTTCGCGGCGGCTTTAATCCCCACAGTCAGTTCTTTGCGAATCAGTGGCGGGGCGATCGCGCTGCCGTGACAAACGCCATGTTCATCCGTGCACAGGTCTTTTAACTGCGCTTCTGAGGCAGGGCGATACCACACAAAGTTATAAGAACGCTTGCCTCGAATATTCTCGTTAGTACGTCCTAAAACTGGATAGGCTAAAAATTGTTCGCCCTCAGGAAATCCAAATGCGTAGTTTTCAAAGATCTGTGCGTGGTCCTCAGTCGAAAAATCATTTTCATCGACCATGCCGCGCCAAGCGACATAGCCCGCATAAATAGGTTTGATCTCGGGTGCGAACTGTTGGCGCACGGTTGAGCGCAGACCGTCCGCACTGACCAATAGGTCGCCAGTTTCGCGGCAGCCATCGCTAAAAACTGCTGTCACGCGATTGTTGGCTTGTTCAATCGAGACCAGTTGCTTGCCTGAGTGATACTCGTGAGCAGGGACTAGGTCGCGCAAGGCGTTATAGATTGTTGCCCACGCACTCATGGTGTGCAGTTTGTTTACCTCGTGCACGACATCGCCAGACGGCCCAAAACAAAGACGTCTTTTTAGTGGGATGCATTTTGCCTCGAGGTCTTGAATGCCCAAGTTAGCCATGATGTCAAAGAGTTGGCGATAGGTGCCAATGCCCGCACCTCGGCTCGCCAGATCCCCTTGGGTGCGTTCGTAAATTGAAATCTGCCACCCATGCTTGCGCAATAAATTTGCTGCGAATAATCCTGCTAACGAGCCACCAATAATCAATGCGCGCTTGCTACCTGGTGTCACGATTAGCCTCCTAGATTTTCAAGGTAATTTTTTTGACGAGTGCGCGCTACTTTTAACTTTTTATACTTAACAACAAACTATGGCAAGGTCCAAACATAGGCCTCTTGCCCGGGTACAAAATTCTGAATGTTTCGCTCTGCGTTTCGATTGATCAGAGGGCGCGCATACAAGGGGTGCATCAGGCTGCGAATTTCGTGTTCGATGTGATGCAATACTTTGCCACTTTCAAGGTCGATCACATCTTTAAAACGATATTGATGCACGCTGTCCTCGAGTGAGACTAAGTTACGAGCTTTTAGCCGTTGATAGGGACCAGAAAAATCCGCAATATAAATCTGCAAATGATGATTGTCGTACGGGCGCTTGTCGGTGCTGTCGGCTTCGCGATAAATTAAAGCCTGGCTGGGGCCTACTGATACACGCGCGTAGGCCCCTGCTTGATCTGTACCCGTCACAGCTTTGGCGTTCATGATCTCGCGATAAAAGTGTGCAATTGGCTTGGCACTGCCGTGATCTACAAGCATTTCAATGCAAGGCATGCCAAGGCTGATCGGGCCAAACTCTGGCGCAGGTTCGTAGCACTTTAAGCGATTGCCCCACGGGCAGGTCACCATGACATGGTCTGCGTGCTCTTCAAAGCTAAATGCAGTGCCTGTTAATAAGTCTTGCACCGAGGCAAGACGTTCGAGCAGGGCCGAGCGGCTTGGCGTGACAATCACAATATTGCCGCGTAGCACCATGGGCTTGCCAGTGGGCAGATGAAATTGGTTGCGGCCTAAGTTCATCCACATATTTGTGATGCCAGGCATTAAATAAGGGTCACGGGTAAAGCCCATCCCCATCGCGTAAAAAATGGTGGCAAGGGCTTGATCCGGAATCGCTAGGTTGACATGTTCTAACGCAACAATATTGCCAAGGTCACCCTCAGAACGATTAAACGCGGTGGCACTTTGCATGTTGTCTCCTGCTGTCATGATGTGGTGCTAGCTGTACCGCTAGCATCTCTTGGTGTAGGTAATGGTGTAACACAGGTGGGCTCCGCATAAAAGGGGTTTATGTTGCACTGCATCGATTCGTTAATGGTGTAAGTTTTTGCGAAGTGCGACTTGCACTTCCGTTAATATAAGTTTGATGCGAAGCGCGGTTCTAGCTCTGCGAGTAGGGATAGGCTTTAGCTCGGATGATTAGTTCTGGCAAAAAATAATGATTAGTTTTAGCTAAGCCGATTAGGTCTGGCTAAAAAAATAATGATCAGCACTTGGGGGCAACATCTTGAACGTTAGACGACGAAAACTATTTTTCGGTTTATACCTTTGGCTAGCAAATGCGGGCCTTGCGTGCGCTCAGGTGCTTGAGTTTCCGACGGCGCCGATTACGATTGTGGTGCCATTTGCTGCGGGCAGTGGAACTGATCAAACAGCTCGAGCGATGGCACAGTCGATGGCAGAAGAGTTTGGTGCGACCGTTGTGATTGAAAATCGTGGCGGTGCAAATGGTATGTTGGCCGCCCAGTTTGTTGCACAGGCTAAACCGAACGGTTACACGCTATTACTGACGACCAATACTACCCAGGTCGCGAATCAATATCTTTACAAAAAGCTGCCCTATGATCCGGTAAAAGATTTTCAACCGATCGGGTTGATTGGTCGAGGCAGTATGTTTTTAGTGGTCAACGCTTCGTCAAAGATTAAAACTGTCGAGGATTTGATACAAGCTGCTCGCGCGACTCCCGGTAAATTGAATTTTGGTAGTGGGAGTTCGTCGAGTCTGGTGGGTTCAGAGCTGCTGAAACAGATGGCAAAAATTGCCGTGACCTCAGTACCCTATAAAAGTAATCCGCAGGCAGTCAATGATTTGATGGGTGGCCAAATTGATTACATGTTTTTAGATAGTTCGACTGCCTTGCCGCTTATTCGTGCAGGGCGCTTGCACCCTTTGGCGGTCAGTGCTGCGACACGCTCTAAAGCTGCGCCGGCGGTTGCGACCGTTGCTGAATCAGGTCTGTCAGGATTTGAGGTGACCTACTGGAATGCCGTGTATGCACCGGCTGGCATCGCGCCAGATATCGTTGATAAGTTAGCGAAGCTGATTGCGTCTGCTGCTTTGTCAAAACGTATGGTGTTACGCCAAGAGTCTTTAGGTAGCGAAGCGATCACCAGTACACCAAATGAACTCGCTGAATATCAAGCAAGCGAGGTACGCATCTGGGGTCGCATTATCCGGGCTGCCGGTATTGAGCCCGAGTAGGTTAAGCCGGCTTCATCAATTTTTCAACGATTGTCATACATGCAAAATATTCTGCAAGGCGTTACGGTTTTAGAGCTTGGTCAAGTGCTAGCTGGGCCCTTTGCTGGGGCAATTTTTGCCGATCTCGGTGCCGAGGTGATCAAGCTCGAACGGGTTGAGGGCGGAGATGATGCGCGCAACATGGGCGCTGCCTTTCGCTATGGCGATGCGCTGAATTTTCATGTGTTCAATCGTGGCAAAAAATCAGTGGCGATCGATTTGAAGCAGGCTGAGGGGTTAGCTGCCTTTGAGCGTTTAGCCGCCACGGCTGATATTTTTATTCACAATATGCGCCCCGGTGTGACAAAGTCTTTGGGCATAGATGGCGAGGCTCTCTGCGTGCGTCACCCGCAATTGATTTATTGCGAAATCTCGGCGTTTGGGCACACTGGGCCAATGC
>CANKOW010000031.1 GCA_947484295.1 Alcaligenaceae bacterium | reverse complement strand
CCACTACCCGCACCCGCCAACACTAACGCATGCTGAGCCGCGAGCGTGACGGCTTCGCGCTGAGGTACGTTAAGTTTGTCGATCATGCCGCATAGCGGCGTAGGCGTAAGGCGAACTCTTCGAGGCTAGCGATGCCGCTGTGCTGAGCGCGCTGACACCAGTTTTGCAACTCGTGCAGCAGTTGCTCGCTCGAGGCGCTCGAGCTGTCCCAAAGTTTGGCCAGTTCGTGGCGCATTTGAACTAAGGTTGCCAACGCAGCCGTTTGCGAGAGCGCTTGATCAATCCGTGCACGCTCGACAGCGGGCAAGGTTTCGTCACCACGCCCAAGCCAATGTGTAGCCGCCGCCAGTGCGTCGGTGTGGCTGGTATCTTGGCTGTCAGCAGCTGTGGCTTTTAAGCGCGTGAGCTCGGCGCGGCAAGCGGTTTTCATGATGCCGGTGTAACGCTCAAGAATCTCAAACCGGTGGGCAATCACGCCCTGCAGTGTGCGCGCATCGACCCCAGGTTTGCCTGTCGCTTCAAGTCGCAAACGGGGGGCTACTTTTTTAACCTTGGCCAAGCCAACGGCCTGTAAGCCCAAAATGTATACCCAACCGATATCGAGCTCGTACCATTTGCTTGAAAACTTAGCCGAAGTGCCAAAAGCGTGGTGGTTGTTGTGCAGTTCTTCGCCGCCGATCAAAATGCCGATCGGGAATACGTTGGTGCTGGTATCGGGCGAGGCAAAATTACGGTAACCAAAGAAATGGCCCACGCCATTGACCACGCCAGCAGCCCAAAACGGAATCCAGGCCATCTGCACGGCCCACACTGTTAAGCCCAGTGCACCAAACAACGCCACATCGATCACCAACATGATCAAAATACCGCGCGCGCTAAAGCGCGAGTAAATGTGTTTTTCAACCCAGTCGTCAGGGGTGCCATGACCAAATTTAGATAGGGTCTCGGCGTTTTTTGATTCGTGACGGTAAAGCTCGGCGCCGCTGAACAACACCTTATTGATGCCGTAAATCATGGGCGAATGTGGATCACCTTCGCGCTCGCAACGGGCGTGGTGTTTGCGATGGATTGCCACCCACTCTTTTGTAACCATACCGGTGGTCAGCCACAACCAAAAACGGAAAAAGTGCATGACAGCAGGATGCAAATCTAGACCGCGATGCGCCTGACTACGATGCAAAAAGATCGTAACGGCCGCAATCGTGACGTGGGTTAGCCCCAGGGTGATCAAGGCAACTTGCCACCAAGAAGCCTGCAACAATCCGCCTGCGACAAAAGAAATGATTTCATTCATAAAGATCTAGACCGCCCACAACAAAATAATGATTCTTAGTTTAGCCTAAGCACCCAACTTGACCCGACAATTACCACAAGGTTTTTGCGCAAAATCAAGCTATTACACCTTTTTTGCCCGCCCCGCCGTCTTGCTAGCACGTGGTTTTTTAGCCGGCTTGGCCGACTGATCATCCTCGGGCTCAACGTCATCCCGATGATCGTTTTGTGCATCTTTGGCCAGAAAGGCCGCAAATGCGTCTATTGCCGAGGCCGGAGCTGGCGCAGTGTCCTTCTCGGCCTTTTTGCGAGGCTTTGCCTTGACTGCTTTTTTTGGATACGACTCTACCTGGGCTATTTCTGCTACCTCGATTAAGTCCGTTTCAAACGCCGCTTGGGCTTCAATCGCGACTTTCACCTCGGTCGCGCCCTTTGCAACGGATGCAACCTCTGCCCCCGCCTTAAGCCGTTCAAACACGGCTGCAAAAAAGCCGTCGGTGCCATGCACGTCTGGCCTGAGATTCAAATAAGGCCCTTCAAGCTGCAAAGGCGTGCGCGCAGCAAGCAACTGCGCGGCATCAATCAACTCAAAATCCGGGTGTTCTGCCAAAAAGCGCTCAGCTTGAGCTTGATTTTCTTCAACCAACACGCTGCAGGTCGCATACACCAAGCGCCCGCCTGGGGCCACGCAGCGCGACGCACTGGCCAAGATACGCGCCTGTAAGGCCGTCAGTTCTTGCAGACTTTGCACCGATTGGCGCCACTTCAGATCAGGATTGCGACGCAGAGTACCGACACCGCTGCACGGCGCATCGACCAAGACACGTTGTGCCTTACCGGCTAGGCGTCGCACCCGCGTGTCGTTTTCGTGCTCGAGCACCACTGGCACAATGTTTGATAAGCCGCTGCGTGCAAACCGTGGCTTGGCCTTAGCCAGCCTCGTGGCCGACACATCAAGCGCGTACAGACGACCAGTCGAGCGCATGAGCGCACCCAATAGCAAAGTCTTACCACCTGCGCCCGCGCAGAAGTCAATCACCATCTCGCCGCGCTTTGGCCCGACTAGTAAGGCGAGTAACTGGCTACCTTCGTCTTGCACCTCAATTAAGCCATGCTCAAACTGATGCCACTTATTCATAGTGGGGCGACCCGTCAGGCGAATCCCCCACGGCGAATAAGGTGTGGCCACCGGCGCATGGCGTACCGCATTGCCGCGGGTCAAGTCGGCCAGCATCTCTTCACGATCGGCTTTCATTGGATTGACCCGAATATCAAGCGCCGCGGGTTGATTTAAGGCCAGCGCCAGTTGCTCGAGATTAGGCATGTGTTGTAGGCGCTCGTACAACCAGTCGGGCAAACTGGTGCGCACTTCAACCGCCAAAGATTGCTCGTCAATTTGGGCGATACGGTCTAGCCAGGCAATTTCGCCCGGGTCAAGCACTTCGCGCACGCGACCATTGTCAATCATCACAATCGCACCCTGAATCGCCAACCGCCGTACCGCATTACCCACGCCACTTTCGGCAAGTTGCCGATAGCGCCGCAAGTTACGCAAGACGTCGTAAACAACTTCAGCCACTTCGGCGCGATCACGCACCCCCAACTTTGGATGCGCCCGAAACCAATGCGACACGACAGAGTCTGCGGCAAAGCGCCAGGTTAAAACCTCGTCGAGTACCTGCCGAATTTGGTCTAAGCGAATCGTCATCATGGGCAAATGTGGCTTAACGCGACCGGTGTAAGTTGACGGCTGCGGTTCGCCGCGTACACCCGTAGGCCGGTCACCGTTGTAACCGCCACCCGGGCGTGGCGCGCCTGAGCGTTGCGCAAAAGGCGTGGCGTTCATCAGGCGCTCGGTGGCAGACCCTTTACGCGGCAGCGCATTGCCGGCGG
Organism: Alcaligenaceae bacterium; assembly: GCA_947484295.1. Lineage (GTDB taxonomy): Bacteria > Pseudomonadota > Gammaproteobacteria > Burkholderiales > Burkholderiaceae_B > Zwartia. The sequence continues at coordinate 19,230 of CANKOW010000031.1, read as the reverse complement.
CCCGCGCAGCTTCGCGCGCAGCCTCTTTGGTCCCCACACGCGAGGCACCTTTTGCGCCATCCACATTACGCTTGGGTCGGTTCTCTTGACCCTCTGCACGGCCCTGTGCAAACGACTGAATCGAACGCTTTGGCCCTGTTGAAGATTGACGACGGTCTACTTTTTTAGAATCAATCATTGGGTGTGCTCCGATACAAATAAGCGCCTGGGTACACCTTCAACCTGGACGCGCTGATCAGGCATAATTTTTACACGCGACTGCGCAAGCCAGGTGGCAACTGCGGGATAAACACGATGCTCAATCGTGAGCACCCGTGCAGCGAGCGTGTTGGGGGTGTCGTCAGCCAGCACGGGTACCACCCCCTGGGCGATGATTGGGCCATGATCGAGCACCGGCGTCACAAAATGCACTGTGCAGCCATGACTTTGCACCCCCACAGCCAAGGCCTGCTCGTGCGTGTGCAGGCCCGGAAACGCCGGCAATAAAGAAGGATGGATATTGACCAAACGGCCTGCATAGTGCTCGACAAAGGCTGGGGTCAAAATCCGCATGAAGCCAGCCAGCAACACATAATCGGGCGTGTAACGATCAACCACAGCAGCCAGGGCCTGATCAAAGGCCTCGCGTGAGGCAAAATCGGTGTGCGTGATAACTTCAGTGGCAATGCCCTGCCCTTGTGCCCACTGCACGCCACCGGCTTGCGCGCGGTTCGACACCACCGCCACCACCTCGCCCGAGCAGGCCTTTGACTGGCACGCACGTACAAGCGCCTGCATGTTTGAGCCCTGACCAGAGATCAAAATAACGAAGCGGCAGTGCGACTTTTGGGGTTCAGGCATGGTTTTTCACAGACAAGGAAGCCTGAAATTGTAAACTGTTGCTTGTGAATACCTCTTTCAGCATTTTTCGTCAAGCTTCGGCCCCTTTATTGCGGCGACCAACCGCGCTCTCTATCGGCAATTTCGATGGCGTGCATTTAGGGCATCTAGCCATGCTCAGCCAAGTGGCTGAGGCCGCCCGTGCGCGCGCGCTAGTGCCAACCGTTTTAACGTTTGCGCCTCACCCGCGACAGTTCTTCGCCGAAAAAAACCGACGACCCGAGTTCTTGCCGCCGCAAATCAACGGGCTGCGCGACAAACTCAGCGCGCTGAGCCACGCCGGCATCGAACAAGCCGTCCTCGCGCGTTTCAATCAAAATTTTGCCGAAATGTCGGCCGAAGACTTCATCGAAAAGCTCTTAATCAAGGGCCTGAACGCGCGCTGGCTGATCGTGGGTGAAGACTTTCGCTTTGGCCGCCAGCGTTCGGGGGATGTCGCCTTACTCAAAAAAATGGGCCCACAATTAGGCCTTGAAGTACACACACTCTCTGAAGTCAAAGACCTGAACGGCCATCGCGTGTCAAGCTCTGAAGTGCGCGCCGCACTCGCCACCGGCGACCTGACACAAGCCCAAAGCCTGCTCGGGCGCCCTTACAGCATGACCGGTCACGTTGTGCATGGCAAGAAACTGGGTCGCACCCTCAACATGCCAACGTTGAATATGCGCGTCACACCAAGGTGTGCAGCGCGTTCGGGGATCTATGTGGTGCGGGTACACGGCTTAGGGCCAGAGTCCCTGCCAGGGGTTGCCAGTCTTGGCGTGCGTCCCACGGTCGAAGACGATGGCCGCATCTTGCTCGAGACCCACCTCTTCGATATCAATATTGATGCGTACGGTAAACTCATTCGCGTTGAGCTTCTCAAACATCTTCGCGATGAAGAGAAGTTTCCTGATCTCCCAACCTTGACTGCCGCCATGCATGCCGATGCACAGCATGCGCGGGCTTATTTTGCGCCTCATGGACTATAAACAAACACTCAATCTGCCCGACACCCCGTTTCCGATGCGCGGCGACCTGCCTCGTCGAGAGCCCCTATGGGTCGCGCAATGGCAAGAGAAACGCGTCTATGAGGCGATTCGAGAAGCCAGTAAAGGGCGCCCCACGTTTTTACTGCACGATGGCCCGCCCTATGCGAACGGTGATATTCACATCGGGCATGCCGTCAATAAAATCCTAAAAGACATCATCGTCAAAAGCCGTAACATGGCCGGCTTTGATGCCGCCTATGTGCCGGGCTGGGATTGCCATGGCATGCCGATCGAAATTCAGATTGAAAAAAAATACGGTAAGCATTTGCCCGTTGCTGAAGTGCAAGCCAAGGCGCGTGCCTACGCGCTTGAGCAAATCGATCGCCAGAAAAAGGATTTTGAACGACTCGGCGTGTTGGGCGACTGGAATCGCCCCTACATGACCATGAACTTCAGCAACGAAGCCAACGAGATTCGTGCGCTGGGTCGCATCCTCGACAAAGGCTATGTGTTCAGAGGGCTCAAGCCCGTGAACTGGTGCTTTGATTGTGGCTCGGCTTTAGCTGAAGCCGAGGTTGAGTACGCCGATCGTAAAGACCCTGCCGTTCACGTCGCGTTTCCGTTTATTGATCGCGCTGCACTGGCTAAAGCCTTTGGTTTGCAAAGCGTTGAGCCCGGCGCCATCGTGATCTGGACAACGACCCCCTGGACCATCCCGTCAAACCAGGCGCTGAACCTTCACCCTGAATTCGAATATGCGTTGGTGCGCGTCAGCCCAGCACCTGCCACGGGTGCACTATTGCTCATTGCAGTTGATCGTGTCCAAGCTTGCCTCAAAGAATGGAACCTGCAAGGCGAAGTCATTGCCCGTTGCCTTGGGCAAGCGTTAAATAAACTCGAGTTTGAACACCCACTGGCGCACTTTGACGCTGGCTACCAACGCACGGCACCTATTTATTTGGGCGATTACGTCACGCTCGATACGGGTACTGGTGTGGTGCACTCGGCACCCGCCTATGGTATCGAAGACTTTTTATCTTGCAAAGCCAACGGCATGAAAGATGGCGACATCATCAGCCCCGTCATGGGCGATGGTAAGTTCGTGCCCAGTTTGCCCGGCTTCGGTGGCTTAAGCATTTGGGCTGCGAATCCAAAAATTGTTGAAGCCTTGACGCAAGCCGGCACCCTGCTCAAGCAAGAACCACACACGCACAGCTACATGCACTGCTGGCGCCATAAGACACCGATCATCTATCGGGCAACCAGTCAGTGGTTTGCTGGGATGGATGTGCAGCCCAAAGACGTTGCGCCAACGCTGCGTTCCAGCGCGCTGGCCGCCATTGAAGCCACCGCTTTTTTCCCAGCTTGGGGACGCGCGCGCCTGCACGCGATGATCGCAAACCGCCCCGACTGGACTTTATCGCGGCAACGCCAATGGGGCGTGCCCATGGCCTTCTTTCTTCACAAAGAAACCGGCGCCCTGCACCCTGACACCCCAGCCTTGCTTGAGGCCGTCGCCAAGCTGGTTGAGCAACGCGGCATCGAAGCCTGGCAAGCGGTTGAACCTGCTGATTTGCTCGGCCCCGAGGCCGACCAATACGAAAAAAATCGCGACACGCTCGATGTATGGTTTGACTCGGGCACGACCCATGCCACCGTGCTAGGTGGTTTGAATAATGCACAGCACGGCTCGCATGGCGAGTTACCTTGGCCTGCCGATCTGTACCTTGAGGGCTCTGATCAACATCGCGGCTGGTTTCACTCATCGCTCTTAACGGGCTGCATGCTCGAAGGCCGTGCCCCCTATAACGGTTTGTTGACGCACGGCTTTGTGGTTGACGGCCAGGGTCGCAAAATGAGTAAGTCGGTAGGCAACGTCGTCGCCCCACAAAAAGTTTCTGACAGCCTAGGTGCCGAGATCTTGCGTTTATGGGTCGCCAGTACCGATTACTCGGGTGAGTTGTCCATCTCTGACGAAATCCTTAAGCGAGTGGTAGAAAGCTATCGCCGCATTCGTAACACCTTACGCTTTTTACTCGCCAATCTGGCTGACTTTGACGCCGCAAAAGATGCAGTGTCGCCCGAAAGCATGCTTGAAATTGATCGCTATGCCTTGGCGATGACGGCACAGATGCAGGCCGAAGTGCTCAAGAGCTTTGAGCAATACGAGTTTCAACCCGCCATGTCGAGGTTGCAACATTTTTGCTCTGAAGATTTAGGTTCTTTTTATCTGGATGTGCTGAAAGACCGGCTGTATACCTCAGCCCCTAAAAGCCGGGCGCGTCATTCGGCGCAAACGGCCTTGCTGCACATCAGCCAGACACTGCTCAAACTCATGGCACCCATCCTGTCATTCACCGCCGAAGAGGCTTGGGGCATTTTGTGCGCGTCAACCCTGGCCAATCAACCAGACACCGGCCGTCTGACGATTTTCACTGAGTGCTATCACTCAGTACCGACCATCGCAGAGGCTGACACGTTGCAACAGCGCTGGTCGCGCTTGCGCGAAATCCGTGCGCTTGTGACACGCAAACTCGAGGAGCTTCGCACGGCCGGCAGCATTGGCTCGTCACTGCAGGGTGAGGTCGAACTCACCGCACAAGGCGCTGACCTCGCCTTGTTACAAAGTGTTGCAGAACAACTGCCGTTTATGTTGATCGTGTCAAAAGTGAGCGTACATGCGGCAAGCGCTGCCGGGCAAACCGAACTCTTGATCAACATTGCACCCTCAACCCACAAAAAATGTGAACGCTGCTGGCACTGGCGTGACGATATCGGCCACGATGCCGCACACCCTGATATTTGCGGACGCTGTGTGAGCAATATGAACGAAGCCAAGGCAAACGGCTAAGTCACAATGAGTGTCGACCCACAAGCACACCCGCAAGGCCAGCACCAGCCACCGCTCACGCGATGGCTAGTCCTTGCAGCGTGCTTGTTGATCGCAGATCAGCTCACCAAGCTTTGGTTTGACTCGGCCTTGCGGTATGGCGATCGGCTTAATGTCCTGCCCTTCTTTGACTTCACACTGCTTTATAACCGCGGGGCGGCGTTCAGTTTTCTCGCGGATCAAGGGGGCTGGCAACGCTGGTTTTTTACTGTTTTAGGGCTGGGCGCCTCTGCTTTCATCCTCTGGATGATGCATAAAAATCGTTCACAAACTCGCCTATTACTCGCCTTGGCGCTGATCCTGAGCGGCGCGCTTGGTAATGTCATCGATCGGATTGCTTACGGCCATGTCATTGATTTTTTATTGTTCTACTGGCAAAACTGGTATTACCCCGCTTTTAATGTTGCCGACAGCTGTATCACGCTCGGTGCTATCCTGATGATTCTGGATGAAATTCTTCGTCTGCGAGGTCGCCATGCAAGAGCTGCTGAATAAACGCATTGTGTTGGGATTGAGTGGTGGTATCGCCTGCTACAAGTCGGCCGAGCTCGTACGCCGTCTCGTCGAGCAAGGCGCCACGGTCGATGTCATCATGACCGACGCCGCCACACATTTCATTACGGCAGTGACCATGCAGGCGTTAAGCGGGCGCCCTGTGTTTATTGATGCTTGGGATCCGCGTATTCCGAATAACATGGCGCACATTGATCTGAGCCGTGGCGCCGATGCAATCTTGATTGCACCGGCTTCGGCCGACTTCATGGCGAAGTTAGTACAAGGGCGCGCCGACGACTTGCTGTCAACGCTTTGCTTGGCCCGAGCCTGCCCCCTACTCGTTGCACCTGCGATGAATCGCGAGATGTGGTCGGCGGCACCCACCCAGCGTAATGTGGCGCAACTGAAGCAAGACGGCGTCAAGGTGTTGGGCCCTGGTGCTGGACAACAGGCCTGCGGCGAAACTGGCGACGGTCGCATGCTTGAGGCGCTGCAACTCTTAGCTGAAATGGTGGCTTTTTTTCAGCCTAAACTTTTACAAAACAAACGCGTTTTAATCACGGCGGGCCCGACTGTCGAACCGATTGACCCGGTGCGTGTGATCAGCAACCGCTCTTCAGGTAAAACCGGTTACGCGCTCGCACGTGCTGCCTTTGAAGCAGGCGCTGAGGTCACGCTCATCTCAGGCCCCACCGCCCTACCCGAGCCCTACGGTATCCCCTGCATTCAAGTACAGACAGCGCAGCAAATGCACGATGCGGTGCTTGCACATGTTAACGACCAAGATGTGTTCATCTCGGTTGCCGCGGTAGCCGATTGGCGAGTCACTAACGTGGCAACTGACAAGATTAAGAAAGACCCAAAGTCAAAAACCAAACACACACCCAACTTAGAGTTTGCCGTCAACCCTGACATTCTTGCCACAGTGGCTGCTTTACCCAACGCCCCTTGGTGCGTTGGCTTTGCGGCTGAAACCGAACGCCTGTCTGAGTATGCGCACGACAAGCGCAAGCGTAAAGGGATTCCGATGCTGATCGGCAATCTCGCTCAACACGTCATGGATGCCGACCATACGACCGTCAGTATCTTTGATGAACTGGGCGAACACCCGCTCCCAACGAACGCCAAGCAAGATGTGGCACGTCAACTGATTGCTGCGATTGCGGCACGCCTTCCTGGCAAACGGTAAGTACAGCTCGACATGGAAGCGCTGATCACACAGGCAGGGCAGTTTATTCAAACCCATCAGGCTTGGGCTGGCGTGATCATTTTTTTAATGACGTTTGGCGAATCGCTTTTTGTCATCGGGATCTTTTTGCCTGCCACGGCCTTACTGATGATGAGCGGGGGCTTAGTGGGCAGCGGCATACTTCCTGCGCTCCCTATTTTTCTTTGGGGTGTCGCGGGTGCCATACTCGGTGATGCGCTGTCCTACTGGTTTGGCAAATGGTTTGGCCCTCGCGTCTTACGCACAAAGTTACTGAAAACGCGTCGCACCACGGTGGCACGCGCGCGCTTAATGTGTTTTAGGTACGGGTTTTTAGCCGTCTTAGTGGGGCGCTTTCTAGGCCCCTTACGCTGCTTGATCCCAACGGTTGCGGGCGTGATGGGGATGCCTGAAAAGAAGTTTCAACTCGCCAATATTTTGTCTGGTATTTTATGGATTCCAGCCCTGCTGGCCCCGGGGTATTTAACCGCGATTAGCCTCGATGCCGCCAGGCACTCACGCGAGTCGTTGATTTACTCGGGTCTGGGGTGCGCGGTCTTGATCGGCATTGCGGTGCTGATTTGGATCACCCGTAGCGCGCACCAGAATAAACGACGCTACCCCACTCTACAAAAATGACCTCAGCAAGCGACGTCGTGCCACCTAAAAGACTTCGTACACAACGCTGTAGAGCCCCTAAGAGCTCAATGTCAAAAGCAAGAGCCCATCGCCGTGAAGAATGACTTGAACCAAGAGACACTTCCCAACCTTAAGGAACTCACCTTGAACGCTGTCGAATTAAAAATCTTAGATCCCCGGATGCGCGAACATCTCCCCGCCTACGCCACGACAGGCTCGGCTGGCTTGGATTTGAGGGCATGCCTTGAGGCTCCTTTGGTGATTGAACCTGGCGCAACCCATCTCGTCCCCACGGGTTTGGCATTGCATATTGCCGACCCAGCTTACGCTGCAGTGATTTTGCCACGCTCGGGGCTTGGCCATAAACATGGCATCGTGTTGGGCAATCTAGTTGGTTTGATTGACTCTGATTATCAGGGGCCCCTGATGGTGTCGGCCTGGAATCGCAGCCAAACCGCCTATACCCTCGAGCCACTTGAGCGCTTGGCCCAACTCGTGGTCTTACCCATTGCGCAAGTGCAATTTACTGTGGTGGACGAGTTTGAACAAAGCACACGCGGCACCGGTGGCTTTGGTAGCACCGGCAAAAGCTAGCCCTTTATTTTTGACTGCGTGCACTGAGCTTCTGCAGGTGCACTGCGCGAAACGAGCGCTTGTGCGATTTGCACGGACAACAATTGGGTATTCTTTTGTTGGCCCAACACAAGCGCTGTCACACCGATTTCGACGTTTTGTTTGAACCTTGAAAAACAGGTCAACACCAACCCACTCTGGCCAGTGCGCAAACGCCACAGCGCGTCAAGGGCGACGTACTGCCCAGGCACGAGTTCAAAGCGTTGCACATCGACCTGCACTTGGGTCGCATCAGTCTGCGTCACGGTCTGATTGATATTTTGCACGGGCGGCATCCCCAAAGAAGCTGTCAACTCTAGCCCTAGCGCGCTTTGCAAGTGCGAAGACAAAGTCGCTGTCCAACGGTCATCGCTTAACGGCAACAGGCGCCCGTTAGGCTCTCGTGTCACTAAGGCCGTATTGTCGACCTCAGGGGGCACCGTGACCGGGCTCAGTGCGTAGGCGACCGCGCGTTGACCTGGTGCGGCGGCCGTACGTGTGCCCTCAGGGCTCAAGGTGTAGTAGTGCGGCGCGGGCGATGAACAGCCCGCTAGCAAGGCGAAAAACACAATTGGCAAGAAAGTTTTCATTTTGCAGGTGCTTTTCATTTTGCTGGGGCCCCAAGTGTTTCGCGTGAATAGGGTTTAGGATTGCGGCCGGTAATGAGCGAGTCGGGCTGCGTCTGTAGCGAATCGGTCAGACCGCGTAACGAACGCAAACTACGCCTCAGATCTTCAAGCATGGCCTCAGTGCTCGCGGTCATTGGGCTGCCAGGTGCAATTAAGCCGTTCAGATTTTTGACGGTCAACTCAACCTGCGTCAGCGTCGAAGCCAGTTTCGGTACAACCGATTTATCAAGCGTCACAGTCAGTACCTTGATCTGCTTGACCATCTCGTTGACTTCGTTACCGATCGACTCGAACGGTATTTTGTCGAGCTTATTGATGATACTGGTAACCTGCTGTTGCAGTTTGTCCAGATCGTCTGAAGCCAAGGTCGGCATCTTAAAGGGCATCTCTGATTTAGGTGGATCAATCTTCGGAGCTTTCGGAAAATCTTCAAGCACGATGTACAGCTGACCCGTCAAGATGTTGGCGGTTCGCAACTGGGCGCGCATCCCCCGCTTGGTCATGAGAGCCAACGAATCGGTGAGTTGCTCGAGAGAACGTCGCGACATATTCATTTCTTGGTACACCGCACCCAAGCGTTCTGGATATAGGGTCGCGCTGACCGACGTAAAAAACTTTTGGCGGACAATGTCAAAATCAAGCGCCACAGAATTGACGACACCAACATCAATCCCGTTAAAGTCGACCATGGCACCCACCTTAAGCCCTCGGGTAGGTTGATCAAAACGCATTTGGATCGGGACGGCAACACCTTGCGGCTCGGTCTCGGCAGAGCGACGATTGTCGTACAACTTAAACACTCGATCCACGTCAGAGATGTCACGAGGCTTACCAAACGCGCCAAACGATACTCCACCCGCAATTAAAGACACCAAAGACTGTGTATTAATTTGCATGCCATCAGGCGAAAGCGAGACATCGATGCCGCTTTCGTTCCAAAAGCGGGTGCTGCCGTCTACGTAGCGATCATAGGGCGCATCGATAAATAATTCGATTTCAATAAATTTACCCCCCGGCTCTAGCTTATAGCTTGAGATCAGGCCGACCTGCAGACGACGCATGTATACCGGCGCGCCAACGCTGAGCGAACCTAAGTCGTCACTGCGCAAGGCAAAACGCGTACCTGGCCGGTCACTGGTAATGGGCGGAGGCTCTTCGAGCCCAGCAAACTGCTTTTTTGTAGCCTTACCAAGTGCACCGTGTTTAGTGTCGGTTTCGATATAGGCACCCGACATCAGCGTCGACAACCCCGATACCCCACTGATACCAACGCGTGGTTTCACGACCCAAAACTGAGTGGCCTCGTTTGCCATGCCAGCGGCATCTTTGTTCAACTCGGCCTCGACCACGACCTTATCGCGCGTGTCGTTTAAACGAATCTCTTTGACCAGACCAATCACCACATCGCGATACCGCAATTGCGTCTTACCGGCCTCTAGGCCAGTCGCCGATTGAAAGGTAATCAGGACACGAGGGCCTTGTTTAGACCAGCTGTGATACAGAATGGAAAGCCCTACCGAGGCCGCCACAATCGGAATCAACCAGACCCATCCTAGGTTACGCTTGGGACGCTGACTCACGCGCGGCAAACCGGGTGCTTGGTTTGTGATTGACTGCTCCGGCATGCCGGCTCCTTGGTAGGTAAAACAGTAAAAATCTTACGACTCCAACGGGTCGATGGATTGTATGATGCGGCGCACTACATACGCGATCACTTGTAAACTAAATATTAGGCAGCATTGGAGTAAGGGCTGGCAAATACTACATTCAAGTCGTGATGTTCGCGGGCTAGAGCCAATACTAGATTCAAGTCGTTGTGCTCGAAGGATCGGGCCAACACCACAGTCAAGTCGTGATCTTCGTAGGCTGTGGCACAAGATGCCTGCGGTGTCCCGCCCGCCGCCAGGCCAGCCGAGGATCAAAGCCTAGCGCCGCCAACATAGTCAAAATCACGACCCCAGCAAAGGCGGCAGCTCCGCCCCCGGGATCAATCGTTAGCAAAGCACCAAAACGACCGAGGGCAGATAGCAAAATCACCACAAACACATCCAGCATCGACCACTGGCCAATGAACTCGACGACTTCGTACAAATGCGTGCGGGTTCTGAGCGCACCCTCGGCACGCTTCTGAGCCAGATACACCAACACCGTTAAACAGACGAGCTTGAACAAAGGGACCACCACGCTGGCGATAAAAACCACTGCGGCGATGCTGTACGACCCCATTGAAACCAACTCGAGCACACCGCCTAAAATCGTGTGCGCCGAACTGCCAGCGATCGAGTTAATTTGCATGATTGGTAAAAGATTTGCCGGGATATACAGCAGGGCCGCAGCGATGATCAGCGCCCAGGTACGATTAAACAAGGAAGGAGATGGCGGCTTGGGCAATGGCTCGAACGGCGCGGGTAAGCCCGTATCATGTGCAAGGCAGCGAATTTTTTGAGCCGACAGCCGAGTCAACGCTGTGACAAAAATTGCTGCAACGGCCGTTCCGAAGAGCCCCACGCCTGGGACCAAAGACGCTAACCCAACCAGTTTGACGACTGACACCAACACACCCATCAAAAACACCGGCACCATGCACCAGGGCTTGAGCAGATCGATTAGGCTGATGAGTTCTTCAAAGAACAAGGGTAAGCGGCCAAGCGAAAGCGCCAAAAAGACCCAAAGCAGAAGTAGTAATTGCACAACCGGAAGAAAAAACCCAGCAGCAAACGAAACAACCGCAACCTCGGGATAGCCCGCTTGCCACGTAATTACAATGGCATCAAAAAACGAGGCGGCTTGCGATTGCCCCGAAATTAAGAGTGTGGCGATCGGGTACACGTTGGCTAATACAAAACAAACCAAGGTCGCGAGGATCACGGCCAACCAAGCGCGTGGGGTAAACACCGAGTAGGTTTCAAGCACGTGATCGCAGCGCTCGCACTGTGCCCACTGGCCCGGTTCAAGCACTGGGCGCTGATAGGCTGCGCCACAGTGATGACAGGCCAACATAAAACTTGAAGGTGTCATCCCTCGCGAAAAATCAATGTGCCAACTCGGCTTCTTGATCCGAACCCGACACCGATTTTTGCGACTTGTCGGCACGCGGCCCAAAGGTCAACACTACCTTACCCTCGGCATCGATATCCACAATGACCGACCCACCATCAACCAGCTTGCCAAACAACAGTTCATCTGCCAAAGCGCGACGAATCGTGTCTTGAATCAAGCGCTGCATAGGCCGTGCGCCCATTAAGGGATCAAAACCATTTTTACCCAAGTGGGCGCGCAAGGCGTCGGTAAAGCTTGCCTCTACACGTTTATCGTGCAGTTGGTCTTCGAGTTGCATCAAGAATTTATCGACCACACGCAAGATGACCTCTTGATCAAGCTGGGCAAAGGGCACGATCGCATCTAAACGATTACGGAACTCGGGCGAGAACAAACGTTTGATGTCACCCATTTCGTCACCGCTAGCACGCGTGTTTGAGAACCCAATATTTGGCTTGTTCAAGGCCTCAGCCCCAGCGTTAGTGGTCATCACCAAGATCACATTACGGAAATCGGCTTTACGGCCGTTGTTATCGGTCAGCGTGCCGTGATCCATAACCTGCAACAGAATATTAAAGACATCCGGATGCGCTTTTTCAATTTCGTCCAACAACAACACACAGTGCGGCTGTTTGGTGATGGCCTCTGTCAACAAACCGCCCTGATCAAAGCCGACATACCCCGGAGGCGCGCCGATCAAGCGTGACACGGTATGGCGCTCCATGTACTCGGACATATCAAAGCGCAAGAGTTCGATGCCCAAGGTGAATGCCAGCTGGCGTGCCACTTCGGTTTTACCCACACCGGTTGGCCCTGAAAACAGAAAGGCACCAATCGGTTTTTCTGGGCGACCGAGCCCTGAGCGCGCCATTTTGATGGCAGACGCTAGCACGTCAATCGCACCATCTTGCCCGTAGACCACGGTTTTTAAGTCACGTTCAAGCGTGGCCAACTTACTGCGGTCGTCGCTTGATACCGTTTGGGGTGGGATACGCGCAATTTTAGAAACGATCGATTCGATTTCGGTTTTACCAATCACTTTCTTTTGCTTCGAGCGTGGTAACAGGCGTTGTGCCGCCCCCGCCTCATCGATCACGTCAATAGCCTTATCAGGCAAATGGCGATCGTTGATGTGACGCGCTGACAACTCAGCGGCTGCAGTTAACGCAGCGCTTGAATATTTCACGCCGTGATGCTCTTCGAAGCGACCTTTAAGCCCACGCAAGATTTGGATGGTCTGCGCCACACTCGGCTCGGGCACATCGACTTTTTGAAAGCGCCTAGAAAGCGCCGCGTCTTTTTCAAAGACTCCGCGAAACTCGGTGTAGGTCGTGGCGCCGATACAGCGCAACTGCCCAGACGACAGCGCAGGCTTCAGTAGATTTGAAGCGTCGAGTGTACCGCCCGAGGCTGAGCCCGCACCGATCAGAGTGTGGATCTCATCGATAAATAAAATTGCCTGAGGGTTATTACGTAACTGTTTGAGCACACCCTTCAGGCGTTGTTCAAAATCGCCCCGATATTTGGTGCCGGCCAGCAAAGCGCCCATGTCAAGCGAATAGACCTGTGCGTCTTGCAAAACCTCAGGCACTTCACTACGAGTAATACGGTAGGCCAAGCCTTCAGCAATCGCGGTTTTACCGACGCCGGCCTCACCGACCAACAGAGGGTTATTTTTACGTCGACGGCAGAGAGTTTGAATGACGCGCTCAACTTCATGCTCGCGTCCGATGAGCGGATCGATACGACCGGCGTTAGCCTCAGCGTTCAAGTCTTGTGCATAGAGTGCAAGTGGTGACTGGCGAGCGTCGCCGCCCTGCTCTTCGCCGTTACCAGGTTGCTCTTTGGCCGCAGGCGTTTCGGCAGCTGCCGCTTTACTGATGCCGTGCGACAGAAAGTTCACCACATCCAAGCGCGAAATACCCTGTTGTTGGAGGTAATACACGGCATGCGATTCTTTTTCGCCAAAAATCGCAACCAGTACGTTCGCGCCCGTGACTGGTTTTTTGGAAGCACCGCCCGCCGACACATGCATGATCGCGCGCTGAATCACACGCTGAAAACCGAGCGTGGGCTGCGTGTCTACCTCGGTGCCGGCTGGGATCACAGGGGTGTTATCGGTTACGAATTTACGCAGGTGGCTGCGCAATTCGTCTATGTTGGCCACACAGGCCTTCAACACCTCAATCGCCGCGGCATTATCAAGCAGTGACAACAATAAGTGTTCAACCGTAATAAATTCGTGGCGAGCTGAACGTGCCTCGACAAACGCCATATGTAGGCTTACTTCAAGCTCTTGCGAAATCACAATTCCTCCGTCCTTCTTGCGTCAATGACACCGTTGATTCATATTCTATGCTTTCCGCGGCGTAAGCGTTACAACTCGTAAAAAACTTTTCAAACTGTATTTTTTTGCCCACTTTCTGCATGGTACTCAGGCATCATCCGCTGGCTCGAGTAAGCACTGCAGAGGATGCTGCCGCGCCCGGGCATACTGGGCGACCTGCGCCACCCGGCTTGAGGCGATATCAAAGGGATACACGCCACATACCCCTTTACCTTCATGGTGAACCTGCAACATCACTCTAAATGCATCTTCGGCAGACTTACCAAAAAACTTCTCAAGGATATGCACCACGAACTCCATGGGCGTGTAATCGTCATTGAGCAAAATCACCTTGAACATTGGCGGGGGCGCCGTTTTTGCGGTGAGTTTCTCGACTACAAGATCTGGGGGCAGCGAAGTACGTGTAGACATGATCAGATAACAACATCCCGGCTAAAATGTTCATTTTTGTGACAACTTAGGCTATTTCGTATCCTGTATTACCCTTGGTTTAGGCTTTGGGGCTTGACGTCTTGTGGAAATCTGCTCAATATCTCGCAATACTCAAGAATATTTGGGTATAGAAGCGCCGAAAGAATCATGATAACAAGTCAAAAAATCATAGTTCCTTCTCTCGGTTTATACATTGCATAAAGAGGTAGGCGGAATGTCGGATTCAGCTACAAACAATGGCCCTAAGGTCACCGGTACAGTAAAATGGTTTAACGATGCAAAAGGCTTCGGCTTTGTCACACCAGACGACGGCGGCGAAGATCTATTTGCTCATTTCTCAGCCATCGAAATGAACGGCTTTAAGACCCTGAAAGAAGGCCAAAAAGTGGCTTTTCAAGTGACGCAGGGCCCAAAAGGCAAGCAAGCCACAAATATAACCGCGGCTTAAACTACCGGGGTGAATAACCCCTTGGATAGTAGAGATGCGACAGTTGCTCGTGCTTTTGAAGCAGCGCAGTCTTATGGCTGTGCTGTTTGTTTTTGTGTTTGGCGTGGTAGCGTACGTGCCCGAGGCCATTTGCCAAACCGCAGCCTCCACCCCTCCTTTGCCGGTTAAAACACTTACTGCAGGCATGCACAGGATTCAGGCCGAAGTGGCCTCCAACGACACCACGCGCTCGCGCGGGCTGATGTTTCGCAAAGAGCTCGCACCCAATCACGGCATGCTGTTTATTTTTGAGCAGCCCAATGTGCAATGCTTTTGGATGCGCAATACCCCGTTGCCGTTATCAATCGCTTTTATTTTGGATGACGGCACGATTACCAATATCGCCGACATGGCGCCGATGACCGAAACCTCGCATTGCTCGACCGCGCCGGTGCGCTACACCCTCGAAATGGAACAAGGCTGGTTTGCTAAGCGCGGCATCACGGCTGGCAAAAAAATTACTGGCATCCAGTAGTACGTCAAAGCGCTTCAGGTGGGGTTCACTCAGAGCGCCGCTCAACGCGGGGCGCCAAGCAACGAAGGTTGCTTGAGCCCCACCTAAATAGCGACTCGCGTCGCTGTCTCCCACCGCAGCTTAAGTTGTAACAGATCGAGCTCGCTCAGACACGCTCAACGATCATGGCGATGCCCTGCCCCACCCCAATACACATCGTGCACAGCGCGTAGCGCCCGCCGATGGCGTTCAATTGATGCACCGCTGTCATCACTAGTCGCGCGCCACTTGCGCCCAGAGGATGGCCCAGGGCAATTGCACCGCCATTTGGATTGACCCGTGGATCGTTATCCGCAAGGCCCAACATACGTGTCACGGCCAGGCCTTGCGCTGCGAAGGCCTCGTTTAATTCGATCACGTCCATCTGGTCAATGGTCAGCCCAGCCAAGGCCAACACTTTTAACGTGGCGGGCGCGGGGCCAATACCCATAATGCGCGGCTCTACACCGGCTGTGGCCATTGCGACCACTCGGGCGCGCGGCGTTAAACCATGGCGTTTGGCAGCAGCGTCGTTGGCCAACAACATGGCAACAGCGCCGTCATTCACACCCGACGCATTGCCCGCCGTGACTGACCCCGCTTCGCGCACCACACCTTTTAATTTAGCCAAGGCCTCAAGGCTGGTTTGACGAGGATGCTCGTCACGACTCACCACGAGTGGATCACCCTTTTTTTGTGCAATCGAGACCACTGCAATTTCGCTATCAAAGAAGCCTGCTTTTTGCGCTGCAGCGGTTTTTTCTTGGCTCGCCATCGCGAACAGATCTTGATCTTCGCGCGAAACCTTAAATTGATCGGCTACGTTCTCTGCCGTTTCTGGCATCGAGTCAACACCATGCTTCGCTTTCATCAAACGATTCACGAAGCGCCAACCAATCGTGGTGTCGAAAATCGCAGCGTTACGCGAAAAAGCCGTGTCAGCTTTACCCATCACAAACGGGGCGCGCGACATACTTTCGACGCCGCCCGCCAGCATCAACGAGGCATCCCCAGAGCGGATGGCGCGAGCCGCTGTACCCACCGCATCCATCCCCGAGCCACATAGGCGATTAATCGTGCCGCCTGGCACCGCGACAGGTAGCCCGGCCAGCAAGGTGGCCATGCGCGCCACGTTACGGTTATCTTCACCCGCCTGATTGGCGCAGCCCATCAACGCATCGTCGAGCTCGGCCCAGTTGATGTTGGCATTGCGCTCGGCCAACGCGCGAATCGGCACCGCCAGCAAATCATCAGGGCGCACTGGGGCGAGCGAGCCGGCATAGCGACCAAAAGGCGTGCGTAACGCATCACAAATAAAGGCTTGGTTAGCCATAGCAAAATTCCTTGTACGAGTGTGTTCGGTTTATTGTTGTCACCGCTACTTTAGCCCAAAAAAAAACCGACCCGCAGGCCGGCTTTTTTTAGACGTGACCGAACTTAGCCCAAGTTTTTAGCAGCGAAGGCCCAATTGGCCAATGTCCAGAAACTTTCAAGATACTTAGGACGTGCATTGCGGTAGTCGATGTAATAGGCGTGTTCCCAAACGTCACAGGTCAGCAAAGGCACATCGGTCGTTGTGAGCGGCGTTGCAGCGTTGCTGGTGTTGACGATATCGAGCGAGCCATCAGGCTTTTTAACGAGCCATGTCCAGCCTGAACCGAAGTTACCCGCGGCAGACTTGTTAAATGCTTCTTTAAAAGCGGCCACACTGCCCCACTTTGCATTGATCGCGTCAGCGAGTTTGCCGGTTGGCTCAGCACCCGAGGCTGGTGCCAGCGAGTTCCAGTAAAAGGTGTGGTTCCAGATTTGGGCTGCGTTGTTAAACACACCACCTGAAGATTTTTTAACGATGTCTTCGAGCGAAGCCGTTTCAAATTCTGTACCTGGGATCAGATTGTTCAGGTTCGTGACATAGGATTGATGATGCTTACCGTGATGAAACTCGAGCGTTTCTTTTGAAATAATCGGTGCCAAAGCGTCGATGGCATAAGGCAAAGCTGGGAGCGTGTGGGTCATTGCTGCAATATCCTTTTTGTATGTGGGACAAACAAATAACAAACATTATTGTATCGGACGCATGGCGAACGGCAAGACAAGCCCTCCTTGAAATATGGTTAAAGGCCTCTTTGGGTCACGGTCGCGTTGAGCACGCCCTCGGCAAGGGTCACTTCGAGCGCTTCGCCAAGCTGCGCATCGATCGATTTTCTTAGGATTTTTTTGTCGGGAGTACGCACGATGGCGTAGCCGCGCGCGAGGGTGTGTTCGGGGCTCAGCGCCCTTAATTGAGCACCAACACCTTCTAGTCGGGCGTGCTCGCGCAAGAGCAGGCGCTGTTGGCCCGCTTGCAGCTCTGCACCGGCATGCGTCAAGCGTGCGCGCAAGGCGCTCAACTCTGGCATCAATCCCTCAAAGCGCAGGTGCATGTGGGCATGCCGAGCGCGCGTGCGTTGAAACTGTTTGTCAAAGGCTGAGCGCACGCGGCGTCCGAACCCTTCGACCTTTTCAAGCTGATGCGCGAGCCGTTGGCTAGGTGGCACCAGACCTACAGTCGCTCGGTCGACCCGCTGCGCGAGGCGCTCGAGCTGGCGCACAAGCAACTGTTGGGCGTACTGCGCCGACCCCAACACGCGCTCGAGCTGCGACTGTCGCGTCTCGCAGACCAACTCAGCCGCAGCAGTCGGCGTGGGTGCACGCACGTCAGCCACAAAATCAGCAATCGTAAAATCGGTTTCATGCCCCACGCCCGACACAACTGGTATCAGGCTTGCCGCAATATCGCGCGCCAGAGCTTCGTCATTGAAACTAAACAAATCTTCAAGGCTGCCGCCCCCTCGCACCAGCAAAAGGGTGTCGACCTCTTGGCGCGCGTTGGCAAGCGCCAGCGCCTGACGCAATTGCAATGCCGCACCCGCGCCCTGCACCAGTGAGGGATAAATCACAATCGGCACATGCGGCGCCCGGCGTGCCAAAGCCGTTAACACATCGTGCAAAGCGGCCGCACCTAACGAGGTAATCACGCCGATCGCCTTGGGGTACTGTGGGAGCGCGCGCTTATTTTCGCTATCAAACAAGCCCTCAGCGGACAGCTTGTTTTTTAAAGCAACAAATGCTTCAAACAGTGTGCCTAAGCCTGCCCTTCGTAATTGCTCAACTTGCAGCTGATATTCACCCCGAGCCTCGTAGAGCGTCACGCGCGCCTTGAGCTCGACCGAATCGCCCGCCTTAGGGGTAAACCCTGTAGTGGCCGCTCGGCTGCGAAACATGACGGCCCGCACCGAGGCTGTGTCATCCTTAAGTGTGAAATACCAATGCCCCGACGAGGCATTGGTGAAATTAGAGATTTCGCCGCGAACCCAGCAGGCATCAAAGCTGTCTTCAAGCAAATGGCTGACGGCTTGGTTTAACTGCGCAACCGTGAGGATATCTCGCGTGGTTGCAGCATTTGTGTCTTGACTCTCAATTGTCATAAGGCTTCCGACTAGGTTTCTATCCACAGCGCAAGTAAATGTGATTTAAGTCTTTGTGAAATAACAAATTATTTGCAAACGTACAGTTTCAGGTCAACGCACTTATTTAACTCTATGTTTTTAAAGTACTTTCAAAATATGACAAAATGATGATCGTTTTTTGAGCAAACGGCTTAACGCTAGTATTTTCCACGCTCTTCGAAGATGCACACAGAATTATCCACAGCTGCTGTGGATAGTTTTATCCGGCCTAAATCGACTTGCCAAGTACGATCAATGCCTCGTACGATAATACCGCGTGCAGCGGTAATGACTACTCAGTCATCGTGTATTCTGCGCCCTCCACTCGCGAGGTTTGTTTTGTTATCGATTGTTACTCAGGCTGGCTGGCCCATTTGGCCTCTTTTAGCGCTTTCTGTGGCGGCGCTCGCCATCATCATCGAACGCCTGCTCAGCCTGCAAACACGCAGAATAGCGCCACCCGAGCTCACCACGCAGGTACTGCAACTGGTGCGTGCCGAGGCCGACGACTTACAGGCGCTTGCCAAACTCAAAGCCTCTTCACCCTTGGGGCGTATTCTGGCGCAGGTGCTGATCCACCGCAACCTACCCGATGACGAACTCAGACGCAGTGTCGAAGATG
>CANKOW010000030.1 GCA_947484295.1 Alcaligenaceae bacterium | reverse complement strand
CTTACCCGGCGAGATTCGTGGGTTTTACGAAAAAATGGATTCGTATGGCGATTGGGCGCCCGTACCCTTAATCGTGATTGGTGCGCCACCAGGAGGGCCAACCAGTGACGAGGTCTGGAAAGAATTCATACACAAGGCAGAAGTATCGTTGCGTGCTGCCTTACCGGTTGATGCTGTGTACGTTTGTAATCATGGCGCCTCGACTGCCGACCATGAAGACGATACCGAAGGCGTCATGATGACCATGATTCGTCGTCTGGTGGGGCCCGATATCCCAGTGCTCGCCACACACGATTTGCATTGCAATGTTTCACCACAAACCGTTGATGCGCTAGATGCTTTAGTCGCGTATCGCACCAATCCACACGTCGATCAACGCGAGCGTGGCGCTGAAGCTGCTGACCTGTTGAACGAAATGTTTGCCGGTATGAAAACGGTAAAAGCGTTTATCCGGATGCCGATTACACCCCCCTCAGTGACCTTACTCTCTGCACGGGGCCCTTATGCCGATTTATTGAAGCTTGCTTACTCATTGATGCAAAAGCCTTCGGAAGGCCCCATTGCAAACGTCTCGGTGGCGGGCGGCTTTGTGTTTTCAGATGTGCCGAAGTGCGGCATGACGATCACTGTGACCTCGCGTGGAGATTTGGCTGCAGCTCGCGCAGCGGCGTTAACCGTGGCCCGTGCGGCGTGGGCTGACCGTGCGCGTTATGTCGCAGATACGATCGAAGTTGAACAGGCAGTCAAGCTCGCTCGCGATGGGTTGGCGCCGATGTTGTTTGCCGATGTGGCCGATAACCCTGGCGGCGGTGGGCGGGGCAGCACTTCGTGGCTACTACAGGCGTTTCACGAGGCACGTATTCGTGGGGTGGTACTGGGTGTGTTTATTGCCCCTGAGTTGGCGGCACAAGCGCACGCGCTGGGTGAAGGCGCTGTGTTCGATGCAGTCTTCAACGCGACAGAACACGAGCATTCAAAACGTTTTTCTGCCCGCGCAAAAATTATTTGCTTGCGTGATGGGTTTCAAATGGGTCGACGCGGCATTATGAAAGATCGTAAGTTCTCACTCGGGCCCAGTGCATTGCTTGAGTTAGTTGATTCGGGTCTGCAAGTTGTCGTTGGCACTTTACGCCGCCAGTTAGCCGAACCTGTGATGCTTGAGATGCATGGAATTGATATTTCAAAAATCCAATGCCTCATTGTCAAAAGCCGCGGTCATTATCGTGCTGGCTTTGATGAGTTCTTTGCCGATGAACAAATTATGGATGTGGATAGCCCCGGTTTAACCACGCCTAATTTAAAGCGCTTAACGTTCAAAGCGTTGCCTAGGCCGGTCTGGCCGATTGATGATGACGTAGTTTGGAAAGAACCAGACTGGGCCTAGCGACTAGGCACCTCTTAAGCTCTCACGATGCCGTAGGCGATGTGAGCAAAGGGTGTCCAGGCAATAAAGCCAACGGCCACGGTCGCGAAGGTCATCGTGCCTGTAGGCTTGATTGGTGAGTCAGGCAAAGCTGACTCTGCTCGTCCTTTTCGATAAGAGATGAGATCCAAAACGCCCCAAATCAAGAAGCCGCCGAATAATAGGATTCCAGCAAGGCTACCAATCGTGGTGAGATGGCAGAGTGACCAGACTATAACGCCCACAAGCATTGGATCTTAAAGTTTGGCTTTGAAGGCATTATTTGGGATGTAAGCCGCAGCCACTAAAGTCATGGTGACAAGACTGAAGTAGACGGTGATAAGCCAAGCCCAAGGAGGGGGTGACCAGATAGTGATCGGCTGTGGTCTAGTTTCTAAATAACCAACCGTGATCAACGCCAAGCCGACAATTGAAATCACCGAATAGAAAATCTTCCAGGTGACAGCACCTAATTTTTTGACTTGAGCGTTTCGCCAATCATTGGCGAAGATGCTCACTGAGTGGATGCCTAGAAAAAGAATTAATCCACAGATTAGCTTAGTCATTAACGGTCTCCTATCGCGCACGACAAGTTTACATCAAAATAGACAAATGTATATTTTGAAATGGAGCCAATTTAATCGATAGTATGATTCGCCAACTAGGCAATCGCTTAGGAGGCCGTACCCAAACTTCGTTGCTGGAGTGGGTGTCTAGCCGACTAAGGTCAAAATTTTACCGATCAAACCCTTCTTTGGTAGATCTGGTAATTGATCAAACGGTATGTTAGAAATTTCGTTTGCTCTTTTTGGGTCTACCCCTAAGCTTAAGAGCAAGGTGTAAATGATCTGAGCCTCATAGTCTTCAGTTTGCGTCGAATTGAGTATGCCTTGAACCGCAGCCCGTACGGTGCTGACGACAAGGTTGGCACCGATTTCAAGAGGCATATCTGTAAAGCAGCCTTGTGTAATGCCTGCGGCAAGGTCCTTTTGAATGTCTCGATAGCCTTTGTGTCTGGTATCGCCAAACGGCCACTCAGTGTTCAACATTAGCCTACCTAACAATGGTATGCCAGTCATTATGCGTATTGCAATTCTGGTTTTAGTCGCCGTTCGTAAGGCAATGTCAGAAATGGTTAACCCAACCGAGTAGATGGGTATTAACAGCTCAGCCCCCGCTTGTTTAGCGCTGGTATTCAATAAATCTTCGACGCTTCGAAAGCATTTATAGAAGGCGGCTTTAGACACTTCGGCTTGCGCAGCGATATCTTCGACTTTAATTTCGTTGATGGATTTAGTCGAGATTAATTCGGGGCTACTTGACACGAGACGCGCGTGCATCTTTTGGTGCTGTTTTTTGTCATCACTGAAGAGGTGATTAATAACTTTAGTCATTACTAAGTCTAGATGGAAAAGTTTAGCGCGACACTCAAATTCTCGCGAATAACTTAATACTGAAGCGGATAAACTAATTTAATTTTAGTGTTGATTTGGTCTGATTCAGTGGTTCTGAAGTCGCTTTCTTAACCTAAGAACTCAGCGCAGCTATCTTACCTAGCAAGCCCGAGTCTGGTAGCGTCGGTAAAGCAGGCACGGGCGCTTTTAATAACTCACCTGCTGTTTCTGCAGCCAGACCCAAGCCAATGAGCGCTGGACATAACACTTTGTTCTCATAACTTGCAGAGGATGATTGACAAAGCATGGCGTGAATGCCACCAATGAGGCTGCCGATAAACAGGTTGCACCCTACCGAGACAGGCATTTTTGTGAATAGCCCTTCTTTAATGCCAAGTTCAATATCTGAGCTGATATTTTTAAAGACGTTGACTTCAGGGTTTTGACTCGGCCACGGCAGTTGGATGAGAAAGTTTCCTAAAACCTTAACCCTCACTAAGCGGCGCACGGTTAACTTCGCGGTAATAACCAATCTGGCAGCTGTGCTGGGGATTTGGTGGGTGACCGCATCAATCTCTGCAGTGAGTTCGTGCGCCAGTTGGTTTGCTAAGGCTGGGATTAAAGCCTGAACCGAGGGGAAGTACTTGTAGAAACTGCCCCGCGATACCTCTGCATGTTGAATGATGTCATCAACATCAATTTCGTGAATAGATTTCTCAGACGCTAGAGCAAGCGCACTAAACATAAGAGAGTTTTGCATCTCTTCGCGTCTTGAGGCGGCAACTCTTACGCGATGGTCTTGTATTTTTGGCATGGCAGTATTTTAAAAATTGGGTGGGTCAAAATTAGATGCAAATCCTGGGTCAGGATTCTGCGCAAATTAACAGTCGTTGGGTTAATCTTGATTCGATTTAAGCGCTTGACCCTTCAACATCAGATACCGTTCGGCCCATTTTTGAGCTTATTTGCTTGCGCGTTCATGCTCGAAAAAGTTCTATCGCCTATACGTTAAGTGTTAACGCCTGTGCCTGAAACGCTATCGTTCGAGCCTTACAATTTCTGTTGAGCAACTCGTCTGCTTTCGGCGGCGATCCCATCCGAAATCTCTTTACGCTTGCGGTTGTAAACAGCCCACGTAATACTTCCTTGATAAAGCTCTAAGCGATTTTTTTGTGCCGCCGGAAACGCAACAATTTTGTTGTACTCAGCCATCTGTTTGTTTGCGGCTGATGTTAACGGCAGGGCTTCGTTGAATTCCTCAGCCAGTTTGTCGTAAGCTTGAGCCCAAGCGTTTAGGGCCTCTTTTTGTGCCGAATTGATTTTCGTTCTATCAGACATCATGGCGAGGCTTAATTCGCTTGGCGTGCAAAATGTTTTAGCAAAATATGCAGCGTAAACAGGTTCAAGACAGAGCGCTTTGATCTTGTTGCTCAGCTCAATGACGGTGGCTTGCGGTGTTGGATTGTTTGATGGCGCAGGGGTCAGCAGGCTTTCCCCAAGAGGGAGTGCACAGCCGCTCAGCAGCATGACTAGAAATAGAGCAAGTGCGCGCATCAGGGTGGTCATATTTCAATACGTCGATATGGATGCTGATAAAAAAGACGAGCAGACTCACGCACACAAGTTTTAATAATTACGCGCACCATATCATAATGACATCTTATCTATTTTTTTTTAGCAGTTCAGGCACTCTCTTAATTACGCTCAAGGTTGATCGCATCAGCTGTCTTGCGCCAAGTGGCAAGCTGATCTTTGTTGAATTGATCCATCTCAGCAGGCGTAGAACTCTGAAGTTCAAAGGCAATCGTTCCAAGCTGCTCGCGTACGTCTTTCCGAGCCGCGACATTTTTCATGGCGAGCGCAACACGGTTCACCACCTCTGTCGATATTCCAACGGGTCCGTACAGGCCACCCCAAGGGCTAATCGACATGTTGTTGATTCCAACCTCTTGTGCGGTTGGGGCATTGGGTGCCAGAGGACTGCGGCTTGGCAATAACGTCATCAAGACTCGTACGCGACCCTCTTGAACCTGTTGCAAGGCGCCGCCTGGGGTGCCAATTAGCATTTGAACGCGCCCAGCAATCAAATCCGTCGTTGCTGGTGCATCCCCTTTATAAGGAATATGAACCATATCTAGCTTTGTTTCTAGTGCAAATTGTGCCGTCGTAATGATGCTGGTGCCGTTGCCGCTGGCGTAGTTCACTTTGCCTGGGTTCGCGCGAACGTAAGCAAGAAACTCTGTCATGTTTTTTGCGGGAACCTCGGCGTTGATCATCAGAAAGAAACCAAACTTTCCTACCAATGAAATAGGGGTGAGGGCAGTCAAAGGATCATAGGGGGGCACCTTGCGCATCGTGGGCGCAGCATTCATCCCAGTCGTCGTGGCAAACAGCAAGGTGTAGCCGTCAGGTAGCGAATTGATCGCGGCTACACCTGCAATTGCACCATCCGCACCGCCTCGATTATCGATAATGATCGGCTGCCCCAGATCTTCAGACAAGGCTTTTGCCACAACGCGGGCGGTCACGTCAGCAGCACCAGCCGGAGGGAAGGGCACAATCAACTTGATTGGTCGGTTGGGATACGCTTGCGACCAGCTCGTATCGGGTAAAGCGCCAAGCACAAAGACTGCCATAACGGTTATGAGGATTTTTTTCATTATTTTTCTTTTAAAAATAGTCTTTGATTAAAGTAGTCGCTACTGCTTGCGGAGTAAACAAGGGTTATCCATTGCCAGCAGACCTTGCGGCTTACCCTCCGAGCGCGCCTTGTGTGTTTACATACAACGAATAGATCGAATGCGACGAGGCCATAAATAAGCGGTTGCGTTTTAGCCCACCAAAGCACAGATTGGCACAACGTTCTGGTAGCGCAATCCGGCCAATCATTTTTCCGGCGCGCGAGATCACCATCACGCCATCAAGTTCTGGCGTACCCATACCCCAACCGCACCAAAGATTGCCATCGATATCTGCACGTAAACCGTCGATGCTGCCAGCACCTGCATCCAAAAGCACTCGGCCGTTGCTAATTTTGGTGCCGTTGTCGACTACGTCGTACATCTGAATCAAGCGATTGGGTGTGGCGCGTGATTCAATAATGTAGAGCAGGCTTTCGTCTGGTGAAAAACACAAACCATTTGGCCCTTTAAGCTGGTCTGTCAGCAGCGTGGCAACACCTGTATCGCCGTCGATGCGGTAAACCGAATGCGGTAACTCGAGCGGTGACTTGACGCCTTCGTAATTGCCTAAGCTGCCGAAGGGGGGATCCGTAAACCAGATTGACCCATCTGACTTCACGACAACATCATTTGGGGCATTGAGTTTTTTACCCTGAAACGAATCTAGCAGTACCGTGATGCTGCCATCGTATTCGGTGCGGGTGACGCGACGCCCGTGTTCGCAACTGACCAAACGACCTTGGCGGTCGCGGGTATGGCCATTGGCCCAGTTTGAAGGTTTGCGAAACACACTGACCGCGCCAGTTTCTTCTTCCCACTTCATGATACGGTTGTTGGGGATGTCGCTCCAGAGCAGGTAGCGACCGTCGCCAAACCACACGGGGCCTTCTGCCCAGCGAAATCCGGTTGCGAGTCGCTCAACCGAGGCGAGTGCCAAGCGATAGGCATCAAATGAGGGGTCTAACGAGATGACGCGAGGATCGGGGTAGCGTTCGCTTTCTTCCCACATGGCTGACTCCGGTGTGTTGTTTATTATGTTGTCAATATAACTGTTTGGTATGAAAAGGGGGGGCAAGAAATACCAACGCAAAGCGCGCTTCGCGGCGGCCCTAGCGTTCAAGTCTGCTCAATCAGGGTCCTGAGGGCTTGAGATAGCAATATGCATCGATACAAGCCTGCCGCTCTGTCGAGAAAAGGCGAAAAGATGATTCAGCCAATATGATGTTATTTTTATCATTTCTCTTGAGGTATTGTTTTGATGGCCTCCAACCCTCATGTCGCGTCTGCCGTGACAATGCTGACGATTACAAAAACCATCTCGCTTGGTTCGTACCGTTCAATTCCGTTTGTACGCCTCGAGGGTGTGGCCCATGGCGAGTTGAGCCCTAGAGAAAATATCCCTGATTTGGACAAAGCCCCGCGTAACGCGCGCGGAAATGTTGAATATCAAACACGCGTTGTTCTGATTGCACCCGCAGATCCCAAGCAAAGTCAGAGGTGCTTGTTGGTAGATGTGCCAAACCGCGGCTTGCCGGTGAGCCATGCTTTTTATAACAGTCCACGCCAGCGCCCCTTGCCGATTGGGTCGCTTGATGCTGGCTTAGGTTTTTTGCAAGAGCAGGGCTTCATGCTGGTATCGACGCAATGGGAGCTTGGGCAGGGGTTCGAGCCGCCGCAGTTTGTCGATACAAACGGCGAGACCCGCTACCTTGAGGCAGCAGGGTTTGCAGCAGTGCGCGATGTTGCGCGTTTTTTACGCGATAGTACTCAGGCAGATAATCCGCTCGCGGGTGCGGTCCAGCGTCTTTACGCGGCTGGCTATTCGCAAACCTCACGGTTCTTGAAAAGCTTTTTGCTCAATGGTTTTAATCTTGTAGACGGTAGGAAGACTATTGAGGGCTTTCATCTGGTGGGTGGTGCGGCTGGGCAACTCCCTTTGATGGCCTCGGGCACAGGCCCGGGTACAGTGGCTGGCAGTACTCCGGCACCGCCCAACCTAGAACACCGAGGTGTGCACGAAGAACCGTTCACTTACGGTGCAGTGATGGCAACGCTGCAAGCGCGCAACGAACCGCTGCCCAAAATATTTGTGACGCACTTCAATATTGACTACATGGGTGGCCGCGCGTCGTTGACGCGTACTGGCGCCCGGGGTATGACAGACCTTGAGCTGCCCGATACCGTGCGCATGTACGATATCGCCGGCTCCGCGCATCTCAATATGCGTGAACAATATAAGTTGTGCGAATCGATGCATGGGCAGCTGGATTGGTCACCGCCCTTGCGTGCTCAACTCGTTGCCTTAGATCAATGGGTAGCCGAGCAGCTTGATCCACCTCCCACTTGTCTGATGCCCCTGAGGCCTGCGCGTGCAGATGAGACGGTGTATGGCGCGCCGCACTACTTGCCCGAAGCCACGGTACTGGTGCCTCAAACCGATGCCGACGACAACCCACTAGGTGGGATTCAAGTGCCCGATGTTGCCGTGCCTTTGGGCACCCACGGTCGACCCAACGCCCCAGTCACAAATGTGATTTGTCGCTTGGCAGGCACCTACAAGCCTTTTTTTGCTCGGCAACAAGAACGCTTGCAGGCCAATGACTCAAGGTTGTCTCTTGAAGAACGTTATCCAGAGGGCTTGAATCAGTATGTGCAGCAGGTGCGAGAGGTGAGCGATCAACTGGTTGCCCAGCGGTATCTGCTGGCAGCCGACGCGGCGGTGATTGTGAACTCGGCCGCGGATGAGACGCTTTTAAAACCGAAGCCAACACGGTCAATTTTTCATTTTTAAAACGGTATCGATTCAAGGAATCAGGTCTGCGACCAAGACAAGTCAGCGAAGGGCTTGAAGTTCGCCGTTTCGGAGCGTCAGTGAAATGCTTAAGGTCTGCTAGTGACACACACAACCCTTAAAACAGCGCGCGGCCCCGTAATGCCTTGGTTTCAGAAAGCTTACGCTTGCCTTCAAGGCGGCGTTGCTTTGAACCGTAGGTGGGTTTGGTCGCGTGCCGGGTTTTGGGCGGCCGCGCCACGCTGTTGACCAGTTCGTTGAGCCTTGCCAACGCCTCAGTACGGTTCATGTCTTGGCTGCGGTGGGTTTGAGCCTTGATCACGATCGCGCCATCTCGCGTAATGCGGTGGTCGTTCAAAGCTAACAGGCGTACTTTCACGTCTGCGCTGAGTGTTGAGGTGGGGATGCTAAAGCGCAGGTGAATGGCACTTGAGACCTTATTCACATTTTGCCCACCCGCGCCTTGTGCACGTACCGCGGTAATCGTGACGTCGTCTTCAGAAAGGGTAATTTGGGCGTACATTGTGAGATTAAGCAATTGACCTGTAAACTATATTATCGTTTATCTCAGGGAGCTTATCGTGGCCAAAGGTCAGCAGAAATCCAGTAAAGAATCAAAAAAGCCGAAAAAAGATACTTCGACTCCAAAACCCGCGTCAGGGCTGGCAGATCCGGTACGGGCAACGACCGTCAATACGGTTTACACACGCATCAAGAATAAAGATAAATAGTCTGAAAATGTAAAAACGGGCATTGCGCCTCCGAAAGGAGGTTCAATGCCCGTTTTTATTGACCGAAAGCTTAGGTGGCTTAAGCTTTAACCAACAGTGCCGCGCACGAGCGTGTGGTTTCTGTATCAAGTTTGGCAACGCCTGGCATTTTGCCCCAGCCGCCTTTTTCAATGTAAGTGGCGCGCGCCCACTCATCTGCTTTTTTCAGTTCAACCAGATTGGCTGAAAAATTCGCATCGCGTTTGAACATTTCTGCGCAAACAGGTGCTAGTGCAGCCGCAACTGCCTTATTGGCAGTTGCCTTGCCTATCGTGGCAGTGCCGCCAGCGGTATGCCAGTCGGCAAAACCAAAACCAATGAGTGCGACTAAGCCGGCTCCGGCAACGGCGCCCCAAAGGGTGGGTTCGGTCTGTGCGGGAAGTTTCATAGGATGCCTTTATTTTGTAAGCGGAAGGCCGTCCGCTAGCGGTTCAGCCCACTGTACGCCCTATGTTGGCGTTGAAGTGGCTTTGTCGTTGATTTCATTCGTTTTAAAGGGAATACCCTCTTCGAGGGAATACCCTTTCCAAAGTCTGCATCGGTGGGTGATATCGCGCAATTGTGTGAGCGAATCGCTTGTTCGACCTAGACTGTTCTGCTGAATCAATTCACACTCGGTTTCAACGATTCTAAGGCTCAGTGGTGTCTGAGCGAATCGCTCTGTCAAGGGTTGTGAAAGTCTATGAGTATTGATCACGAATCTCTTGTGCAAGAGAACGAAGAACTGAACGTTATTTTCGAAACTGCAGAGTTTGGGATCTTATTGCTCAGAAACAGAACCATCGTTCGAGCCAACGCCGCCATGGCTGCGATTTTTGGCTTTGAGCCAGGTGGCATGATTGGTCAAACCACTGCGTCGTGGTACGTCACCGATGCCGATAATCAAGCGATGATTGCGGGCTACGAAAAAATGTGGCGTGGCGAAATGAACAATCAAGAGATGCCACTCTATCGAAAGGATCGCAGCAGCATCTTCTATGCCAGGATGTGTGGGCGCGCCATTGATCGTAGTGATCCGACCCGCGGTACGGTCTGGATGATCGAAGACATCAGTATTCGTAAGCAGCAAGAGGTTGAACTAAAAATTGCGCGAGATAAAGCACAAGAGGCGGCCCAAAGTAAAAGCGATTTTCTTGCCAATATGAGCCACGAAATCCGAACGCCAATGAATGCGATCATCGGCCTGAGCAACTTGGTGCAAAAGACCGAGTTAAATCCTCGTCAGCGCGACTATGTGCAAAAGATTTACCAGTCGGGCAAGCATCTGCTTGGCATCATTAACGATATCTTGGACTTTTCAAAGATAGAGGCAGGCAAACTGACTGTTGAGAAAATTGATTTCAGTTTGCAATCTGTGCTCGATAACGTTTTAACTCTAGTGGCTGAAAAAGCACATGCAAAAGGCTTAGAGCTCATTTTCAATGTGGCTGCAGACGTGCCGCAGCGGCTGGTGGGCGACGCTTTACGCTTGAGTCAAATCTTGATCAACTACGCCAATAATTCGGTCAAATTTACCGATAAAGGGCAAATTGAAATTGTCTTGCGTATTGATGAACGCAAAGGCGACGAGTTACAGCTGTACTGCGCTGTGCGAGATACGGGTATTGGGTTGACACCGGATCAGATCAAATTGATGTTTCAAAGTTTTCAACAAGCTGATTCATCGACGACCCGTAAGTATGGGGGTACAGGTCTTGGGCTGTCGATCGCTAAAAAACTAGCTGAGTTAATGAACGGTGCTGTTGGCGTTGAAAGTGTGGCGGGTGAGGGCAGTACGTTTTGGTTTACGGGTTGGCTAGGTGTCAGTCATCAGGCGCCGCACTATCGCAACCCGGTACACAATCTGCGCGCTAAGCGGATCTTGGTGATTGATGATAACGAAGCCGCCTCAATTGTACTGATCGATCTGCTTGAGCACATGGGGCTTGAGGTGATGGCTGCGCCAAGTGGTGAGGCCGCACTTGTGCTGATCCAGCAGCAGACGCTTGTCGGCAAACCGTTTGAATTACTGTTGATAGATTGGCAGCTTTCTGGGATCGATGGCGTTGAGACGGCACGCCGTATCAAAGAGCTGAAACTGCCGACACCCCACATGGTGATGGTGACTGGCTACGATACGGATAGCTTGTTACCTCTGGCCGCAGCGGTTGGGATTGAGCAAGTTTTACTCAAGCCCGTCAATCCGGCAACACTGGCTGACGCATTGATGTCGTTTTATACCGATGAAGTTGAATCGAACAGTGTGGGGACTGATCCGCAAGGGAAAAGTTTGCCTGAGTTGGTGTCATCAATTGCCGGCTCAAATATTTTGCTAGTTGAAGATAATGAGATTAATCAATTGGTGGCGACAGAGCTGCTAGCCGAAGGTAACGTAAAAGTTGAAGTTGCGAATAACGGTAAAGAAGCACTCGACATGATTCTTGCCAGACCCACCCACTGGGACGTGGTCTTGATGGATATGCAAATGCCGGTGATGGATGGTGTGACGGCCACGATCGAGGTGAGAAAAACGCTTTCTGCCGAGCAGTTGCCCATCGTTGCAATGACCGCGAATGCGATGGTGCAAGATAAAGAAAAATGTATGGCGGCCGGGATGCAAGATTTTGTGACCAAGCCGATTGATCCCGATGTTCTTTGGGAGACCTTGCTGCGGGTGATTCGTCCCAAGGCCAAAGTTCAAGAGTCAATTGAGTTGACAAAGGTTTCGCAAACGCAACCCGATGCGACGGTATCCGACGCGACTCTACCCGTGACCGAAGCGAACGCTAGTACGCCAAGCGTTACCACCTCGGGTCCCGCCAAAGCGACTGGGACGACATCGAAAGCTGTGAAGCCTGTCGGGACTGATCGATTTGTGCTACCAACCGGGATCCCAGGACTCGATAGCGAATTAGGTTTGCGACGTGTCTCAGGAAAAATCGCACTCTATGAGACGATTCTTCGCAAATATATTTCGGGCCAAGCGACGGTCGTTGACGAGCTGCGTGCTGCAGTCACACAACAAGATTTTGAATTGGCGAAGCGACTGGCGCACACAACGAAAGGAGTGAGCGGCAACATCGGCGCGACCGAGGTTCAGGGGATTGCTGCCGAGATTGAAGCCGGATTAGGCGAAAATGTCGAGTCTGTTGCAATCTTGGATAAGTTAACGGTGTTGGAGGCGGCACTGGCTCCGTTGCTTCAAAGCCTTGCAGCTTGTCTGCCGCAAGAAGCAAAAGCGGTGGCTGTCACTGTTGATGTCGAAAAGCTCGCCGAATTGCGCGGGCAATTGACTGACTTTTTGAAGGACGACGATTCGCAGGCCGCCGACCTGTTTGAAGAACATGCCAAATTATTTCAGGCAGCATGGCCTGAACAATTCAAAAGTCTCGAGACCGATTTAAAGAATTTTGATTTTGATCAGGCCCTTCAAACACTAGAAGCGATTGATTGAGTTGCTTCGTTGATCGCTACTTCGATGTCTGTCGATGCTCGGGCCGCCTTCTTCCACTGCCTGAGCGTTGATTGATTAATCTAAGCAACCTTCTTCAAAATATCGTCTTTATTCTCTTCTAAATACTCCTCCATCACGCGATAGCCGATATCGTGACGGCGTTTGATGCCGTGTGCTGAAAAATCCATACCACCTGTCATCGGCATATGAGGTGCACCGACTGAATGTAGATTTTCAAGTGCAAGCAGCGGTTGTAAGGTTTTAAACGGCTCTGATTTTCTGATTTCAGAGTTGGCTGGCAACTTGTCAGACAGCAGCCGTATCAAGTCATGCGCGTGCTTCACGACATTGTCGGGTCCATTTAAGCGATTCTCATATTGAATCTCAAGCATGCGATGCTGAACTTCGTGCAGGGTCTTGGGGATTGGACCATGCTCTGGAAATAAATCGATGCAAAAAATGGGAAGCGATTGACGTTCTTTCTCAGTCAACATTCGGCATAAAGTTAGTGCTGGCGTGTTGTCAACCAGGCCACCATCCCAATAATGATGATGATCAATTTCTACGGGCGCAAAGCTTGGTGGTAAGGCTCCGCTCGCTAAAATATGCTCGAGTCTAAGTTTCTTTTTTTGACCATTCATAAACGAGTGTCCTTCGCCCGTTCGAATATTCGTTGCGACAATGCCGATCCGAATGAGGTCAGCATTGTTTAGCCTGTCGAAGTCAATTAATTCAGCTAGCGTTTTTTTCATTGGCTCAACGTCGTTTAGGCTGTTCCAATGCGAGCTACTGAAAAAATCCATGCGTGGCTTCCAATAGTTAGGATTGCCAAACATTGAGAGCCAAGATTGATTATCTGCTTGAAGAAACGGATGAGGCTCGATCGTGACAGAGTGCCAGAATTTGTTGAGATTTTCGCGGATATCGCCCTCGGGTGCACCGGCCATGATTGCCGCCGTGTACGCCCCGATGGATACGCCTGCAATGACTTTAGGTGTAAAGTTGTGTTCAATTAAGCACTGTATAGCACCCCATTCATAGGCGCCTAAGGCACCCCCACCTTGTAAAACCAGTCCGATTTCAACGGTTTTATTTTTCATCTTAAATACCTTTTCTAGAAAAAACAGATAGCCACTCTGGCCAAGCAGGTTGATGCGTACCGAGGGGCACAACAGGTAAATCCCAACGCGAGGTCGTGTCCGAATATCTAACAATCGAGCCTAACGAGTGCAAGCGCCCAAAGCCGGTATCGGTTTCAACCATGTAACGTTGCAAGATGTCGACGGGTACCACTGGTGTCGTGGCACTTGCCGCTGTCAAACCTTGTTGCATCAACATCATTGCCGTACGAGTGAGCGATACGCGAACATGCCAACTGCCCCCTTCGGTTGCGCGTCGAATCAAGGCAGCCAGTACGCCGGTTGCAGCTAAGTGACCTGTGAGGTAGTCGTTAGGAAAAAAGAATTTCGTCAGAGAAGGGCTTTGTTCACTGCCTTCGGTGACTGCGATGCCCGAAACAGATTGTGCGAGCTGCTCCCAACCCGGATGATGATGCCACGGCCCATCAAACCCAAAACAAGAGATCGAGAGATAGATAATGCCTGGCCTAACTTCGGCTAATTTTTCTGGAGGAAACATCTCAGACACGCTGCCTGGTCGATAGCTTTGAGCAAAAACATCTGCCTCGCCGGCAAGCTCGAGAAGTTTCTTTTTTCCGGCATCCTGTTTGATGTCTAAAAATGCAGAGAGTTTGCCGTGCCCAGTATCGATATCAAAAGGGGGCAACGTCGCGCGGTGCGGCGAGTATATGTGTAACGGTGTGGCACCTTTCGAGGCTAAGGCTTTGGCGCTCGTGGGGCCTGCAATCACGTGCGTCAGATCAAGTATCTTGATCCCTGTCAGCGGACGCAAACCAGCCGCGGGATGAATGCTCGGCTGGATCGGAAAGCCTTCAATCGGCGCCTCTCCGATTTTGATCAGCTCAATGACGGGTTGCTCGGCAAGGTACTTGCCTTGCGGATGGGCTAGCCATTCAGCCTGGCTGCGGACCATCACGCCTGGCAATTTTCTGTCTGCAATTGCCTGCTCTAGCGCAGCAGCATCCCATCCTAAAATGGCTTGTCCAACTGCTTTTGTGCTATGGCCGCAGTCTAGCAAGTCAAGAAGACCGTTGCGTAGTAAAGGATAGCCGCCATCAATCATGACGTGTCGGCCATCTTTAGTCGGATACATGCCGACGGTTGGATAGTCGGGTTCTGGTAGTGCGATGGGGTAATCCCAAATACGCTGATAAAACACACTTTGCATAGCGAGTGAGGCGCCCTGCAGATCAAACGAGGCGGTCTGTGAGCGACCGGTGCGCATCTTCCAGATGTGATTGATCAGCATTGCCTGAGCACTCAGCACTGAGGCGCTCACTTCAGCAGCCCGCAGATGTGTTTGTAAAATTGGAGGGGCATCGTGAACCGTCACGCTATTTGCGATCGGGCCGAGTCCGGTTCCTTTGAGAATTTCTTGCGCAAGTTCTTGTATCAAAAGACTTCTCCTGATCGACTTGAGAGCAAACCTCTAGGTTTTTCCAGATTAGGCTAGCAGAGGAATCTTTAATATTTAAGCGTGTCCAGGCATATTGCGTGGTGTTGGCAGTTAGGCAATGCGCTTTGCGAATTTTGGGTGTGCATCGAGGTGTCGGGTTTAAGCTTGATAGCTGTTAGGGCGAAGTTTGATATGTCTCAAGGTGGCCGCCCACCAGAAAGTCTGTCACCCGTTAAAATACATGGCTAGTTTTCAATTAATTTTTTTAGCGACTTTATGAAACTTCTTTCTAAGACAACTCTTGGCGCAATCGAACTCAGTAACCGTGTCGTGATGGCGCCGTTAACCAGAATGCGTGCCCAAGCCGGTGATGTGCCAGGCGAACTCGCAGCACAGTATTACGCTCAGCGGGCAAGCGCTGGCTTGATCGTTTCTGAGGCAGCTCAAATATCTGCTTTAGCGAAAGGCTATCCAGCCACACCAGGCATTTACAGCGACGAGCAAGTACAAGGTTGGCGCAAAGTGACGGATGCTGTTCACGCAGCGGGCGGGAAAATTATCTGTCAGCTGTGGCATGTTGGTCGTATCTCGCACAGCTCGTTGCATCCAGAGCAAGGTCTGCCGGTTGCCCCTTCAGCGATCGCGCCTACCGGCAAGGTATATACAGCCTCTTGGGGGCTTGAAGCGTTTGAGACACCACGGGCAATGGAATTAACTGAAATTCCGGGCTTAATCCAAGACTATGTTCACGCAGCCAAGCAGGCTAAGCTTGCTGGCTTTGATGGTGTTGAAGTGCACGGTGCAAATGGTTACCTGTTAGATCAGTTTTTGCATAATGGCTCAAACAAACGTACCGATCAATATGGCGGCAGCGTTGAAAATCGTAGCCGTTTGTTGCTTGAAGTGTTGCAGGCAGTCTGTGGTGTGTGGGGTAGCGATCTCGTTGGTGTGCGTTTGTCGCCGTATGGCACGTTTAACGATATGTCCGACACCGATGTGAAAGGGCTGTTCACTTACCTAGTGGGTGCTTTAAGCAAAATGCAGTTAGCGTTTTTGCATTTCATCGAGCCGCGTTCAACCATGGCCGGTGGCACAGACAAAGTGGCCGAAGATCAACCGAGTACGTCGAAACTCTTTGGGCCAATGTTTGGCGGTAAAGTGATTTCAGCAGGTGGTTATGGTCGCGATGATGCCGAGGCTGTCGTGGCAAGTGGCCAAGCCGACGCGATTGCGTTTGGGCGCTTCTTTATCTCGAATCCAGATTTGCCCAAACGGTTTGAGTTGAACGCACCTTTGACGCCGTATAACCGTAAAACGTTTTACGGTGGTGATGCCAAGGGTTATACCGATTACCCAACGCTCTAATGTTCAATCGACGCTGATTTTTCTGGTGATGATCAGATTTTTCCAGCGTTGATTTTCACTCGTCACAAAGCGAGTGAACTCTTCAGGGGTGTTTGCGACAATCGTAATGCCAAGGTCTTGCAGCTTCTTAACAGTTGCAGGATCTTTCATGGCCAAGATCGCCGCGTCGCTCAGTTTCTTTTTGACGTCGGCTGGTAACCCTTTGGGCGCGGTCAAACCTTGCCAACCATAGACCTCCATGCCTTGCACCCCAGCCTCGCCAAAGGTTGGAACATCGGGTAAAGCGGGTGAACGCTTGTCAGAGGTGATCGCAATTGGGTGTAGTTTCCCTGCGCGAATCTGTGGCAAGACGGCATTGATGTTTGTCATAAAGAAATCAACTTGTCCGCCCAAGGTATCTTGCAGCGCAGGTGCACCACCTTTATAGGGCACATGTACGCCCGAGGTGTTGGTTTGTTGCCAAAGTAGTTCAGCCGATAAATGATCTGAGGCGCCCACCCCAGAACTTGCAAAGGTGAGTTTGCCTGGATTATTTTTTAAGGCCGTCAATACCTCAGCGATCGTGCGCTCAGGACGAGCCGGGCCGGTCACCAAGACGTTAGGCGCCTGAAAGGGCAGACTGATGTAATCAAAATCGGCAATGGGGTCGTACGTGACAGACTTGATCAAATGAGGTGCCACAACAAAGGTGCCGATCGAAGAGACAAATAAGGTGTAACCATCAGCGGCTGCACGTTTGACCAGCGCACCCGCGATCGTACCGGTTGCACCAGGCTTGTTTTCGACAATGATGTTTTGGCCAAGCGCGGCTTGCAACGCGGGCGCAAGGGTGCGCGCGGCGAGATCTGTCGGCCCACCCGCCGGAAACCCTACGATCATGTTGATGGGCTTGTCAGGCCATTTGTTCGTCTGCGCTTGAACGCTTAGGCTCAGGCCTAAGCTTAGGAACAGCGCAAGTGAATACCGAGTTACGCAGCCGATCTTTTTCATTTTTATCACGCTCACTGAGTTTGGGTTTCTGGGTTCATTGCAACCGGTGAAGCCGTCGTGCTTATCGCGTTAAAGTTTCTGGGTTGACGATAAATTCAGGGGTGGTACCGCTTAAAATTGCGGCCATATCGTTGGCCATAGATTCATAGATGCGGGTCATTGCACCCTCGCTGGTGGCCATGGCGTGTGGGGATACTAGGCAATTTTGCAAGCTAAAGATTGGGTGCGTGTGGTCGGGCGGTTCAACTAAAAAAACATCAAGTGCAGCGCCGCGCAAATGGCCGCTGACCAACATTTCGTAAATGGGGTCAAGGCTCTCAATGACGCCGCCTCGTGCCAAATTGACTAAGAACGAACCTCGCTTCATGCGTTGCAGCCTTGTACGATTAATCAAGCCCATGGTTTCATCATTTTGCGGGCAGTGCAGCGTGACATAGTCCGCCTGCGTCATAAGCGTATCGAGGTCAACCAGTTTGACGCCAAGCGCGTCGGCAACTGCAGGATCAAGATAAGGGTCAAAGGCAATGACGTTCATCTCAAACGGCTTTGCCATCTTCGCCACGATTTGACCGATGCGCCCCAAGCCGATGATACCTAGTGTTTTTTGATCAAGGTCGGTGCCTTGCGAGGCGATACGTGATTGCCAGTTGCCTCGCTTGGTTTCGCGATCCCAGTGCGCAATCATTTTGCACAAGGCCAACATAAAAGCGAAGGCGGCTTCAGCGACCGCGCGCGCACCTGCACCTGGCGTGTACACCACTGCGATGCCACGTTCAGTTGCGGCCTTGATATCTACGGTGTCGTAGCCCACGCCCGTGCGACCAATCACCTTTAAATGTGGGGCGGCATCCATGAGAGCAGCCGAGATTTGCACCTGACCACGCACGACTAGGCCTAGTGCTGGGGCGATTTCGCGCATTAAGCCTTCGAGCGTGGGCTGCGCCGCGACCTTGAACTGACCAAAACGCGAAAGCGTTTGTTCAGCGTACAGATCGAGTGGTTGGGTAGAGAGGATGATGGGTTGAGTCACGTGAAGGGCCTTTGTGTAGCAGGGCAAAAAGATGAGTGCAGAGTGTGTCAGCCAATATTACACGTGAGTGTGTCAGCCAATATTACATTTGATTCCATTCAGGTGACGCCACCTCGAGCCAAGCTTTACGATGTTGCGGCGCAACGCAAATTTTGTCTTGGGCCGTGCTAATCTGCACTCACGTTTTCGGGTCAAAAAAAGACAGAGAAGTCTATGCTCGAGTTTATGTTGCGCCGCACACTTGTTGCCTTGCCAGTGTTATTGCTGGTCAGTTTGATCTCGGCTTTGATTATGGAGATGGTGCCTGGAGACCCCGCTGTGTTGATCGCTGGTCAAAGCGCAACGGATCTTGAGTTGGCACAAATTCGTGAACAACTCGGCTTGAATCGACCCTTTGTTTCAAGGCTGTTTGATTGGTACATGGCGTTGGCCCGTGGCGATTTAGGGGATTCAATACTCTTGAATCGACCTGTGACTCAGGCAATCGTAGAGCGCGTTCCAGTGACACTCGCGTTGGCGGGCTCGGCTTTGCTGCTCACCATTTTGCTTGGCGTACCCTGCGGCGTGCTATCGGCTGTTTATGCGAACACTTGGATTGATCAAGCGTTATTAACGTTTTCGTTATTAGGTGTGTCGATCCCCAACTTTTGGCTCAGTTTGATGCTAATCGTGCTGTTTGGTGTCATGCTCGATTGGTTACCTGCGGGTGGCTACATCCCCTTCGCCGATGATCCTCTTGGTTGGGTGAAATGTTTAATTTTGCCCGCGTTTTCATTAGCCCTCTTGCAGGTTGGGCTATTAGCTCGCATTACTCGAGCCACTATGCTAGAGGTCTTACAGCAAGATTATGTGCGCACCGCGCGCGCGAAGGGCTTGCCTGTTTTGATGGTCGTGGGTAAGCATGCTTTTAAAAATGTCCTGATTCCAGTGATCACCGTGATCGGTATTAGTTTTGGCCTGTTGTTATCGGGCTCAGTGGTCATCGAAACTGTGTATTCACTGCCAGGAATGGGTCGGTTGTTAGCGAACGCAGTATTTGGTCGCGACTATCCCTTAATACAAGGTGGGCTCTTGGTGACTGCGGCAGTGCTGGTGCTGTTGAACTTGGTGGTTGATGTGCTCTATGCCATGGTTGACCCGCGAGTGAGATATGGCAAGCGTTGACACCTTAGCAACACCCGAGCGCCTTGAAGCGGCGCGCCCGCCATCTATATGGCGAAAACTCTTGCGCCATCGTTTATTTATGACAGGCGCGACACTTTTATTGTTGATGGTGTTACTCGCAATTTTCGCAGACTTGATTGAAATCAGACCCCCTGAAAAAATGCAAGTTCGCCTGCGCTTTAAAACCCCAGATTTCGCTTATCCGCTGGGCACTGATAACTATGGTCGTGATATTTATAGTCGCTTAGTTCACGGGGCTCGTCTGTCACTGGCGATCGGGTTTGCAGTGGCATTGATTACTGGGATTTTAGGAACGGCAATTGGCGTGGCGGCGGGTTATTTCAAACGATTAGACGGCCCGTTGATGCGGTTAATGGATGCGCTGATGGCGTTTCCAGCGATCTTATTAGCAATCGCAATCGCAGCGGCGTTGGGGCCCTCTGCAATGAACGCCGTGATTGCGCTTGCCGTGGTCTACACACCGCGCACTGCAAGAATTGTGCGTTCAACCGTATTGGTTGTGCGAGAAACAGATTATGTGCAGGCAGCCAAGGCTTGCGGGGCAAGAGATCGTTGGATTATCTGGAGGCACGTTCTACCAAACAGCATGGCGCCGTTGATCGTACAACTGACTTTTATTTTTGCCTATGCGATCTTGGCTGAATCGATTTTGAGCTTTTTAGGGGTTGGGCCACCACCACCGATACCAACGTGGGGCAACATGATCGCCGAGGGTAAGGATTACCTGCGCGAGGCGTCGTACATCTGTTTCTTTCCTGGAGTGGCGGTCGCCTTGACTTGCTTAGCCTTGAATCTGCTTGGGGATGGTTTGCGAGACGTGTTAGATCCACGACTGCGAGTGCAAATTGGCTGATCCTATCCTTCAGATTGACGACTTGCGTGTCGTTTTCGGCTCGGGACGTGCAGAGCAAGTCGCCGTCGATGGTGTGAGCCTGACGCTTGCAGCAGGTGAGGTGTTAGGGGTTGTCGGCGAATCAGGTTGCGGTAAGAGCTTAACGGCCTTGTCGATATTAGGCCTCGTCCCCAAGCCGACAGGCCGAATTCAAGGCGGGCATATTCTGTTTAATGGTAAAGATCTCGCGCAAGCCAACGAGGTCGAAATGAATCGCATTCGGGGCAAAGAGATTGCGATGATTTTTCAAGAACCGATGACGGCGCTGAACCCAGTGTTTAAAGTGGGTGAACAAATCGCTGAAACGATCAGAGTGCATGAGGGTGTGAGCCGTGAAGTCGCGCGTCGGCGTGCGCTTGAATTACTTGAGCGAGTCGGCATGAGCAATCCAACGCAACGGATCGATCAATATCCGCATGAGCTTTCGGGCGGGATGCGTCAGCGCGTCATGATTGCGATTGCCTTGGCCTGTCGTCCCAAAATTTTAATTGCAGATGAGCCAACGACTGCCTTAGATGTCACGATACAGGCACAAATTCTTGCATTGTTAAAAGAGCTACAGCAAGAGTTTGGTATGGCGATGATGTTGATTACGCACGATCTAGGAGTTGTCGCGCAAGTGGCGGATCGGGTCGCTGTCATGTACGCCGGGCGCATTGTTGAGGAAGGAACAACCATTGAAGTATTCGAGCAGCCTGCGCACCCCTACACGCGCTCTTTGCTGACAAGCATCCCTTCGCTTGATCAAGAATACACGCGCTTGCAGACGATTCAGGGTATGGTGCCCAGCTTGGCGAATCTGCCTTCGGGTTGTCGTTTTCATCCTCGTTGCCCTGATGCTCGGGCTCAGTGCGCGCAGTACACGCCGCGCGACATGATGATCGGGCCTTCGCATCGCGCAGCCTGTCTGGCTTTGAACGGTTATCGAGACAATGACTAAGCCCTTATTGAGTGTCAGAGGTCTAGTGAAGCACTTTGCCTCGCGGGCGGCAGGGGTATTTAATCGTACCGTCACGCACGTACGTGCAGTCGATGGTGTCGATTTTGATATTCAACAGGGCGAGACCTTTGGTTTGGTCGGAGAAAGCGGATGCGGTAAAACGACGACGGGTCGCTTGGTCTTGCGTATGATTGAACCCACCGCGGGTAGTATCAAGTTTAACGAGCAAGAGTTGTTGTCCTTGTCTGCTGAAGAGATGCGCTTGAAGCGTCAGCAGATGCAAATCATTTTTCAAGATCCTTACGGCTCACTGGATCCGCGCATGACGGTCAGTCAGATCGTAGAAGAGCCCCTACAAATACATCATATCGGGGATCGAGCAGCACGCAGCAAGCGCGTGGCAGAACTTCTGGATATGGTTGGCTTGCGTAAAGAGTACTCGCAACGCTATCCACATGAATTTTCTGGAGGACAACGACAGCGTATTGGGATAGCTCGGGCGTTAGCGTTGAATCCGCGCTTTATTGTGGCTGACGAACCCGTTTCAGCGCTTGATGTGTCGATCCAGGCGCAGATCGTGAATTTGCTGATGGACCTGCAAAAAGACCTGGGGTTAACCTATCTGTTTATTGCGCATGATCTCGGGGTGGTTAAGCACATGGCCGATCGCGTCGCTGTCATGTATTTGGGGCGGATCGTTGAGATTGCCAGTAAAGCCTCGTTGTATCGCTCTCCTCAACATCCGTATTCACAAGCGTTACTGGCGGCGGTACCTTTGGCACGCCCCTCGCAGCGGCAAACCTTGACAC
Organism: Alcaligenaceae bacterium; assembly: GCA_947484295.1. Lineage (GTDB taxonomy): Bacteria > Pseudomonadota > Gammaproteobacteria > Burkholderiales > Burkholderiaceae_B > Zwartia. The sequence continues at coordinate 541 of CANKOW010000030.1, read as the reverse complement.
TACTAAAGGGCGAGATCCCGAGCCCAAGCCAGCCTCCTTCGGGCTGTCATTTTCATACACGGTGTCCGCAAGCTCAGGCGCGTTGCTCGCAAGAGACACCCAAGTTGCTAGAGATTCTTCCTGGTCATCAGGCGGCGTGTCATTTGTTGATGCCAATGAAGATGACTTAAACCATTGCAATGAGAGGCCGTATGTCAAAATCTGTTAGCAGAATTAGTTCAGAAATCGACTTTAACCTCGAAGGTAAGCAAGTTGGTTTCTTACGATTGCCGCACTCAGTACACCGCTCGGCCTACGGCTGGATTCCGATCCCAGTGGCTTGTATCAAAAACGGTGAAGGCCCAACGGTCTTGCTGATGGCGGGCAATCACGGCGATGAGTATGAAGGGCAGATCGGACACGGCGTCTTATTAAGAGCCTTAGAGGCACAAGATATTCAAGGGCGAATCATTTTTTTAACCTCGGCGAATTTTCCGGCGGCGATGGCTGGGATGCGAACCTCACCAATTGATGAGGGCAACTTGAATCGTTCGTTTCCTGG
>CANKOW010000029.1 GCA_947484295.1 Alcaligenaceae bacterium | reverse complement strand
TTGAGCAACTTGCGCGCGCCTTGCAAGTGCTGGGCGTCAAACCGGGTGATCGTGTTGCACTTTGGCTCACGAACAGCGCATCTCTTGAGTGCTTATTGTTTGCGGTGATAAAAATCGGAGCGGTTGCAGTACCGCTCAATACTCGCTATCGCACACAAGACCTGGCTTTCACCCTAAAGAACTCTGGCAGCGTACTTTTAATTTCTGCAGGGAAGAGTGGGCCTGTTAATTTTGATGCGATCTTGCTTGAAGCGCTAGGGCAAATGTCTGTTGATGCGCAGGGCTTGCTGAGTTCGGACGGTGTGCCAAGCTTGAAACGCGTGGTCATGATGGGTGATTCAGAGATTCTGGGTGCTCTGCGCTGGGAGTCTTTTAGGGATTTTGGTGAATCACGTCGACACGATTCGCAAGCGCGGAGCGATCGAAGAGATCAAAGTAGCCAAGAACCTCGAGTTCAGCAGATGCGCTCTGCGAGGGCGCCTGCGCCGACCGATATAGCTCTAATCGTCTACACCTCGGGCACAACCGGCAACCCCAAAGGGGTATTGCTCAGCCATAACGGCATGCGTTTATGCTTCGATCGTGCTGAAGCGATGCAATTGCAGGCAAGCGATATCCAACTCACCTACTTGCCGCTCTTTCATGTGTACGCCATCAGCTATTCGATGATTATGTCGTTTATGTGTGGCGGTGCACAGGTCATCATGAGCGGTTTTCAGGTTGATCTGGCACTTGAGTTGATCGCCAAGCATCGGGTCACGGTGGTGCATGGCTTTGATGCTCACTTCAATGACTTTATGCTGGCCTTAGCAAAAAAGCCTGCTGACATCAGCAGTTTGCGTTTTGGTACCTTAACCGTTGGTGCAGATTCAACCATCGAACTTGCCCAAGCCGCACAAAGTAAAGTTTGCCCAACCTTATCGGGTTATGGAGTGACTGAGCTTTGGGGAGGTGTCACCTTAACCCCACAAGATGCGAACCTTGAACAACGCTGTGCCGCGAGTGGTTATCCCTTGCCGGGCGTTGAGTTGAGAGTGATCAATCCCGACACCCAACAATCGGTCGCTACAGGTGAGGTGGGTGAAATTCAGGTACGTTCATATAGCCGTATGATTGGTTATCACAATCAGCCTGAAGCCACCGAGCAAGTGTTCGATTCAGAGGGTTGGTACAAAAGTGGTGATGCTGGAATCTTGCGCGCAGACGGTCATGTACGCTTTGTGGTTAGATTAAAGGACATGTTGAAAGTCGGTGGCGAAAATGTATCTCCCGCTGAAATTGAAGGTTTGATTGCAACGTTGCCAGGCGTTGAGTACGTAGCGGTGGTAGGTAGGCCTGATGCACGTTTGTCTGAGGTTCCTGTGGCCTTTATTGTGAGCGCAGCGACTGGCCCGAAGCAGGCACAGCAAGTTATTGCTCACTGTAAAGGTAAGATCGCAAGCTTTAAGATCCCGGTCGAGTGTTATTTTGTGGATGCCCTGCCCATGACACCAACCGGAAAAATCCAAAAAGAAGTACTGCGCACGCGCTTGCGTGCAATGCTTAGCAACCAGAATAAAGGATAAGAACAATGGACTCGATGACTGCAGACGGTTTAAAGCAACTTTTAAATAAAGAACGCATCAAAGACAATCTGGTGTCGTACTGTCGTGGTGTCGATCGTCGCGAATGGAATTTAGTACGCGAGGCCTACCACCCAGACGCCTACGACGATCATGGTGGTTATAAGGGTAACGTTGACGGATTTATGGAATGGCTTGAACGCCGGCATCAAACAATTGAACAGTCGATGCATTTCATCGGCAACTGCAAGATCGATTTTTTAAGTGACAACGTCGCAGTGGCTGAAACCTACTGCGTCGCCTATCAGCGTTACGGCCACGAGGCCCTTGAAACGATCAAGTTATGGCTGGGTGACGAACCTTTGCAAGAGGGCAAGAAGGTTGTGGTTGAGCTTCTGTGTCGCTATGTTGACCGTATGGAATGTCGACAAGGTGTTTGGAAGATTGCGAGCCGTATCGTTGCGATCGAAGATGTCAAAGCAGCCCAACAAGTGGATCGTCTGCAGCCGATTTGGGCCTTGGCGAAACGCGATCGCTCGGATGCCCTATGGCAGATGCTTGCCGGTTCAGCTGACGCAAAACGGTAATTTTCTGTACCATGAACAATTAGGAGATTTCAGTGGATTTAAAACTCAAGGCTAAGCGTGCGCTTGTGACCGGTGCTTCGAAAGGCATCGGTAAGTCGTGCGCAATGGTGTTGGCGCAAGAGGGGTGCGAGGTTCTGCTTGTGTCACGCGACGGCGCTGCCTTAAAAAAGTTGGCTACCGAGATCACAGCCGCCACGGGCGCTAAAGTTGACTATTTGTCGGCAGATTTAAGCGCAAAAGGGTCAGCAAAAACAGTGAGCGACTGGGCGGGTGACATCGATATCTTGGTCAATAACGCGGGCGCTATCCCCGGTGGTGATTTGCTGACGGTAGATGAAGACACCTGGCGCACAGCTTGGGATTTGAAGGTTTTTGGCTACATCAATCTTTGTCGCGAAGTCTATCGCAAGATGAAAGCGCGCCATGAAGGCGTGATTGTCAATGTTTTGGGTGCGGCAGGTGAGCGCCTGACCTCGTCTTACATTGCGGGGTCAACCGGAAACGCCGGCTTGATGGCTTTCACCCGCGCGTTGGGCGGCAGCTCGCATAAAGATGGCATTCGCGTTGTCGGCGTCAGCCCAGGGCCGGTGGCGACGGATCGCCTAACTACAGTGTACAAACAGCGCGCTCAGGCTATGTATGGCGATGAAAATCGCTGGACTGATTTGGTAGTAGGGATGGCCTTTGGCCGGCCCGCTGAGCCCGAAGAAATCGCCTACACGGTTGCCTTTGTGGCTTCAGAGCGTTCGTCTTATACAACCGGTATTTATATTACGATTGATGGCGGTTTGGCAGCAGCGAATTGATTTTTTGAGTGACTCACCCGCCTGACGATGGATTTAAGTATTTTAAGAGGTTTCTAAATTAACAACGACCCGATGAAGGAAGACAAGCATGAACAACGACGATCTGTACCAAAAAGGAATGGAAATCCGCCGCACTTTGCACGGTGAGGCAAGTTTTAAAAAATCGAACAATGTGACGTATGGCGATCCGTTGATGACCAATTTCATCAAGGTTGCAACGACCTCGGTGTTTGGCGCCTTGTGGGCTCGCCCAGGTCTTGACTTAAAAACACGCGCGCTCGTGGTGATGGTGTCAGACGCCTGCACGGGGCAAGAAGCTGAACTTCATATCCATATGATCTTCGCTCTCAAGCAGGGCTGGACAGAAGAAGAAATCACCGAAGTCTTGCTGCAGTTGATGGGCTATGTCGGCGCACCTAAAATTCGCGAAGCCATGCTGATTGCGGTGAAAGTGTTCGCAGAGTACAAGGCAAGTTTGAAGTCTGCCAAGAAGGCCAAAAAAGCAACTAAGAAAGTTGCCAAGAAGGCTGCCAAGTAGAAGATTGCGCATAAAAAAGACCTCAAACATTGTTGTCAATGTTTGAGGTCTTTTTCTTGTTTGCTGTATAAAACTTTTAGCTAGTGGCAGTGGTTCGTTGAAATGCCTTTGTCTCAGCCACCTAGTCCCAGCTTAAGCAATGTTCTTAGTACCCAGTATTGCCTGTCGGTGCATTAGGCACAGCAGGTGTCCAACCCGTTAAGCGACCGACCTCAGCTTTGACCCAGTTTGACATCGCAGCGCGGTCATTGACCAACATCACCATTTGAAAGCCCTGGTCAATATAGCGCTGTGAATACTTTGAACTACCAGTGTGCATGCCTGCCACAACCTTATGCTTTTTACACAGTTCAAGCAGGCGATTGACTGTTGCTACGTGCAAGGGTTCGTCGTTATCCATCACTGGGGGCAAGCCCAACGCCAAGGCTAAATCGGTTGGTCCGATATAGGCGCCATCAAGGCCCGGTGTTGAAATGATTTCTTCCATCTTCTCGATACCCTCGGGGGTTTCGATCATGACGATACAGAGCATTTCTTTGTCTGAATGTTTTTGGTAGTCGGCACCACTGTACATAAACGCACGGTTTGGACCGTTACTGCGCATGCCGGTAGGTGGATAGCGGCATGCAGCGACAGCGCGTTCGGCTTCTTCACGATTGCTGACCATGGGCACGATCACGCCGTAGGCACCCGCATCGAGTACCTTCATGATCATTGACGGTTCGTTCCATGGCACGCGCACTAAGGGCGTGACATTGGTGGTTGAAATTGCGGTAAGCATGGGCACGACGTCTGAGTAATCAATGCAACCGTGCTGCATATCGACGCAAAGCCAGTCGACTCCAGTGTGGGCCATTACCTCGGCAGGAAAGCAACCAGGGATAGACAGCCAGGCACCAACGGTGGGTTTGCCTTCACGCCATAATTTTTTTAGATTGTTCATACGCATAGCGAGTTCTCCTTGAATTGTCTCGTGCCTTAATATAGCCTTGTTTCAGCGAACAGATTGAATACACTGCAGCTTACATAGAATATTTGACCCGTTCTTTGGCTGGTTGCGAAGGGATTCAATGCAACGGGTTTTGCATGAGCGCTACCATAAGCGATCAAAGATAAAAAAGGAATTTGAGATGAGCCTCATTACACGCGTAGAAGTGCATGAATTTGAGTTTGATGCTCAAAACTTGTCGCGACAGGGGATGGCGCAGTCGGTCACCTTTAAGCGAGGCTCGACGGTCCGTCTCTCTAAGTTTGCCATTGTGATACAGACGGCTGACGGCGGGCGGGGTGAGTACGTTGCCCAGTGGGTGGCGACACGCTCGAGTCTTGGTCAGTTATTGATGCTTTGCCCTCGAATCATCGGCAAAGACGCTCGCGAGCGAATCGCGATCTACGAAGATCTTAAGCGTGACATTCGACAGTTCGATCACATGGGCCATGGGTGCCTGGATATTGCTCTTTGGGATTGGGCCGGGCGCCACTATGGGGCTTCAGTGACTGAGCTACTTGGTGGCTACCGTAAGCGCTTGCCGGCATATGCAAGCACCTATCACGCTGATCGCAACGGCGGGCTTGATTGCAAAGAGGCCTTCGTTGATTTTGCCGAACATTGCTATGCCTTGGGCTATCGAGCCTTCAAAGTGCATGGCTGGAACGATGGCAACGCGCGCGAAGAGGCGGCCAACGTACTGCATTTGGCCAAGCACGTGGGTGATCGTTTGACCTTGATGCTAGACCCTGCCTGTGAACTCAGAACCTTTGCAGATGCGTTGTACGTGGGGCGCGCGTGCGATGAAGGCAATTACTTTTGGTACGAGGATCCCTACCGAGACGGTGGCGTGTCTGCCTTTGCACATAAACGTTTACGCGAAATGCTCAAAACCCCGTTGCTGATGACCGAGCATGTTAGAGGCGTTGAGCCCAAAGCCGATTTTGTCTTGGCAGGCGGCACTGACTTTTTGCGAGTCGATCCAGAGTACGACATGGGGATTACGGGGTCGCTAAAGATCGCGCACATGGCAGAGTCACTAGGACTAGATTGCGAAATTCATGCAAGCGGACCAGCACACCGTCACTTAATGGCAGCAATGCGCAACACAAACTTCTACGAAGTCGCGCTAGTGGGGCCCGACTGCCCGAACGCACTAGCGCCAATTTATACCTGCGGCTATACCGATCAACTTGAATGTGTGGGTGCCGATGGCTGCGTGCCTGTACCAACTGGGCCTGGGCTAGGGGTGACCTACGATTGGGAGTTTATTGTTCGCAATCGAACGCAGTTGCATGTTTTTGAATAAGTGTGCTCTTGAAACCAAGGCGACTTGGTTTCATTGAGCTGTGCGCGAGGATCAGGCAAGATTCTCTACACAAATGTCCTGTGAGTGCGACGCTTGGATCGAAGCACCCCGATAACGGCAGCCTGATGACGGCCTAGTGGCATACGATGCCAGATGACGCAAAACTCAAGCTAAAAATATAGTTTGCGTCATCTGAAGCGCCTGTAGTACAGTGAATCAGCAAAAAAACACTGTGTGGCTATGACCACCCAAGTTCACGTTCAATTCAAACCATCGTGGCAGAGACAAACTATGAAAATCGCTCGCTCGTTTACAAAATTCGCCCTAGCCGCTGCCTTGACAACCGTGTCGATGGCTGCTGCAGCCCAAGTGACGTTGCGCTTTGGCCACGCCAACAGCCCTGGCGAGGTCGCCTATGACCTGTACCAAGAATTTGCCAATAACGTCAATAAAAAATCAAATGGTCAGCTAAATATTCGAGTGTTCCCGTCTGAGCAGCTTGGCAAAGAGGTTGATTTGCTGCAGCAGCTCAAATCAGGTGCGCTTGATATTTCGACACCCTCGATGCCGACGTTGAACATTATGGTGCCGGCTTTTGAAATGCCTAGCGCTCCATTTTTATGGAAAGACTGGAAAGAAGCCGAAGCAGTGATCCGTGGCGCTGCGATGGAGCCAATCTGGACAGAGCTCAAAGACAAACACAATATTGTGCCGCTGACTAAGATTTGGTACTGGGGTTGGCGTAACTTTACGTTCACCAGCAAAGAGGTGCGTAAGCCTGAAGACATGGCGGGTTTAAAAGTGCGTGTGCCTGAGTCGCCGATCTGGGTTGAGATGGTGCGCGGGTTTGGCGCTGCCCCAACGCCTATTCCGTTTGGTGAGGTGTATACCGCGTTGCAGCAAAAAACGGTTGATGGTCAAGAAAATCCGATTCCAACGATTTTTTCACGTAAGTTCTATGAGGTTCAGGGTGTGTTGACCATGAGTCGTCACATGCTGCAGAACAATACGTTGCTGATCAACAAAGCGAGTATGGCAAAACTCAAACCAGAGTTGCAAAAGCTGTTAATCGACGAAGCTGAGGCGGCCTCTGCCATTAATACCCAGAAGCAACAAGCGCTTGAAGTGTCAATGCTCGAAGACATTCGTAAATCGGGTAAGACCAAAATTATCGCAGACCCCGATCGCGATGCCTTTGCTGCAAAGATGCAGGCCGTCTATCCAAAACTTGAAGCCCGCTGGGGAACCGAGAATTGGAAGCGCGTACGCGCTGAGATTGATCGGATACGCGCTGCCAAGTAAGGGCAGTGATGTTTCACACCGTCAAACGCTTGGGCAATGGTTTAGCCTGGCTTGAAGACGTCGTGGTGATGTGGACGGTGGCGATTATCGCCGTCCTGCTAGGGCTCGGTGTGATTCTGCGCTATGTCTTCAATAACCCTTTGACTTGGGCTGAAGAGTTCGTAGTCACTCTGTTTGTCTGGTCTGTGATGTTCGGCATCCCATCTGCCTTGCGGTCGCGCATGCACATTCGCATCGATGTCTTAATTTTGCGCCTGAAGCCTCAAGCGCGCAGATGGGCGGGCCTGCTGGCTTGTCTAGCGGGTGCTGTGATTTTGGTGGCAGCGGTTTACGCAGGTGTGTCGTATACGCTAAATGTGTGGGGTAGCAATACGCCCATGCTTGGGTATTCGATGGGCTGGATCTTTATCTCGATGCCAATCGGTTTCGCACTCACGCTTTTGCACGGTGCGATTATTTTGATCGATGAAGGCCCTGAGGTCGTGTTTCAAAATGCGACAGAAACGGTCATTGATATGGCTCAGACTTAATCCATAAGTGATATTCATTTCATGTTGACCCTTCTGCTCTGTGTGTTTGTCGCGCTGTTGATCGTTGGCGTGCCAATCGGCTTTGCCATGTTGGGTTCAGCCATGTTGGTGATCGGCTTAGACGGTATCCCCGTATCGGTTGTAGCGCAACGTGTGGCCACTAGCGTGCAGTCGTTCCCTTTATTGGCGGTGCCTCTTTTTACGTTAGCCGGTGCGCTCATGAACGAGTCCGGTATCAGCGAGAGGTTATTTAACTTTACGCGTGCGTTCGTTGGGCACATTCGAGGCGGCTTAGCGCAAACCGCGATCGTGGGTAATGTCTTTTTATCTGGTATTTCAGGTTCATCGGTGGCAGATTGCGCAGCGACCTCGCGGGTGTTTGTGCCACAACTGACAGCAGCTGGTTATGGTCGTGGCTTTGCGGCGGCGGTGTGCGCGGCAGCTGCCACGCTTGGGCCAATTATTCCGCCGTCAATCTTGATGGTGATTTATGCCTGGCAAGCCAACGTTTCGCTGGGCGACTTATTTATTGCTGGTCTGATCCCAGGCGTGGTCATGGCTGGAGCGATGATGTTGGTGATTGGCTGGACAGCACGTAAGCGCGGATTTCCAAAAGATACGGCGTTCAGTCGGACTCGGCTTTACCATGCTTTTCGTCATGCCCTTTGGGCGTTGGCGATGCCGATCTTGATTCTAGTCGGCTTTCGGATGGGAGTATTTACGGCAACCGAAATCGCTGCGGTTGCCTGCGCGTACTCGCTCATTATTGGTCTGTTCGTGTATCGCACCTTAACGTGGCGTGGTCTGCCGGCGATTCTGCTCGCAACAGGTCGTGAGACCGCTGCCATTTTGGTGATCGCTGCAGGTGCGGCCCCCTTTGGCTGGATCTTGGGTGTTGAACAAGCGCCACAACAAGTCGCAGCGTTTCTCACGTCGATTACGACCTCACCTTGGGCGATTTTGTTGATCTTGAATGTGGCCCTGTTGATCGCTGGGATGTTTATGGAAACACTCGCTATCATGATCATCGTGGTGCCGATTTTGATTCCGCTGTTAACGGCGCTTCAAATCGATCTTCTACACTTTGGCATTGTGCTGCTAGTGAACTTAGTGATTGGGCAGATCACCCCACCTGTGGGGGTGCTAATGTTTGTGGCGAGCTCAGTCTCGCGAACTCATCTTGGCTTGATCGTGAAAGAAATTGGGCCCTTTGTGTTTGCGCTGATTGGCGCGCTCGCAATCTTGACCTATATCCCTGCCATCTCAACCTGGTTACCTCGAGTGCTCAATCATTGATTGAACACCGGGTGACCAGTCTGGATTGCCCTGTTCTCGTACTCGGTTACCCAAAGTGCTCAATCACTGAGCTAAGACTAAGTTACCGCCCTTAATGACCTTGTTCCATTTTTCGATTTCAACCGGTATGCGGGCTTGGGCAGACGCGGTAGTGCCGCCAATGACGGTCATACCGATTGCACCAAGTTTGTCGATGACATCGGGCCGTTTGAGAACGATGTTGACTTCGAGGTTGAGCCTTGCGACGATCTCAGTGGGCGTGTTCGTTGGGGCAAATAAGGTGTAGTTGGTTGCTGCTTCATAGCCCGCCAAGCCCGCTTCAATAAAGGTTGGTACGTCTGGCAATGTGCTCGTGCGCGTAGCGCTGCCCACCGCTAAGGCGCGTGTCTTTCCGGCGCGAATATTGCTCAAATGAGCGGGAAGGCTATCGAGTGACATCGCCACGCGACCAGACAGTAAATCGGGCATAAATTGCGTCGTGCCGCGGTACGGTACATGTACGATATCTGTGCCAGACATTTGCTTGAATAATTCCATATTCAAATGAACCTGGCCACCTACACCCGACGAGGCATAGCTTAGTGCACCCGGTTTTGCTTTGATCAAGGCGATCAACTCTTTTAAATCTTTTGCTGGGACGTCGACGTTAACAACAAGTCCGACGAGGCCAAAGCCAAGTTGCACAATGGGTAGCAAATCACGCTGCATCTCAAAGCTTAGCGCAGGGTGCGCGTGAGGCGCAATCGCGTAGTCAAGTATGCTGCCGACCATCAACGTATAGCCATCGGGTGCACTGCGGGCGAGTTGTGCCGCGCCAATCGTAGCGCCCGCACCGGGGCGATTTTCAACTGTGATGGTGCTGTTTAACGCGGGCGCCAGTCGCTCGGCAATGATGCGCGCGACGGTATCGACACCACCTCCGGCAGGGTAGGGTGAAATCATGGTGATTGGTTTACTTGGCCAGGCTTGCGCATAAGCGAGGCTCGTAAACAGAGAGAGCGCTGCGCAAGTGACAAAGCGCAAGGCTTTTGCACGATATGCTGGGATAGGGTGGGGGAGGCACGTGAACATGTTGAAACCTTTAAGTTGGGTATGCATGACAGGATTCAGTTTGAAACAGAGACAACAGAAGAGGGCGTTAGTCCCTTCGAAAAAGCGATTTGGCAGCCTAACCCTTCGCGCGCGATATGATCAAAGCACTCATCGGTCCAGCAAAGTGAGTGCGGAGTCAATAGTACCTGTTGCATCTTGAGCAAGGGGTTATCAGTTTGAATCGGCTCTTGTTCAAAGACATCAAGCCCAGCGCCGGCAATGACCCCTTGATTTAACGCGTCGATCAAGGCAAGTTCATCTATGATTGGCCCGCGCGCCATATTGATGAGAAACGCAGACGATTTCATTTTTGAAAGGCGTTCGCGGTTAATAATGTGACGAGTTTTTTCGTTTAAGACTAGGGTCGTTACTAAAAAATCACTTTGCGCTAACAATGTGTCTAGGTCAACCAGAGATGCCCCGCACGCAGAGACTGCGTCAGCTTTAACGAAGGGATCACAGGCTAGCATCCGCCAGCCAAAGGGGCGCGCCAGAGCAAGCAGTTCTAAGCCGATTCCCCCGGCGCCCAGCACGCCTAAGGTACGAGTGGTAAGGCCAAGACCCATGTGATTGGTGCGGGTGTTCCATTCGCCTTTGCGGATCAGGTTGTCTTTTGCGAATAAACGCCCGGCCAGTGCAAAAATCATTGTGAGTGAAGCAACAGCAACAGGCCGACGAACCGCAATCGGCGTATTGGTTGTGAGAATGCCTTTCGCGGCCAAGGCGGCGACATCGACCGAGTCGTAGCCTACGCCGTGGCGCGAGACTAAGCGCACGCGACAGTCTGAGAGAGCAATCGACCTGGCGGTGACTGCGGGGCTGTTGACGTGCAAGCCATCATAGCGTGCCATGATGTCAGGCGTAATTTCGGTGACTGTTTCATCAATGAATTCCCAGTCGATATGTTGTTCTTTTTTTAAGAGTTCGAGCGGGCCCATGCCAAAGCTCGGCGAGCCATCGCTGGTCAGCAGATCTCGTGTGATCCCAAGGCGAAACGTCATATTCAGGCTCCGGTTTTGATGTCGTCAATTAAAGTGCCCATGGCTTGTTGCAACAAGCCCGAGTCTGTGCCTGCGGCCAGCATCGTGTAGCCCATTGCTTTGGCCCGCGCGATCCACGCCGGGTCCGTCGCCATAAAGCCTGCGATTTTTCCGTATTGCCGGGCGACGTTTGCGACCCGTGCCATAGCCTCTAAAAATACAGGATTCTCGAACTGAGCTGGGATCCCCATGAAGTTTGTGAGGTCGAAATGCCCTAACCAAAGAACGTCAATTCCGTCAATGGCAGCGATCTCTTCGATATTGGCAAGACCACGCTCAGTTTCGATTTGCGCCATGATCAGTGTGCGTGCATGGTATGCCTCTACTTTTTCGGTGACAGCGCCGCCTTGGTAGTCACATTGTGCGAAGCCAAAGGCAGCACCTCGACGGCCAATGGGGGGGTAACGGCAGGATTGGACGATACTCAGGGCGTGCTCGCGTGATTCAACCATCGGAATCATGACGCCATGAGCACCTAAGTCGAGGGCGCGAGCCAGCCACGTGTATTCGCCGCGGGGCACTCGTACCATTGGCGTGATTGGAAGACCGCGACACGAGGCAAATAACCACTTTAAGGTTTCAAAACTTAAGCCAGTGTGTTCCATGTCGTAGAGCGCAAACTCTGCGCCGGCATTCACCAAAATACTTGAGACACCGGGAGAAAAAAATTCAAAGATCATGGCCCCTGGCACTGTTTGGCCCGACATGATCTTATTTTTCAAAGGTTCTTGTTGGTTCATGATTACTCCTGATCTCAGAAAGTATTTAGTTGTGGCGATACATACATGGAATTATCTTTGCTGCTAAAACACTGAAAGCGCTAAGGCGCTTGAGAAAAAGTTGCCAAGTTCTTCACTGGTCTGTAACGAGTGTTGGTCAAGAGTCTTGGTCTGAAGAATCTGTTCTTTGGTTTGTGCCCGGGTCAAGACTACCTTCGACTCAGTGACCTTTTTTAGACGCCAGCCGATTGCAATCTTTTCAAGTTGTCGCAGGGCACCTTGCCCATCACTGCCGGCGCAGATTAGCGCCGCGTAAGGGCGTCCATTAAGTTCATCAAGCACTTGATAAAAGGTTCGATCAAAAAAGTCTTTCATGATCCCACTGAGCGATCCTAGCATCTCGGGCGCAATAAAGATGTAGCCACTCGCTGAGAGCAGATGCTCGGGTTGCACGTGCTGCGCCTGCCGCAGGATCACTTCGATCTCTGGCTCTTTTCGTGCGCCCTGCGCCACTGCCTGAGCGATTTGCTCAGAGCCTCCGGTGAGGGTATGAAAGATGATGAGAAGTTGTTTCATGACTTTCACTTTTTAGCTTTACGTTCAAGCATAAATTTCAAATTTCGACGCTAGGCATGAATATCAAAAGATCGCTGTTTAGGGCAAGGGCGCGGCGCGAAACCACAAGCCGCGCTTGAAGTAACTGAGGGTAAAGAAACCGACCGATACGCTTGCAACAACATAATGTAGTTGTTGGTATCCAGTCAAAAAAGCAGCCTCAGGAGTTTGCCCCGCAGCCAGTCCACTGGCTTCGCCGCGATCCACCAGCCAGAGCCAACAGACTGCACCTGTGACGATCCCCAGCATACGGGTCAAGACAGCGAGACTTCCTGCGACGCCACGCGACTGTGGGGGTAAGTCAGCCATCATCCAGTCAGAATAGACAACCTGAAAAAGCCCGAGGCCGGTTCCTTGTACCGCGATGCTCAGTACCATGAACAGCACCGACACTGAAGAGGACCAGAGGCACATGGCTAGCAAACCTAGGCAGCATAAGCAGGCGGCGATAAAGCCGGCTTGATTCAGTCCAAAGCGCCGCACGAGCGCCGGGGTGGCAGCAGCCCCTGCTAAGCCACCGAGTGCCCAGGCCACTAATAAGCCACCGCTTTGGGCAGAGTCCCAGTGCAGGACCCGAATGAGGTAGTAAGGCAAAATCAGCGGGACCGAAAAACTACATAATTGAACGATGACGCAAGATGCGTTGACCCAGCCAAAATTTGGATTGCTGCGTAAGGTATTCAGCAGTAATTGCATCGTTGACGATGATGCTGTTTTTTTTGTAACGCCGGGAAGACCATGAAATGCATGTTGCAAACGTGGGTTGTGAAGCGCCAAACACGCCAGGGCCACTAAAACAATCGGCACACGAATCCAATAGACGCCTGTCCAGCCCATCCAGGCAATGCTATAGCCACCGATTAGGGGCGCAGCAACTGTTGCCAGGCCAGCCATGCTGCCATAGATCGATAAGGCCCGCGTGCGCTCGTGCTCGGCGTAGAGAAAGGTGACTAAGGCTGGGCCACACGACAAAATCAGGGCCGCTGAGATCCCTTGCAGCACGCGCGCAGCTAACAGCCAGCTATAAAACGGTGAAACGGCGCACAACGCAAAAGCAATTGCGCCCAACACCAAGCCCGATCGAAAGACACGTAAGTGGCCGATCCGATCGCCCAGCGCACCAAACCACAACACCAAACTACCGTAAGTCAGCACATAGAAAAGTGCAACCCAACGGATGGTTTGAGTTTGAATTTGGAAGGCCGCCGAGATCGCCGGAAAGGCAACATTGACGGCAAAATCAAGCGGGCCGACCGAGGCGCCGAGACCGATGGCAAATAACGCCAAAAGATTCAAAAACGTTGACGCTTTTATTGCCGGTGGGTCTGTCAGAGTTGGCACGCTTGCGTTCTATTCGACCTTAGCGCCAGAGGCTTGAACAACCTTGGCCCACTTTTCGGTTTCAGCAGCAATGACCTTGCCAAACGCTGCGGGTGTTCCGGCGATGGGGACTCCGCCCAATTCGGCCAGACGCTTTCGCATGGCGGGGTCAGCCAAGGCCTTATTGACCTCTGCGTTCATTTTTGCGATGACTTCCGTTGGCGTGTTTTTGGGCATGCCCACTCCAAACCAAGCCGTTGCTTCATAGCCTTTGACTGTCGCACCAACGGTGGGCAGGTCGGGTGCAGAAGGCTCGACGCTTTCAGAGGTGACCGCTAAAGCTCGAATTCGACCGCCTTTGATATACGGTACCGAGGACGGTAAATTGTCGAAAAAGACTTGTACTTGTCCTGCGGTCAGGTCAATCAGGGCAGGGCCCGAGCCCTTGTACGGAACATGAAGCATATTGCAACCGGTCATTGACTTAAAAAGTTCGCCCGACAAGTGCGTTGAAGTGCCGCTACCGGATGAAGCCATATTGACTTTGCCTGGGTTGGCTTTGCAATACTCAATAAATTCTGCAACGGTTTTGACTGGCAAATTGTTTGTCGCGACCATGACGTTTGGCGTACGCACCAGTCCCGCAACCGGCGCGATATCGCGGATAAAGTTGTAAGAAAGATTTTTATACAGTGAGGCGTTGATACCGTTAGCGGGATTGACCAACAACATCGTGTAACCATCGGCAGGCGAGTTGATCACAAGCTCCGTGCCGATGTTATTGCCCGCACCTGGCTTGTTTTCGACAACAACGGGTTGGCCTAGCGTTTCAGTCAGTCGTTGCGCCATGATACGAGCTAGCACATCCGTCGTGCCACCAGGTGGGTAGGGTACGATCCATCGAATCGCTTTTGAGGGGTAGTCAGACGCCCAGGCACCATTTGAGCCTGCAGCAAAAGATAAGACGGCGAAAGTTAAAAGACGCAGTGCGTGATTCATTTCTTTTTCCCAATGATTGAGTCCTTGAAATATATCCCGTTTGCTACACCATGGGTGCGATTTTGGGCATTTTTTATATTGTTCTTTTGGTTCTGTCGGGTCTAAGGGTTTGCTCTAGGGCCTAGGCCCTCAAGCCAATTGTTGTCGTCAAAAAAATGACAATCATTTGACGATGCCCCCTATAATTTGGTGATTATTCATTGAGGGATGTTTGACATGCGAATTCTAAAACGTACGTCTCGTGCACTGATTGCAGCTTTATTTGCGGGTAGTGCCTTATTTGCCAGCGCCGCCGAATTGACGATCGGCTTGTCAGCCCCCATCACGTCGCTCGATCCGCATTATCACAATCTGACGCCGAACAACGCGCTTTCACTCAATGTGTTTGAGGATTTGCTCTCAACCGATGAGTTTCAAAATATTAAGCCTGGCCTAGCCGAAAGCTGGCGTAATCTTGACCCGCTCACGTATGAGTTTAAGTTACGCAAAGGCGTGAAATGGCACGATGGCTCGCCCTTTGTCGCAGCCGATGTTTTAGCCTCGCTCAAGCGCGTTCCGAATGTGCCGAACAGCCCGGCCTCGTTCGCAGTGTTTGTGCGATCAATTGTTGAGGCGACCGCACCTGACGAGCACACGGTCATCCTGAAGACTGCGGCACCTAACCCAGGCTTGGCAAGCGACATGACCTCGGTGCGCATTTTGCCCAAAGCGATTGCAGAGTCAGCCACCACAGAAGAATTCAACAGTGGTAAGGCAATGATTGGTACCGGGCCTTTTAAATTTGCTGAATATAAGCCTGGTGATCGAGTCGTTCTGGTGCGCAACGATCAGTACTGGGGTGAAAAACCCGACTGGACACGTGTGCAGATGCGCATGGTGGCGAATAATGCCACTCGAGTCGCGGCCTTGCTTGCGGGCGATCTGCAGATGATCGAAAACGTGCCAACCTCTGACGTCAAGCGTCTTATGGGCGATAAAAATTTAGCGGTGGCGCAAGTCGTGTCGAACCGTTTGATCTATTTGCATATGGATTCAAATCGTACGCAAAACTCGCCCTTTGTGCGCACTGCCGATGGCAAGCCGATGGAAAACGCCAATCCCTTGACCGATCCTCGGGTTCGACGCGCCATGTCGATGGCAATTAATCGTGAGGCGATTGTCGATCGCATCATGGAAACGGTCGCCCTTCCTGCTGGGCAATTACTAGCAGAACAGTTTTTTGGCACTAGTAAAAACCTGAAGGTCGATAAATATGACCCTGAGGGTGCAAAAAAATTGTTGGCGCAAGCTGGCTATCCGAATGGTTTTCAGTTGACCTTGCATTCTCCCAACAATCGCTACATTAACGACGAAAAGATTGCCCAGGCGATTGCTCAATTTTTGACGCGGGTCGGGATCGTGACCAAGCTCGAGACAATGCCCTCTAATATTTTCTTCACGCGGGCTTCAAAACTTGAGTTTTCAACCATCTTAGCGGGTTGGGGCGCCTCGAGCGGCGACACGAGCTCGCCTTTGCGTTCTTTGTTGGGCACGTTTGATGCAAAAACTGGTTTTGGAGCCGCCAATCGAGGGCGTTTCTCTAATGCTGAGCTTGATGCCTTGATTGCCGCAGCGGTTGTTGAGATCGACACAGAAAAACGTCGGGCGAAACTTGCGCAGGCAAGCGAAAAAGCCATTGAACAAATGGGGTTGATACCTTTGCACTACGAGGTTTCAGTGTGGGCCACCAAGTCGAATGTGACGTATGTGGCTCGCGCCGATCAGTACACACTAGCGCAAGAAGCGAAGCTTAAAAAATAATGTTCGTATTCATCTTGCGACGATTGTCGCAAACAGCGTTAGTGTTGCTGGTCACATCCTTGTTGGTTTTTGCCGGTTTATTCGTCATAGGGGATCCGGTTGAGATTCTGATTAGCCCAGAGGCTGATCAGATCGAGCGTGAGCGCGCTCGCGTCGCACTAGGGCTAGACAAGCCTGGCTGGATGCAATATCTGTTGTTTGTCAAAAACGCAGCGAGTGGTGATCTAGGCAAGAGTTTTGTCTATGGTCGTTCGGCGCTTGACGTCATCTTCGAGCGCATGCCCGCCACCTTAGAGCTCGCCACGGTAGCGATGATCATCTCTATTTTCGTGGGGATCCCCCTTGGTTTGTATGCCGGTTTAAAGCCTGACAGCAGAATCGCTAAGGGGATCATGGCCATCTCGATTGTTGGCTTTTCTTTACCAACCTTTTGGGTTGGCTTGATGTTGATCATGCTTTTTGCGGTTCAGTTAGGCTGGTTGCCCTCAACGGGTCGCGGCCCAACCACCGAGTTTTTGGGGATGCAGCTATCGATCGTGCACTGGGATGGCCTGAAGTACGCGTTGCTGCCCGGTATTAATCTGGCTTTATTCAAACTCAGTCTGATCATTCGCTTGACGCGGGCTCAGGTTCGAGAGAATGTTTTGCTGGATTACATGCGTTTTGCGCGCGCCAAAGGCTTGCGTAAGTCTCGTGTGTTGGGTGTGCATCTGCTAAAAAACATCATGATCCCTTTGGTCACGGTGATCGGTCTTGAGTTAGGGTCTGTGATTGCCTTTGCGATCGTGACCGAGTCGATTTTTGCCTGGCCAGGTATGGGTAAGTTGGTGATTGATTCGATCTTTCAACTCGACCGCCCGGTTGTTGTGGCGTATTTGATGATTACCGTCTTGATGTTCGTTTTTATTAATCTGGTGATTGATATTCTGTATTCAATACTTGATCCTCGCGTGCGTTTAACTGCTGCCAAGAATTAACTGAACAGGTATTTGTGACAACTCCCCCTTTTTCCACGCAGCTTGTTGACGAGACGCCCTGGCGTCAGTTCGTGCGCGACTTTATGCAATCACGTATTGCGGTGTGCGGCTTAGCTCTCTTATTGATGGTGCTTTTGTTGGCATTGTTTGCGCCTTGGATAGCGCCACAGAATCCCTACGATTTATCAAAACTTGATTTAATGGATTCGAAATTAGCGCCAGGCGCGCAATCGATGATGGGTTCGACATTTTGGCTGGGCACTGATGGCATGGGTCGCGATATGTTGTCGGCGATTTTGTATGGTCTGCGCGTGTCATTACTCGTGGGTGTTGTGAGCGGTGTCATTGCCTTGGCAATCGGCGCGAGCTTAGGTGTCAGTGCGGCTTTTTTTGGCGGCCGCTATGAACAAATCCTGATGCGTATCGTTGATATCCAGTTAGGATTTCCGGCCATTTTGGTGGCTTTGATTTTGATCGCGGTACTGGGTTCGGGCGTTGAAAAGGTGATCATGGCGCTCATCACCGTTCAGTGGGCTTATTACGCACGTACCGCCCGTTCAGCAGCCTTGGTTGAGCGCAACAAAGAGTACATGGAAGCCGCTCGTGGCTTGGGTTTGCCCACGTGGCGCGTACTGCTCAAACATTTGATCCCAAACACGCTGCCACCCTTGATCGTAGTGGGTACGGTGCAAGTGGCTCACGCCATTGCGCTCGAAGCGACTCTCTCCTTCTTGGGCTTAGGCTTGCCGATCACAGAGCCTTCGTTGGGCTTGTTAATCTCTAATGGCTATGAGTTCATGTTGTCGGGTAAGTATTGGATTTCGGTCTATCCAGGTGTCGCGCTCTTACTCACGATTGTGGCGATTAATCTGGTTGGCGATCAATTGCGAGATGTTCTAAATCCACGCTTAGCACGATGAGCCCTATGTCACTTTTAGAAATCACCTCGCTGCGCACTGAGTTTTCGACTCGTCAAGGTCTATTGCCGGCTGTCGATGATGTCAGTCTGCGGGTACAACCAGGCGAAATCCTGGGTTTGGTCGGTGAGTCTGGCTCTGGTAAATCTGTTACTGGGTTTTCAATCTTGGGTCTGATCGATGCGCCCGGTAAGATTACGCAGGGCAGCATCTTGTTTGAGGGCACCGAGCTAGTCGGCGCAAGCGACGAGACGCTGCGGCAGCTACGCGGTGATCGGTTAGCGATGATCTTTCAAGATCCGATGATGACGCTAAATCCCGTCTTGCGCGTTGACACGCAAATGATCGAGACGATTCAAGCGCACCGGTCGATGTCGGCTGAGGAGGCGCGCGCCCGCTGTCGTGAAGTGCTTGTGCAAGTGGGCATCGCCTCTCCAGACGAACGACTCAAGCAGTACCCACATCAGTTTTCTGGTGGCATGCGACAACGCGTGGCAATCGCAATCGCGCTCTTGTTAAAGCCGGAGTTAATTATTGCTGACGAGCCAACGACCGCGTTAGATGTCACTGTGCAGGGTCAGATTTTATTTGAAATGCAACGCTTAACCCGCGAGACGGGCACAGCTTTAATCTGGATCACACACGATCTAGCCGTGGTGGCGGGCTTGGCTCAACGCGTGGCGGTCATGTATGCAGGGCGCATCGTTGAAAGCGGTACGGTTGAACAGGTGCTGAATACGCCCCTGCATCCCTATACACGCGGCTTGCTGGATTCTGTTCCGGCCAATAGCGAGCGCGGTCAGCGCTTGCATCAGATCCCAGGCATGACACCCTCTCTGGTGAATCGTCCCAAAGGTTGCGCGTTTCGTAATCGCTGTAGCTATGCGCAGGCTGACTGCGAGACGGATCCTCCGGTACAAAACTTTGAGCACGAGCACCTGGTGCGTTGTGTACGACCGTTGACAGGGGTTAAGCGATGAGTGTCAGCGTGCCTCTTCTAGACTTACGAAAAGTCAGCAAACGATTTACCACTTCACCTGACTTGATTGAACGTGTAGCAGCAAAGTTTGGGTTTGCGGCTGCCGCTCAAACGGTGCATGCAGTCGATCAGGTGTCGTTTTCAATTGCGGCCGGTGAAGTCATTGGTTTGGTGGGTGAGTCGGGTTGTGGCAAATCGACGTTGGGTCGTGTGATCGCGGGTTTGCACAAAGCGACCGAAGGCGAGGTATTGTTTGAAGGTCAACCGCTGAACTATGCGCCAGGTGTGCGACCTACGATTCAGATGATTTTTCAAGATCCGTTCGCCTCGCTGAACCCGCGCAAACGGGTTGGGGATGCCATTGTTGAAGCACCCATCGCGCATGGCTTGATTGCTGCAAGTCAAGCGAAAGAACAGGCCGCACAGCTGCTTGAGCAAGTGGGTCTTGACGCCTCGTATGTCAGACGCTTTCCGCATCAGTTTTCAGGCGGACAACGCGCACGGATTGGCATTGCGCGCGCGTTGGCGGTTCAGCCCACGCTGTTGGTGTGCGACGAGGCTGTTGCTGCGCTGGATGTCTCGATTCAGGCGCAGGTTCTGAATCTGTTTATGGATTTACGCGAACGTTTGTCGCTGACCTATCTATTTATTAGTCATGATCTTGGTGTCGTGCGTCATATTGCTGATCGCGTCGTGGTGATGTATCTCGGGCGTGTCGTTGAAATCGGTCAGACCAACGAGTTGCACGACCATCCGAATCATCCGTATACGCAAGCCTTGCTGGCAGAAGTCCCCAGACTTGATCGCCGAAATATTGATTACACCCCGATCAAGGGCGAAATCCCCTCGCCGTTGTCACCACCCACTGGCTGTCATTTCCATCCGCGCTGTCCTCACGCAAAGCCCGTGTGCGCTGAGCAAGCTCCACCTCTACGCGAGCTCTCAAACGGCCACTGGTCTGCTTGCCATCTAAATGCTTGACATCCTCCCCGCCCTGAACGGCGAGGTTTTACGCGTAAATCCGATAAATACTTTTAGGTCGTTATCATGACTTCATCTTTATCTTCACCTTCGCCTTCGCCGACTTACCGTATCGAATTGACTCCGCCTGATATCCTGAGTTATGAAGCTGGCAATACGGGTACGCCTTACGTCACTACGTTTGATTCGGGCAAGCCTGGTCCGCACGTGCTTGTGCAAGCCTTGACGCACGGCAACGAGTTATGCGGCGCGATTGCGCTTGATTACTTGTTTCGTGAAGGCGTGCGCCCCGTGGCAGGACGTCTCACCTTTATCTTTGCGAATATTGAGGCGTTTGCCAGTTGGGATACCAGTAATCCCAATCGCAGTCGCTACGTAGATGAAGATTTCAACCGTGTTTGGTCAGACGAGACGCTGAAAGGCACCAGACACTCGACCGAGCTGCGCCGTGCCAGAGAATTGCTGAAGTTCGTCGATGCGGCAGATTTTGTTTTAGATATTCATTCGATGAGCGAGCCCTGTGCCCCAATTATGGTTTGTGGTGCGACGGGTCAAGGTGGTGAAAAAAGTGCTGCCTTTGCACGCAAGATGAAAGTGCCGCAAAATTTGTTAATTGACACAGGGCATCCCGCTGGGCTTCGCATGATCGAGAGAGGGGCTTTCGGCGATCCACAGGCACCTCAAACTGCGCTATTGATCGAGTGCGGTCAGCACTGGGAGCGCTCAAGCGTTGACGTCGCGATTGATACCACTCTGCGGTTCTTACAAACAACGGGTGTGGTCGATGCTGCCTTTGTCGAGCCGCGTTTAAGAGTACAACCCACTGCCCAGACAACCATCAATGTGACACAGGCGGTGGTCGCGAAAAGTTTGTCGTTTAGATTTGCCGGCTCCGTGAAGGGCTTGCAAGTGATTGCCAAAGCTGGCGAGCCTATCGCCTATGACGGCGATGAAGTGATCGTCGCGCCTTACGATCATACGGTGTTGGTCATGCCATCGCTGGCGCATTTAAAGGTTGGTACAACAATGGTCAGGCTTGGGCGCGCAACGCCGGGTTAAGCCAATGGTTAGGCTAAGCCAATGGCCAAGTGAAGCCAATGGTCAGGTGAAGCCAATGGCCAAGCTTGGGCGCTCACTGTGTGGGTAAGTGGACCTAGTCAATTGTCACCCCAGCCTGCTTGGCTACTTGCCCCCATTTCACAACCTCGTCATGCACGTACCGCTTAAATTGCTCGGGCGTGCTTCCCACAGGAGTGGCCGAGATTGTTGCAAACTTTTCGGCGATCTCGCTTGACTTCAAGATCGCGATGGTCGCTTTTGCAAGCTTTGCGATGATTTCGGGTGGGGTGCCTGCCGGTGCGAACAAGCCATTCCAAGAATCGGCTTCAAAATCGGGCATGCCAGCTTCAATCATTGTGGGAAGGTCGGGTAACTGTGCCAATCGTTGACGACCCGCAACGGCAATCGCTCTGACCCTGCCATTTATGATAGTTGGCATCACACCGCTCGCTGTCTTAAAGCCCATGGCGACATTGCCCCCCACGACGTCTGTGAGTGCAGGGGCAGCACCTTTATACGGGATGTGCAACATATCTAAATTGGCTCTCAGCTTCAGTAGTTCACCAGCATGATGCTGCAAGCCACCCGCACCCGAAGATGCATAGCTTAGCTTGCCTGGGTTGGCCTGCACATAGGCAATCAATTCGGCTAAATTTTTTGCTGGGATATTGTTATTGACGACCAAGATGCTAGGTGACGACATGATCTGCGTGATGTGAACAAAATCACGTTCGGTGTCATACCCCAAGTTTTTGTACAACGCCATGTTGGTGGTGTTGGCGATTGTTCCTAACAACAGGGTGTAGCCATCAGGCTTAGCACGCGCAACAAACTCTGAGCCAATGTTCGAGCCGCCACCGGGTTTGTTTTCGACGATGATGGGTTGCCCCAATTCTTTTTCAAGCCGTACCGCAACCAGTCGCGCGAAGATATCGGTCGGGCCACCGGCAGCAAAACTCACGATCAGGCGAATCGGTCGCTCTGGGTAACTGGTTTGAGCCAAGGTGGTGTTGGCAGCGAGACAGCTAAAAATAAAAATGACGAGGGATAACAGTCGATTCACGCTGGATGCGTTCGAGCGAGGTGATGGTGTGTGCATACTTTCTCTCTCTTGTTGTTCGCTAAGTATAGATTGTTGTTGACATACTTCCCCTGAACGGAGAGGATTTCCGGGCAGCCGGTTAAAAATAATGGTTGAGGTAACATAATCCCATCGAAAATAACAAAGGGGTCAGCAGCCATGGGTCACACAATCGAACAATTTGCTAGTCAGTGCCACGATTTGCTTAAAAATAGTCCTGGGCCTGCTGGGCGTCAAAAAGTCGCTGAGGCGTTAAAAGGTGTCTTGCTAGATGAGGCTT
>CANKOW010000028.1 GCA_947484295.1 Alcaligenaceae bacterium | reverse complement strand
AGTGGATCTTGCGTCAAGTGCTGTATCGGTACGTGCCACGAGAGCTCATTGAGCGGCCAAAAGTGGGGTTTGGTGTACCTATTGGCGCTTGGCTCAGGGGCCCCTTGCGCGCTTGGGCAGAGGCACTTTTGAGTGAAACAAGGCTTGAAAGGGAAGGATACTTTCGCCCCGGCCCGATTAGGCAGAAATGGCAGGAACATTTGTCCGGCCGAAGAAATTGGCAGTACCAACTTTGGAACGTACTGATGTTTCAAATTTGGTTGGAGGGGCAAAAGGATTCTTTAATCTCCTAATCAAGCGGACGACTCGTTGCCAAGAGAGCCGTGATACTTGAGACTGATACCATTGTCTCGCCGTTTTGAACTCGGCGAGAGTTTTAGTTACGAAATCGCCCGCGTTGCCTGAGCCAGATCGAAGTGTTGACGTAGAAACGGCGTGCTCAATAGCTTCTTTGGGGTCTATTGCGCAGATTAAGTTTGACTTCGACACCACTTGAGCGGATAGTTTGTTCATTCATTGAATACAAATGCTAATTCAGGAAGAAAAAAGATGATTTCGTGATTTCAAATTTTGAAGAGAAGACAGGTGCGCTTTTCGGTGGTCTATGGGCTACGTTGACTGATGAGCAGTACCGAGATTCAGTCGAATTATTCACGAAGCGGGCGGTTGCAAATAATTTTGACTTGGAATGGCTCAATGGGAAGAAGTGCCTCGACGCCGGTTGTGGTAGTGCGCGCTCGTCTGTTGCCTTGGCAATGCATGGAGCGGACTCGATAATTGCAGTGGACGTATCTCAAACCGGTCTGGTAGAAGCAAGCCGTCGCGCTGCTGAATTCTCGCAAATCACCTTCAAGCAAGCATCAGTTTTAGGTTTGCCGTTTGAAGACTCCACCTTTGACTTTGTATGGTGCGCGGGGGTGATCCACCATACATCGGACTTCGATGTGGCACTTAGTGAATTAACCCGAGTTTTGAAACCTGGGGGTAAACTTTTTTTACTAGTCTACGGTGCAGGCGGCCTGCGATGGAAAGCAATAAAAGCGCTAAGAGCGATCGCGCTGGATCTAGGTACTGCGTTCATTGACGAAGCAATTCTTGTTGCAAGGTTTCCTGCTAATAATCGGAAGCATTTTATGGATGATCTCTTTGTTTCAGTTCAGAAGCTAACTTCTTTTGCTGAGTTGGCAACTAAATTGCCAAAACTCGGTTACAGCGAAATTCACCGCTGGACGGGAGAGACCTTTGACCATGAAAGCAATTCGGCTGCACAGCTTGAAGATATAGTTAAATTAGAGCGAATTTTTCATGCTGGCCTCAGTTTGGCGAAAACAGTCACCGAGTGTTACTTAACCCAACTTGCCCACCAGACAGCAACACTGTACGTTGAATTCGCCCGCAAGGCGATGAACGACGGGAGCATTTCTGCAGCTGAGATTCGAGAGGTTGTAATTGGGGAAGGTAATCATCGTGTCGTAGCGACAAAGGCCTGACCTAGCGAAAACGCTAGAAATATTGTTATTAAGCTGTCGGGTGGCAAATACTATTGATTGATTTTGTGACAAAGCTCGATGTTCATCCTAACAGGTGTTTTGTAGAAGACAGCTAGCATCTATGTTGGTGGCAAGGCACTACAAATTTTGGATAGGAAGTTCATCTTGTTTCAATTTTTTTGTTGAAAGGTGATCCAAGAGATGGTGGTGCAGTAAACGAGGTGGTTAAGCGATTTGAAACCACATCTCGCTAGTTACTGCTAGGTCGTATTTGATGGTCGTCAGGATGGTCCTCGAAACGGGCTAGAGCATCTCTACATAAAGAATTTTTTCCCATCTGAACTCGCCGATTATTAACTCCGGGCTGAGTTGGGGGCGGAGACGGTTCGAATGGGACCACATGTACTTATTACACGGTCGGTGTGACTTCAACTAATTGAAGACTTAAGGCAACTTACGTTGACTCTGCGATCGGTAAGTTTTGCATTCAACTCTCAATAAATAATATGCCTAATATCAACCTTGCTATCGTCGGGCTCGGGTACGTTGGACTGCCATTGGCTGTCGAGTTCGGGAAAAAGCGTTCCGTTATCGGTTTCGACATCAATGTCAAGCGGATTGGCGAATTGCGCGCTTGTCACGACCATACACTAGAGACAGAAACCGAGGAGCTGCGCACTGCGAAATTCTTGACCTTCTCGAACAGTCCGGAAGACCTACGACCGTGTAACGTTTTCATCGTGACGGTTCCCACGCCAATCGATATTTACAAGCGTCCCGATCTAACACCTTTGCTTAAGGCAAGCGAAACGATTGGTAAAGTGCTCAAGCCTGACGATATCGTTATTTACGAGTCAACGGTCTATCCCGGCGCGACTGAGGAAGATTGTGTGCCCGTGCTTGAAAATTTTTCAGGTTTGAAACTCAACCGTGACTTTTATGTGGGTTACAGCCCAGAGCGTATTAATCCCGGTGACAAAGAGCACCGCCTAACGACGATCAAAAAGGTTACGTCAGGTTCCACCCCGCAAGTTGCGGATATAGTTGACGCGCTCTATAACGAGATCATTGTCGCGGGCACGTATAAGGCCGAAAGTATCAAAGTTGCCGAGGCCGCGAAGGTGATCGAGAACACACAACGCGATCTCAATATTGCACTAATTAATGAACTTGCGATGATCTTCAATAAGATGGGTATTGATACCGAAGCGGTGCTAACGGCGGCAGGTACCAAGTGGAATTTCTTACCTTTTCGGCCCGGTCTCGTTGGCGGACATTGCATTGGTGTCGATCCTTACTACCTCACGCACAAGTCACAGGCCCTTGGGTACCACCCCGAGATTATTCTCGCGGGCCGACGTTTGAACGACCGAATGGGTAGTTATGTCGTGAGTCAGTTTGTGAAGGCTATGACTAAGAAGCGCATCCATGTTGATGGTGCCCGAGTGCTAGTAATGGGCCTCGCATTCAAAGAAAACTGCCCGGATCTTAGGAACACGCGCATTGTCGATATCGTTGCGGAATTGAAGGAGTATAACTGTGAGGTTGACGTTTATGACCCTTGGGTGTCCGCCGAAGAAGCTATTTGCGAGCATGGCATTGGGCTTATCGGCCAGCCTAAGCTGGCGACCTACGATGGCGTCATATTAGCCGTTGCGCACAATGAGTTTCGTACCATGGGAGCTGAGGGGATCAGGTCCTTTGGCAAAGCGGTACACGTCCTTTATGACCTTAAATATGTCCTTGCGGCCAGCTCGGTCGACCTGCGCCTATGACACTTGCTAGCGTGATCGATTGATTTGTTAAGGCAGCTAGTTCCGTTAAGGGCCTTGTGTTTGAAGGCAAACATTCAACAGAGCTATAGCTTTTGCAAATTGTTTTGCGAATCCAACGGTTCTATGTAAACCGAGTCTACGATGTCGCTGTTTGGTGCGTAGTCTGAGACGATTCGTTTCATTATGGTGCGGATAGCTTCTACATCATTTGTGTGCAAGACTTCCTCTAAAGAGTGCAATTGGCTTTTTATTTCTTCCCAAGTGATAAAGCACTCATGAGCTTTCATGATTCTTGCATGAGAGGTTGGCTTTGGGTTATTACCGATTAGTAGTTCTTCGTATAGTTTTTCGCCTGGTCGTAAGCCCGTCGTTTTTATTTCAATTTCGCCCTCAGGATTTTTTTCGTCCTTGACTGTCAAGCCCGAAAGTTCAATCATGCGCTGGGCGAGATCTATGATCTTAACGGGATCTCCCATGTCGAGCACAAACACATCCCCCCCCTCTGCCATTGCACCTGCTTGAATGACCAATTGGGCGGCTTCAGGAATGGTCATAAAAAAGCGGGTGATCTCTTGGTGGGTAAGCGTGATCGGACCGCCGTTACGAATTTGTTGCCTAAACTTAGGAACTACCGACCCTGAGGAATCTAGCACATTACCAAAACGGACCATACTGAGCTTAGTGCCCGGGTATAGGCTCGTTAATGCTTGTAGGATCATTTCCGCCAGACGTTTACTCGCGCCCATAATGTTAGTCGGGCGCACAGCCTTGTCGGTGCTAACCATGACAAAGTCGGCAACACCGTTTTCTGCAGCAGCTTGGGCGATATTCAGAGTGCCAAACACGTTGTTTTCTATTCCTGCGCCTGTGTTGTGCTCAACGAGTGGTACGTGTTTGTAAGCCGCGGCGTGGTAAACCGTGTTTGGGCGCCAAGTGGATATTATTTTACGCATGCGTGCCCCGTCTTGTACGGAGGCAATTAATGGGATCAGTATGGTTTCTTGTCCAGCGGCCCGTTCCTCTAACTCTTGGTGGATACTGTAAAGAGCGAATTCGCTCTGATCTACTAGCAGTAGCCTGGTTGGTCCCAGGGCTAAAACTTGCCGACAAAGTTCACTTCCAATGGAGCCACCCGCTCCAGTCACGAGTACTATTTTGGACGAGATGTTCTTGGATAACAGTGCTTGGTTTGGGGTGACGGGCTCTCGGCCCAAAAGATCATCGATGTCTAACTCTTGCACGTCAGAGATGCCGACCTTTCCATGGGCTAAATCCGACATACTAGGCAGTGTGCGAACCGCAATTCGAGCCTTATGAATCTCGCGCAGAATTTCGTTGCGGCGAGGCCGCGAAAGCTTAGGCAAGGCGAGTAATACGTCCTTGATGTTGTGTCTATGGACTAAGTTGTTGAGGTCATTGGGCTTGTAAATAGGGAGGCCATTCAATAAATTGCCGTGCAATCGAGCATCGTCATCTATAAAACCTGCAACCTTGATCTCGCGACTGTTTGCTAGGGCCGCAGCCAATTGCCTACCAGCGGTACCCGCACCATAAATCAACGTTTTAGGTCGGTAACCGTCTTGAATGATGTCGGCATACTGGTTACCTAGCCAAACACGAACTAGCGCGCGCGACCCCCCCACAAATATCAGTAAAAGTATGGGCTGGATGATCCCAATGGTTCGTGGCACGCCATTTACGCCGATGGCCATAAAGATCGAAGCGTATAGCAAACCATATGTACCTATAACTTGAGCCATGACTACAAAAGCTGGCCAGCCGTTATAGCGAAAAATGGCTCGATAGAGCCCCGACAGGATAAAAATGGGAAGGGCAATACAAACTGAGGCCACAACAGCCCACAATGCGCCATCAGAAAGCGCGACAAACTCACCTAGCCGTAGGTAATAAGCTACCCAGACTGCTAGGATACACAAACTCAAATCTACCAACAGGGCCGAGAGCCTTTTTGCTGCCCTTGGCAAGCCTAGCAGATATTGAGCCAGAGTAGGTGACCACGATTTCATTGAGTGCAGTCTCTTGTGTATGTGCTGATCATATTAATGCGTCACCCCGGCCCTTGCCACCACCTTGTGTACTGTCAGCCACAATATTTTCAGATCAAACAGCAATGATTGTCTGTGCAGGTATTCGACATCAAGTGCCACTTTTTGAGGGACAGAGAGCTCGTCTCTTCCATTCACTTGAGCCCAACCCGTTAACCCAGGTGTTAAGATATGAACGCCTTTTTCTGTCCGCAGGTGGATCAGATCGTCCTGATTGAAGAGCGCTGGGCGAGGTCCCACGAGGCTCATGTCACCTTTAAGAATGCTCCACAACTGGGGCAACTCATCCAAGCTAGATTTACGCAAAAACGCCCCAATCGGCGTCAACCAGTGTGCCGCCTCGGTTAGCAGGTGGGTCGCGACCACTGGGGTATCAATGCGCATGCTCCGAAACTTAGGCATGTTGAAAATACGGTTCCCTCGACCCACGCGGGCGCTCCAATAAAAAATTGGCCCAGGTGACGTGAAACGAACCATCAGCGCAATTAGGATGATGGGAAACCCGAACAATAATATGGCGCATAGCGCTATCATTACATCAAGTAGACGCTTCATTGCTCAGCATTTCTCGCAGTCCGTCATGAAAGCTCATTTGTGCACGCCAACCCAACTCGCGCTCGATTTTTGCCGGGCAATAGCAGGCCGAATCGAGCAGTCGCGAGACCGCCTCCGAATTTAGGGGCAGCGACCGACGTAGCACTGTTTCAAGTATGTCGCCTAACAGGCCACCCGAGCGTAATAAACCGGCGGGAACTTGCCACGATCGCTCCCTTTCTGAATACGTAGTACCCTCGTATAAGCAGGTTCTAATCGCATTATAAATCTCCCGTCCAGAGTAGGCTCGCGAGTTTGCGACGACATACGTTTTGCCATTCGCCACTGGTGTATCGGCGGCTAAACGAATCGCAGTAACAACATCATCAACATGTACCAGCGAGCGTCGGTTGCCAGTCTCTGGTAAGGGTGGGAACCAACCGGTACGGATTAACCTGGCCATTCGTTCTAAATTCCCTCGCCCGCCCCGACCGTACACCATCGATAGGCGCAGATTAACGACATGCATAGAGTACTTCAAGCCTGCCTCTAGTACCGCGTCTTCAGCCGCCTGTTTCGCTTTTCCATATTGTGTATTTGGTTCGCCTGACCAGTTTTCATCAACGCAGTCACCACCTGGGTCGGGCATGGCTTTCACACTAGACAGAAAGACAAAGCGTTTAGCGCCAGCATTTCTAGCTGCCAAAAGAAGGTTGCGTGTACCTTCAAAGTTGATGCGCCAATGGGCATTGGGGTCGGACGATGTAAAGGCATGCGCGTAGCCAGCACAATGGAAAATGGTTTCGCAACCTTGGCACGCTGCCGCCAGCGATATCGGATCAAGTAAGTCGCCGTAGACTGCGTTTTGTAGAGAAGAAGCTTGGCGAAGTAAACCTCTGTCATTGGGTCTGATGAGTCGGCGACCAATGAATCCATTGGCGCCTGTTACGAGGGAGGTCATGCGAGTACCTCTTGATAAATTGCTAATGTCTCTCTAATCACGGTCTCTAGGCTGTATTCATTTACCGCTCGAATTCTTGATTGTTCACCCAGCCTTTGGCGCAGATCAGCATCGCTGATAAGTTTGCCTAAAGCATCCGCTAGCGCTTTCGAGTCGCCTACCGGAACCAAGAGACCATTTAAGCCATGTGCAACGACTTCACGACAGCCTGGAGTATCAGTGGTTACGATAGGCAGCCCACACGCTGCTGCTTCGAGTAGCGACTTGGGTAAACCTTCTCTGTAAGAAGGAAGGCAAGCAATGTGTGCTGTGCGTAGGATCTCTGGAATATCTCCTCTTCGGCCCCACCACTCCACGCCATTTTGTCCATGCCACCCGCGTAAGACCGACTCGGGAACGGCAGCAGGGTTGGCGGGATCAGGGTCACCTATTAGAACAAAGCGTGCCTTTAGGCCTTTGTTGGTGAGATATTGAGCGGCCTCTACGAATTCACCGACCCCCTTACTCCACAGCATACGTGAGACCATCATGATGCAAACGGGCTCGGGCGGCTGTGGAGCCAAGGCAAATATTTTAATGTCAACGCCTGCACCGCGAACTAATCGTAGGTGCTTGACGGGTAATCCGGAGTACATCAGAAAATCTAGATCTTCTGGATTTTGGACGATCGTAAGTGCGTTGCGCTGTGCGAGTAGGCATCCCAATATCCATCGTAAAGTTGGACGGATGAGGCGCACTATGGAGTTAGTTGAACTGAATAACCACCCGAGGCCGGTAATTGCATTTACTTGCGCGGGAACTCGAGCCAACAGAGCTGCAATCGCACCGAACATGACGGGTTTGAGCGCTACATGGTGAACGATGTCGGGGCTCTCTCTGCGGTACAGGCGCCAAAGCGCTATCACCTCTGCAAGTGGGTTACCACCGCGCCGGGATAACTCGAAAGGTATTAAGCGGATGCCTGATTCGTGAATAAGATAAGCTTGCGGCCCCTCGCGGGCTGCCACCACCACGTCAAACCCCGCAGCTTTTGCTGCTATTGCAAGTGGCAGCCGATGCGAAATGAAATACCAGTCTTCGGTAACAACGAACAGCAATTTAGGGGCTTTCATGTGCCCTCTTGCTAGAGTTAATCGCGTCAATACAGGAAGAATACACGTCACTGATAGACACAAATTTAATGCACGGAACCGCGTCATCACCTTTGGGCACGACTGTGCAGGCCCATTTACACCCAAAACATTCCATGCGATTTGTGACGATTAGAGGGACTTGACTATTCGCGAAGTCTACTTCGGGCTTATAGGGTAGAAAGCGACCAAAATGGCCTCCGCCTAAAATGCAAACTGCTGGTGTTTGTGTTGCGGCGGCAATATGTATCGGTGCAGAATCATTACAAACAAGGAGCGTTGCGGAGCGGATAATCTCTACATACTCTGTAAGCGTGGTTTTGCCCGCTAGATTAATCGCACAGTTTGCAGGCAAGGCTTTAGCAATTTGCTCACAAAGCAGAAAGTCGTGTGGGCTTCCACACAACGCGATTTTCATACCATTCTGGGTAACAAGCTCTTGGGCCAATTTTGAAAACTGCTCAACTGGCCATTGTTTTCGTGTCCATGATGCACCAGGGGCCACGATTGCATAAGGACCTTCAAGCTCGATCTCAGCCCTGCGTTGTACTGGTATCTTCGGAATGTTAGCAATGCTACTCAAAAATTTATGGCATCCCAGTGCTCGTACAAAGTGAGCGTTGATGTTGAGCTCCATTGTCTGCTTAGGGTCATTGGCTATGAGTTTTGTGTACCAGTTGTCGGTGTTGTTTTTTATGCTGCTGCCAATGTTATTTAAATCACCCTCATAACCGATGCGCTGAGGTGCAAAACTTGCCCGAAGGGCTAGGTCGCCCGCTAACTCTCGAGAAAATGTGGGTTGTATGGCAACTGCAAAGTTACTCCAACGTAATCGCGTGAGCGCCCGCAGCCGGTAAAGATAGTTTGTTCTTAGAAGGTGCACATCAACACCGACGACTTCATCCCAATGCGGCAGGGTTTCTGCGAGCTCTTTGCAAGCGCTATTAACATAAAGGGTGACTTTTTTTCTTGGATACAAGTCTCTATATGTTTGAGCAGAATCTAACCAAAGTATAAAGTCGCCAATAAGATCAAGCCGAACCAGTAGTACGCCTTGCTTAGGTCTTAAAAACGTTGGAAGGTAATCGAGTAGCCAATATTTATTCGTCATTAATTCAACGACGTACTGGATCGTTGCGCAATGTGCACGTATGGTGGCTTGGTTGAGCCGCCATACAGCGGATCGAAATTTACGCTTTATTGGCAGCACGGTGGCGCAATCATTTAAGGTTTAGCTTCGCTTGAAGTGGAAGACTCTTGAGAAATCACGTCGTGTGTATCACTTCCCACACCAGCTAAGCGCTTGAATGCTGATGAGTTTTGCATTAATTCAATATACTGCCCATCAGCCACAATAACGCCACCCTCAAGCATGACGATCCGATCGCAAGCCTGAATCGTTCTTAATCGATGTGCAATCAAGATCATTGTGCACTGCTGACTAAGCATTTGCACTGCTTGCATAACCGCATCTTCAGTCATCCCATCTAGCGCACTGGTTGCCTCATCAAAGATCAAAACATCAGGTTGATGATAAAGCGCACGAGCAATGCCTAAGCGTTGGCGTTGCCCCCCTGAAAGCTTAACGCCTCGTTCACCAACGATAGCGTTGTAGCCGTCGGGCAAAAGATCAATAAACTCTTCAGCTTGTGCCATTTGGGCTGCGCGGGTAACGGCAGCGTGATCAATATTATTCTTAGGAATACCCAAAGCAATATTCTCAGCAATGGATGCGTTTGTTAAAAAAACAGTTTGTGGAACATACCCGACACGTTTGCGCCATAGACGTTCGTTGTCTTCAGTTAGCACAACGCCATCAACCGAGATTGTGCCAGCTTGGGGTTGATATAGACCAAGAATCACATCCGCAAGCGTAGTCTTGCCCGCCCCTGTTTTACCCACAAAACCAATACTTTGATTTTTAAAGATGGTGAGTGAGATCCCTTTTAGAGAAGGAGTGTGAGCGGTTGGGTACTGAAAGACAACATCAGTTAGCTGTAACGAGTTATTAAATGACAGTCGCGCGTTTTCGTCCGCAAGCGGGGGTGGTTCGATATTCATCCGTACAGCCTTCAGATCAACTACCAACGATTCAACTGCTTTGGTGTGGTACTTGATGGTGATGGCAGCTGCAAAGAACTGTTGAAAGATTGGTACGAGTCTGTTTCCGGCAAGTGCATAGAGCGCTAAGGATGGCACGGCTGCTGTCCCTTCGCCCTTTAGTACGAAAGCAAGGGTGACGGCAACGATACCGGCGTAGGCAATGACTTCAATGACATAACGCGGGAGTGCTGCAGCAAGTAGATTTTGCGCTTGTGTTTTGACCAGTGTACTGAGCACCTCGTTATAACTGCTTGTCGAGGTGGATTCTCGCCCTAAGACGCGAAGCTCTTTGATTCCGGCAAAGCCTTCAAGGGTTGCCCGCCCCAATGCGACGCTGGCCTCCATCATTTTTGCGCCAAGGCGTGATTGTCGAACTCGGATCAAGCGATAGACAAACATATAACCGCCGCCCAGCACTACAACCGTGCCTAAAGCAACGAGCGGATCAACAATCACAATGAAGCTAATCAGCACAAAGCCGCTTAATCCTTTTGCGACAACCCCAAGCAGGGATGCGAGAAACCCCCCGAGTGCAGACTCTACATCGCTGCCAAGCACTCTACTAAGTGAGGCTGTGTCGCGCTCAAGGTGAAAGGAATAGGGTAGCCGCATGAAACCCGCAAACAGCTCAGAAGATAGTGCTTGACGTGCTCTCGCAATGTAACGAGTTTGAGCCCAAAGGTTGGCTGCACTGACTGCGTTACCTAAGGCTAGCACGCAAATAGTGAGGCCCCCCGCCGCGATGACTGCATTCTGTTGGGTATGGATACCCAAGGCATTAATGAGCTGTTCAATCCATGCGTAACGAGTAATAATACCCGGATCCATCACAATAGCCATGAAGGGCAAAATAGACGCCACGCTTGCAGTTTCAAATAGTGCAGAAAACAGGCTGACAGTGACCACGCCATACAGCCCTTTACGACTGGATGGTGGCAAAATTAAATAAAGCTGCCTAAAAGGCCGCAATATTGTTTGAAAAACGCTCACACAAGCCTTATTTGCGAGATAGCGTCTTGCGCTAGCCTCGCACGTTTGTTGATGATGCCGAGGTTAAAAACGAATTGCCATATTGTAATAGGGTTGTGGGTCAATCTTAGGGTTTTGTGCTTCAGTCGGTTAAAGGCATGGGGTCGCGACAGGTTAAGTGATCAGTGCTTGAGTGGGAGCATTAAAGTAATCTGATTGGCCGCAGTCAAGCCGCAGCTAAGCCATTTTGTGTGTTTTTTGCGGACGCCAAGTTTTGAAACAGCATGCCTAGGGCCTCGCAGACCTTCAACGCGTGCACAACGGCTTAGGCGGCTCAGGTTGTCAACGCACTACTTAGCTACCAACTAATTTCCCAACTACTTGAAGAGTTGTTTTGTAGTCGTTACGGACGTAGCATGACGCCATGGCGGATGAGTGCCTTAGCAATACTTTTTGCAATTAATTGATTTGCCCCTTCAGCAAAGTGGCCATCCTTTGGCACCTTCACTTGAGTTTGCGGCATATCAATAAATTTACCTGCAACGTCCTCCTGCCAACGCTCTGCACCAAGATAAATAAACCTGTCACCCAGTGCTTCCTGTATGGAAGTTAGCATCGTGGCGTAATTTCCATAGGGGTCATATAGGACAAATGTGGTGTCGTGCTGCATCAACAAAATTTTGTACTGTTCTAACTCAAAGGCTAAGATTTTCGCGACATGCTCTGTTTCAGGTGCGAGATCTAACTCTTCTTGTAAGACAGCTACTCCAAATAACTTAAACATAACTGCTGAAACAGGCTGCTTGAAATTTCGCAAAATTTCGTGCGGTTTTGTCAAAAATATATCCCGAAATTTATAGCCCGAAGTCAGATAGCCGCCAGGATACAAGTGACTGCTCGCCGACGACTCCACTAAACCTGCAGGCGGCAATGCGAATTGAGCCTGCCTCTGTTGGTCAATAAAATAGCAAGGCAATAAGGTTTGTTCGACCAAGGATGCACGGCATATTGAACGCGCCCATAAACCCAAGCTTAAGTAAACGACTACCTTTGGTTTGATTGTCTCAACATGCCTCGAAAATAGCTGAAAGGTGCTTCCGGAGCCATACGCAGGAACTCCCATATTAATAGTCGGAGTATCTAGCTCTTTGGACATCAGGTACGGGAAGGACGACTCATAATTCACGCCGTATCCGAACGTCCATGAATCCCCAATCATTGCGATAGCATGTTGTGGCACGCTCCTACTAGGTTCAATGTCGCGGAAACCGAGTTGATTTGTAAAGATGCTCGTATCAAAAAAAATCTCTCCAGTTATGTGATTTTTTAATGATAAGCAAGAGCTAACATTAGGCTTGAGCACCCAACCTACCTCATTATCAACTTGACCATAAGATCCGCAATAGTCATAAGACAGCGTCAACTTACGATATCCATAGAACGCCGCCAAGAACGTCAGTGGCAAAGCTACCATGAGCAGCAACATAATCAAGTAAAAGACGTATTTTTTCAAAAGGCCACTCCGTCGGTGAGATCAGCGAGCTATTTTATGAAAATTCGTATCGCCCGCCGCAATTGTCAAGACCCATCTGATCTATCTTTGGATAGTTTGGTCGAGCTCGCGTACCACGCAGCTGTACGTAGCCAGACTTCAGCGGACACATGAAATAGCAAATCGTATAATTACCAGTGGTTTTTAGACGCGGTTTAATGCTTCAGACCTTCGTTTAGAACAGAGCAGTTAAAAAACGATCACACAAGCCTTATCGATACAACCGAAACTGGCGCTAGTCCCGACCGTTAGTTAATGATTCTAAGATTAAAAACAAAAGGAAGCTAAGCTCTAGAGGTGGAGACATCTTAGGGTTTTGCGCCTCGTCGCTGCCACGCGTTGTAGCTGTCAAACACTGCTTTTGCACCTAAATCAGTTAAATGCGTGGGATCTCGATAAACTAAGTGACCAGTTTTGGTGTGTCCATCAAAGCAAGCTGATTGCCCGCAGCCCAACTGAATTAGAGCCTTGTTTTGATCAAAGATTTTAAAGTTACTGTAACTACTGAGCTCTGTTAAG
The DNA here is from genome assembly GCA_947484295.1 of Alcaligenaceae bacterium. Lineage (GTDB taxonomy): Bacteria > Pseudomonadota > Gammaproteobacteria > Burkholderiales > Burkholderiaceae_B > Zwartia. The sequence goes on along the minus strand of CANKOW010000028.1, from coordinate 9,892 downwards.
GCGGACACCCAAGCTTGAGTTACTGCGGTATCGAACGCAATCACAGTATTTTTTGAGTTTTGCTGCAAAACGCCGGCCTTTTTAGGATCATATTTAAGGCGAGGGCGTGGCTCAAACAAAATGACTTCTGCCTTGGTGTTGAGCAGGTCTTTGACTAACCCTTTGAATTCGTTGACTTCTGCGGTAGTGTGCAATTCGCCGGCACTGACTAACAAATAGGTTGTAAAAGTTTTTTTGTTAGCTAGATCTAATAATAAGGTTCGGGATTTACTGCAGCTTGTGTTGCTAATTGTGTCTTTTAAATTAGAGACATAGCCGCAACCAAGCACCGAGAACATTGATCCATTCAGCTTATTTGCCTGCAAATATTCGGTAAACGCCCCACCAAAATCACCGGCATGAGAGTCTCCTACCATCAAAAGGTTTTTATCCTGGTCTGGAAACGAGGTTAAGGGGCACGGGGTCATCACATCGGTATAGCACTGCTGGTTATTTAGGCCGTGAAGCTTATAGTTGATCCAGCTTGTTTGAAAGTAATCCTTTGGCAGATGATTCAACCGAAACAAATACCCGCCGGTGTACTTGACCACTAAAAAGAACAGTACGAATACGCAGGCACAGAAACCTAAAAACCACCAAAATGAGCGCTTAGGGGTTGTTGTGCCGATACGCCAGATTGGCTCGATAAAGCGCCAGGTGAAGTAACCCAAGCCGAACGAGCAAAAAATCAAAATCCACGACACATTCGTACTAAGCGGATCGAGTTCGCGCAAGCGGTAAAAGGCGAATAAAGGCTGGTGCCAAAGATAGGCGCTGTAGCTGACAAGACCGATCATGACCAGTGGTTTGGTGCCCAGCGCTCGACCTACCCAAGTTTGGTTCGTTGAGAATACAAGTAACAGACTTGTGCCAAAAACGGGGACAAGTGCCAAATAACCTGGGTAGACGTCGGTCTTTTTGAAGACAAAGATCGAATAGATTATAAGCAGCAGGCCTAATAGGCTGACAGCTTGGCAGCAAAAACGATAAGTCTGTAAACGTGAATAGGCTGGCGACAAAGCAATTTGGGCTGCTAGGGCTCCGAGGGTAAATTCCCATACCCGGGTGGGTAACAAGAAAAAAGCGAATGTGGGTTTGTAAAGACTCGCCCAGGCTGAAAGGGCAAAACTGGCAAGGCCGATTAAAAGCAAAATCAACGTGGTTGCAGAGCGAGCAAATTTAAGTGAAACCAATAGAAATGCCGGAAACACCAAATAGAATTGCTCTTCGACGGCCAAGCTCCAGGTATGCAGAAGTGGCCGAAACTCGGCGCTCGTGGCAAAGTAACCACTATCTTGCCAAAAATAGAAGTTCGACCCAAAACCTAATACGCTTAATAGGCTTTTAGAAAACTCGGTTAACTCGCCCGGTAGCATCTGGAGCCAAGCGAACGGGATGGACAGTAATAGAACAACAAACAAAGCCGGCAATAATCTACGGGCACGGCGCTCGTAGAAGGCTGCGAAACTGAACTGGCCGTTACGGTGATCTTGAACGATAATTGAGGTGATTAAAAATCCACTAATCACAAAAAAAATATCGACACCAACGTAACCACCCTCAAAGACCTTAAATCCCGCGTGAAATAGCACGATAGACATTACGGCAAGTGCGCGTAAGCCATCGATTTCTTTGCGGTAGGGTAGTTTCATGAATGAACGCTGGTTGAGCACAGGGTCTGGGCGAATAACAGCGCCATTTTAGGCGAAGGCGGCTTGGATCCAAAAGCGGCTCAAAAGTCATGAATATCTTAAACTAGTGCCAGTTCTAGCTAGGATCTTAATTAAATGCCTGAAAGTATCGATCGATCGCTTAAGTTCTTAGTCTTGGCCATCATTGTTTTGATCGCAATAGCGGGGGTTTATGCTGCCCGAGGCATGCATTCAGATGGTTCATTTTGGCTGGTTGAAATGTTGCCACGTGGTGGGTTTTATATTTTTGATCCTCACCGTGCATATGTTCAGGTGCTTGTGCAGGCGCCGGTTGCATTTGCCATTTGGCTGGGCGTTCTAGATCTGAATACGCTGATCCGCGTACACAGTTTTGGCTTTGTCGGCGTACCCGTGATTTTTTGGTTGGGGGCGCTAATCCTACATCTAAAAACGCGCCTATTTTGGTTTTTCTTAATGGCGTTCACCGTGTCTTACTTGCGGTCTAATTTTTTTGCCGCTGGTGAATTTAGTGTAGCGTACAGCCTCACTGCGTTTTGTGCTGCTGTGCTGTTAAAGGAAAAGGTCACCCTCCTTAACGCGATGTTAATGATATTTTCTGCGATCGTGCTGACACATTCATATGAGGCAACGCTTTTTTTAGGTGTCTTTCTGATCGCTGCCGCAACTGTTCGTCTGGTAAAAGTGCGGGAGGATCAGCGAAGCGTTCGTGCATTGATCTGGGTGTCGATCGCTATTTATTTGTTTTCAATTTATGTTGGTGCGCGGTCGACTTTCTTTCAAAGATCCTACGATGGGGAGGGCGCCGCAAACTTTAGCGCCTTTACCGAAATCCATTTACTGTATTTGATGGTGATGCCTGCTTTGATGGCCTTGTTATGTACAGCTTACGGACAACGCATAAAAAAATTGTTGCTGGCCGCACTTGTGATTTTGGGTGGGTTGTATGTGATGTATGCCTTTCGCTGGGATCACACGAACATTAGTTTTGGTTACTTTAGCTATGCCTACCGTGCTTTATGCTGCTTTTTGTTAATCGGGGTTTTGACGATAGCTGTGGGTTTGCGTTTTTGGCCTCAAGTTTTCGATGCCAAATCGTTGTCATCTTCAGGCTCAAGTTATTTAGCCGTTGGCGCGATGGTGTTTTTTATGCCGATGGCATGGCTGATGCTGTATCACACACACGGCTATTACAAGTGGGCACAGCGTTTTGAACAAGAGGCCATTGCGTTAAAAGTTCATACGCCAATCGACAAAACTAGCATCAACACTAATCACGGCTGGACACACGGCTATAACTGGATGTGGGGTAATCCCTCAACTAGCATTTTGCTTCGGGGTAATGCCGAGGTCATGGTGTTAAACAATAGCCAGCATAAAGGACCAGAGCCCGGCTCATACGAAAATGTTAAGGCTGGCGATGTGCCCTTGCCGATGGATCGACCAGTTTTAGATCCTTATCCGCTGAAACCTTTCGAGAAAAGAGGTTTGCTGTTTGCGAAGTAGAGCGTGTAGTTGGACTACGCTGAACTTGCACCATGCCTCTTTGCGGTAAACGATTCGAATACCTGCTCGATTGTCTCTTTTAAGATAAAAATATAAGCCGCCGACGTCACGACGGCAAAGACACGTAAACCATCGATAGTAAAAAATAGCGCAAGGTAGCCGCCAGTTAAGGCAAGCAACATTGCCAAGGCAAAGAGGACCTGGCGGCGCAAAATCGCGATGCAAACAAACAACCCGAAGGTGCATAAAAAAGGTATGCCAGGCGTTAACCAAAACCCAGAGATATCGGCCTGATATCTTGAGACAAAAGACGTTAACCCATAATCTATTGCCCAATCGAGACGACTGTAGGGGATGTATTTAAAGCGGTAAAACCATATCGTCAGCAGTAATTTACCCAACACTAACGCAGCTACGGCATATTTTATAAAAGTAATTTTGTATTGCTTTGTGAAATTTGGTGAGGTAACTACGAGCATAGTGAGTGCACCGATCGCAACCACCGTCATCGAAAAATGAGAAATCGCGGCCAGTACAACGAGTATGAAAAGCAGAATAGGTTTTCGCTGAAATGCAGCCCCTGCTAAAAGCATGATGGTGACAGGATCGGGAAACCCAAGGTAATACGTTTCAGCTAGATAACGATAGGTAAATAGAAATACTAAAATAAAAATCCATGACTTGACCGCATGGTTAAAGTATTTTGCTGCGGCGTAAGCAATCACGGGCAGAACTAATAAATTTAAAAACGATCCGAATAGTTTATAAAAAAGCCAATGTTTGCTGGCGCCGAGTAACAGGGCAGCCCATGGTAACAAAAGCGATTCTGCGAAATAGCTTTTTTGTGATTGATAGATAGAGCGTGAAAAGTCGAAGTAATCCGAAAGCCATTCTTCACGGTAACTTTCAAGAATTGAAGGGTTTAAAAAGAACGCATAAGCACCCGCAATCGCAGCAAATAAAACATACCAAAACTGCCAATCGTAATGCGAGCGAATTGTAAGAGATAGCTTTTTAAACATAATGCCTTTATCAAAATCCGTATAACTGTGATCTGAGTGCTTTGGTGAGTGACGAAAGCTTACGCGACCTACTTGCAGAGGTCAGTGTTCAAAGCTGCCTGTTGCCAAACAATTCCGTCACTGGAACGGTAAATACGGCGGAAGGCTTTTAAATCCTCAATGTTTTCTATCAATGAACTTTGTGAATCTTCGATCACGATTAACTCAGCTAGCTGCGATAGCTGTTTAACTTTAGTTTGAAAGTGAGGGTCAGCTAACCAACTGCCATAAAAAGCGTGAGTAGGAAGCCAATGCACCATTGACTGAAACTCAAGGTTTATATTCCAAGGCTGATCAGCATAAATCTTAGCTGTTTTAGAGCAAGTTCTTAAGAACTGTAAAAGCTCGGAATTTAGCCTGCGTTTGTCGTTGAGCTCGATGCCATTAAAGTAGCTGATCAGAAGCCAAGGGCGTATTTGCTGAAGTGGTAGCGCATAAATAATCAACAGTAGTGCTGCTAGCACGATACGCGTGCTTTGTTTGCTAATGTAGGTGTAGCTAGTGGCTAGCATGCAGGTGATCGGCAAAAAAATTGGGGCTAGCGTTCGTGGATCTAGAATAATATTTGGATCAAAAAGCGAACGCATACACACTAAAAATACTAGATAGCCCACCGAAAACACACAGATGAGTTGGGTGAGGTCATTGCGCTGAGGTGTGGCATGAGGTAAAGGGTGTTGAGATGACTTCTCAAATAACTCACGTAAAGTTGGCCACAATAAGGCGATGACTAGCAAAACGCCCAGTGCAAGACAAATGATCGGTAGATAACCGGTCATTGCTTGATGACTGACGGGCAAGATCCAAGCGCCTAAATTGACGAAGCCTTCTTGCAGGTTTTGAAGTGTAATCGGATGCCACAACAACGGCCGCTGATTGGTCTCTGTGTCGCCAATGCCCAGGTGCTGTCGCCACCATAACAGCAGGATCATGGTGGGCATCAATTGAATAAGCGAACGCTGGATTTTTTTAGCAAACGAGTCTTGCTTTGCCCATCGCCATAACATGATGATATTTAGCGCGACGAGGGTAAGGCCAGCGTAACGAGTGCTCGTTGCCAAGAACCCAAGCGCGCAAAGATAAAAACTAGTCTTCGGTGAGAGGCCACCACGTTTACATTTGAAAAGAACGAGCACATTCAGTAAGACAAAGGGTAAAAATAAGGTTTCGCTGAACGCATAAAAATAAATATGGGTAATGACGGGGTGCAGGCAGAGTAGCCCCGCGAATATATAGGCGATCAACCACTTTTGTTGAGCGTTTAGCAACTGTATAAGCAGGCGACCAGTTAAGAGAAATGTGCCACCATAAAGCACTGCGCTTAATAGCCTGGCGCCATTCACATAATTTAGCCCCGTGAATTGGCTTGCAACATAAATCGCCGTTGAAAATAGTGGCGGCCATTGCACACTGAAATAAGAGAGGCCTTGCCCGTCAATTAGACCCTGTACCGCCTTTAAATAAGCCACCGAGTCAGGGCTGAGACCCAGCCCACGTGGTGTTGCAAACCAAAGAACGAACGCAAATACGAAAGCACTTAGAAGCCAAAGTGATCTGATCATGGAGATCTGTAGATTCATTAGCTTTACTTGATGCCCGTATTCAAAAGGGTACGAGCGATCACTTCGTTACCTTCTTTCGTGAAATGAACATCGCCAGCAAAAAAATAATCACCAATGACTTTGTCTTGACCGTGCTCTTGTACTAATGAAAAAAATGCAGGAAACGCATTGTAAAAATGCTCGCAACGAGTCTCACAAAATTCACGCCAAGTGTTGACTTGAAGCGAATTGACCACATCATATTTAAGTTGACCAGGCCAAGGGTACACACCAACAGAAAGCCTGGCGCCGTAAGCTTGTGCCAATACATGTAAAGCTTGCATTTCTTTTTTCATTTTACTGAGGGTACCTGCCACACCTTCCGAGCCGTAGTAGGGTGATTGCTGGTTATAGGTCCACTCACTTTTAGGGTAATTTTTGAGATATATGCCTTCATAAATATTGTTTATGAAAGGTGTTTCAAGCGGCTCGGTCTGATTCGTGAGGGGTACTGTATCGCGTACCGGTGCGGTTGGTATTTCATCTTTTGTTAGAAGCGACTGTGCATTCGATGTCTCTGATTGAATCGTAGCGTTAGAGGGAGCAGCGGGCGTATTGTTGCCACGCTGAGCCTCTAATGGCTGAGGTCTGGTCTGACGGCCGGATTCGGGTGTTGAGATGACAAGTTTGCGCAGCTGCACCCATGCCTCGCCCGTGAGGGGCAAGTATTGCGATGCTAAGCGTCTGATCTTGCGATCAAGGCTCATTGGATAAGGCTCGCCCTTATCCACCACGATCGACTCGCGATGCAAATCGTAGGCGTTTGCTTCGTCATACGCATCGCCGATATCGATAAACACAATGATGTGCTTAAAACGATAGCCTTTAGCAAACAGATCTTTTAATTTGGCTAGGTAGATTGCTGGCGAATACGATACGACGCCTAGATTGGCAATACTTAAATCTGGGTTTTTGGCGGCAACCATTCCGACAAAGGTTTGTTCGTACGGAAGACCGATCCCTTCAGTAAAGCTATCACCGATAAAGGCAACATCAAATTCTTTTTTGGTTGAGTGCTTTTGCTCGCAGCTAGTTTTAAAGCCCTCACCATTTGTGCAAATTCGGTACGACCAGGTGCCCCAGCGACCAAGGCCATCGTAGTTAGGCTTTAGGGTATGGTGATAAACGGGATGTCGAACCCTGAACGGCTCTGAGGGCCGGACGAGCGATATGACCCACGCCCCGAAGCAAACATCAACCAGCAAAAATAGAACGAGGGTGAATGCAAAAACCTTTAAAAGTTCGCCAATTTTCTGTTGAATCGAGGGTTTGCTGGTCATTGTCATCCCTGCATTTTAAAGCGATCTAACAAAAAACCAGAATTTTTACCTTAAACCCACGACTCGGTACAAATTTTGAACCGGAGTACTCAAAATGAGCTCTAGTTTCAGCTTATCCAAATGAGGAAACGGCGGAGATAGTAGTAAAACGGGCCTAGTTTGCCCCATGAGCGCTGCGATGGTTTCGGCAGTTTGTTGATCTGACAACTCACCTTTGCCGGGCAAGTGCAATTTTTTACTAAAAATGTCGAAGTAATAAAAATTAGGCATGACTGGCGCAGTTTTAAGCTCCATCTCAGGGACAAGAGCCATACCAAACCACAAGGCGCATTCTAAAAAGTTACAGTTAAAGGCGCCAAGAACTAAAGGATCGTCAAATTGCTTAACAGCCTGTTGAATTGAGTGATGCGATTGAAGACCCTGCTGATGTGTATTTGAAACCGTTTTGATCGCTTTGACCGTCGAAAATGAAGCAATAGCCAATAGAACCACAAGGCACAATCGACTAATAGCCAATCGAAGTTTATACGGGACAGGTACGATATTTTGTTGATGTAGGATCCATGCAATGCCCAGAAGTGGAAGAGACAGCGCTGGGACCATATATGTTGGCCCGAGGTGCTTTGCTACCATTAGTGTTTGAGCGATCAGCACCATTAAAAATATAGACAACGTCATGATGTCATCGACTAAGAGTTTATGTGGCCAACTAGGTCTAATCAAACGGGCTAGCTGTGTATGCCTGTTAAGCATGGGCCATAACGACTTAGAAGCTTTAACTAAAGCACTTAAAACAAGTAATAAAAAGAGTGCAGTTAGCGTGATGTAAAAAATTGAAAATTGATCAATCAGCCAGCCGATAGCTATTTTGACTTGTACAAAATCAAACACATTTGCACCACCTGCGCCATGAATCCCCGAGTGTGTCAGTAGCGAATAGAACCAGCCAAACATACCCGCTAGTCTAGAAATAATTGGCAAGACTCCAATTAACCAGGCGGCAACGAGCCAAAAAAATGCGTGAGCAATTAACTTCGGCTTTTTCAGCAGCAGAAGCACCCCAAGCATTGGCGCAAAAGTCAGTTTTGTTGCCAAGCCCAAGCCACATAACAAACCCGCCCAAGAGGCTGCAGATCGTTTGAAGGGCTCGCTTGTGCCTGCTTGAGTGATCGAGACCGGGGCTAGTACTGCCAAGAGCGCTAGTGAAATACTAATCAATAAAGCCTCTGGCGTTGGGAAAACCAAATTTGGAATCACAATCGGGTACAGCAGTGGGGCCACCTGACAAGTTATCGCAAGCCAGTAATTTTGCGTAACTTTGTAAATGCTGCGACCAAGGTAAAAATTTGCCAGACACGTCAAGGCCAATAAAAAAACTGACGTTGCACATAAGAAGACCTCAGGCAGAAGTAGTACAGAATCAAACAGACCTACTGAAGTGATCCCGAGCGAGCGTAACCCGAGCCAAGTTGTTGCGATGATGCCGGCAATTAGTGTCTGTAGAGGCGTGCCGGGATGGTCGGTATGAACGGGCGAGTGGCCCAGCAAAATATCGACGCCAGAAAACAAGTATTGGTAGGACGGATCTGGGCCAAAGCCGGCGTTACTGTTGAGATGCAACGGATACATGTTGGTCATCAGGACGACGCCAACCAGTAGCAACGTTAGCGGAAGCGCTGCGAGGGTGACCGTTTGCAGTTTGGTGTGGTGGTGCATAGCGCAAAAAAAATTACATTTTTACGGTGTTAAATAATATCGGCTGAGTAATAACTCGTATGATATCCAGGTGCTGTAGGTAGCTAACACACATAATAAAGCCCCACCCGCAATTCGCATAATTGGCCCCACTTGGCTAGTGTCGCGAGTGACACCATAGCTTAGCAAGAGCGCCGGGATCAGCAAATAACGACCGACCACGCCGTCAATGACCTGAGCGGGATGAGGTGTCCATGTCACGAGTAGTGCCAAGAAGATTGCCGCTAGCGAGCCAAAGGCTGTGAGTGCTAAAACGGTGGCTTTGAACACTCTAGGCTTTGTTAACTTTTGGTAATCAATTGAGCAGGCAGCAATGGCCACTGTGATGCACAAAAGATAGATATATTCTTTTCCTTTGAAAGGGGTGTCGAGCCACCCCAACATGCCAAAAAACGAGCTGAAATAGCCTCGCAAAATATCGGGATTCGTTAAAGTATTGCGCAGCACGCCAAAAAACTCAGCGGGTTGATTCAAGTAATAGAGAATAATCGTTGAAGATGAGGCACCCAGCGCCACGCGCCCATCGACAATGGTGTTGATAATCACGATCTGCCATACAACCACCGCTGCCGCAGCAACACCTGTTAGTGCGAAATATCGCTTGTGCCTTAATGCGTAAGCTGCAGCGCCAACAAGCAAGAGCATCGACATCGCTTGCAGACGGCTTGAGGCTAGTAAAAGATAGGCAAAGACTACTAAATAAAATAGGTGCGCGTTGGTGATTCGCCCGGCACTTGGGTTAGCGTGCGTTGACGTATTAGATTGATGATCATTAGCCGTATTTATTATTTTTAAGACTGCCGAAATAATAAAAATCGCTATTGCGGTAGCAAGCCCATCGAGGCTGGCAGATGAAAATTGAAAAATACTCATGGGTATCATGAGCAGCGCCAGAGTCAGGTATGAAGGCGCGTAAAGGCTAAACGAACAATAAAGAATTAGGCCAATGGCAATGAACAAAAATACTCTGGTGAGCTGGT
>CANKOW010000027.1 GCA_947484295.1 Alcaligenaceae bacterium | reverse complement strand
TAACGGGCCGACGACCGTTTTACCTAGTTCAAAAAAAGCGATTTGATTTTGACGTTCAATCGCTAAGTACATCCAGGGTTTTGTTGGATGGAAGTCTACGTGCCGAGGGCCAAATTCGTATCCTGCATTTGGAATGAGTTTTTGACGATGCGTCAGGATGCCCTCGGAAAAATCAAAGATTTCAATTGCACCAGGTAACTCTGGTGTGCCGTGCTCAGGATCATTGCCGCGCACGGGTAATACGACCCGATGGTTATCGAGGGCCACAACAATTTGATGTGCGCAAGCACCTAGCTCGACATTGCTCTGCTTGATGTCCTCGCCGACTAATCCGTCTTTCTTGAGGCGGTGCACACTGAAGGCACTTGGTGCATTGTAGGCAAGCAGTAGATTCTGTGCGTTGCGGTCAATAGAGATATGGATAGGACGCGAGGGCAAGATGGTTGGCACATTTTGCTGTTTCAACGAGCCGTCAGTTTCAATTAAAAGGGCACAAATGAAGTTTTTTGTGCCCACCTTGCCAGGCCCGCCATCACTGCAAGCCACATACAGCAGGGCTTTCGTTGGATGCTTGACGCAATATTGAATATCGCTCGGTAAAACAATGTTCGATAGGGCCTTGAGCGTGCCATCAGACGCGTCGATCTGGTATTGCGTTAGCGTTGTGCCAAGTGCGCCATATAAATAGGTTGTTTTCATGTTGGTGCATCGAAAATTACGAGCTGACTCATGGGTTGACCACAATCCGTTGAAGTCAAAACAAACGGCTCGCTGCGAGTGAGCGAGCCGTTTCGTTAATAGCCTTCGTTTAAGGCTTTAGCGCGACCGAGGTTCCAATCATCGAGTCACGTGTGACCAAGTCTGCCAGTTGAGCTTCGCTCAGGCCCTCAGTTCCGCTAGGCCGATTCGGCAACACTAAAAAGCGAAGGTCCGCAGTGCTATCTGACACCCGAACTTCAACGTCAGTTGGGATGGTTGTACCAAATTCAGCTAGCACTTTACGAGGTTCGACGACGACACGCGATCGATAGTCGAGCGACTTATACCAAGCAGGAGGAATACCCAACAGCATGCGTGGGTAACAGGAACATAGTGTACAGACCACCACGTTGTGGACAGTGGGTGTGTTTTCAAGCACGACAAGTTCTAGTGGCGTGATGATGTCGAGTTCAAAGTGCTGGTTGATCGTTTTAAGTGGGTCTGCCAGCAATTGCTTTTTAAAGACTGGATCAACCCAAGCTTTTGCGACGATCTTCCCGCCGATTGCGGGTGAAAGACTATCTTGTTTATCAATTTGCGCATGTAATTCAGCAGCAGTAATAATGCCTTTCTCATCTAACAGTTCGCGAATCGCGGTCTGCAGTAACACCTCATAGCGATCGTAACCATCGTCATCATCTGGTGCCGGCGGGCTGTGAGGGTGCGCGTGACCATGAGAATGATCGTGGTCGTGGTCGTGATCGTGGTGGTGTCCGTGGTTTGAACTCATGCTTTTTCTCCGGCGAGCGGTTCGATCCAGTGATCGTAGATATCAGCGACAACAGTGTCTTTTGGGCTACCCGAATAGTTTGGCCATACGTCAGCTTGTTTAAAGCGCACGCGGTAGAGCACGCGCAGAGGCAAACCCGGTTTATGAAAAGCCAGGAGCGAGGGGTCGCGGAAGCAGCCCATCACATCGGTAATTTCACCTGCGACGCCGCGCAAGTAAAACGGCGTACGGCAATGTTGCTCGGGCGGGTGCTTGCGCACGCGAACAGGTGCACCGACCGGTAATGCTTGACCTGGACGTATCGCAAAGGCTGTCATGCTGCCACCTTTTTATGTTTTTCACGTAATTGTTCGACCCGAGCTTCGATTTCTTCGCGGCTCAATACTTGCTGTTCAATGATGAGGTCGCGTACGGCCCGAATCCACTTATCGTAATAACCAAGATTTCGATAGTCTTCTTCAGTATTTGATTCGATCGCTCTGCGCATCGCATCAACGGAAAAGGCCTCAAGTTTGGGACCAGATAGGATTCTTAAAATGGCATCCACACGTTTTTCGTGCAGGGTACTAGGATGTTCGTCTTGGCAGACTGGGCCAGCGGGTAAGCCGCCAATATCATTGACTTTACGTTCTGTCATATTGAGCTCGTTGGGTTAATTGCTAAAAAGTTGTAGACGGAGTGGATCTAAGCGTAACGCAATTTTCAAGCCTTGTTGCATTAAGTTTAACCTTTGAACGCTGCTTGCATTTGATTGTGCCTTGATGGGGGTCCCATCAGATAAGCGGCAATGCACTTCTACCAGCCCACCTTTGTATACGCACTCAACGGTGGTCGCCTCGAGGGTGTCGATCGCAAGCTCGGATATTGGCAAAATGTGTGTATGCTCTGGTCGAATGGCAGCCGTGATGCGCGCGTCCAATTCAAAAGTACATTGTTCGACTTGAATGAAGTAAGTTTGGTAGCCAGATAAGGTAGCGCCGCTCGCCTCGCGGCGATTGACGATCATAGAAAGAATATTTGAACTACCCAAAAACTCCATGACTTTTAAGGATGAGGGCGTCTCATACAAGTTGACAGGTTTACCGATTTCTGCAATCTGACCATCAAACATGACAGCGACGCGATCGGCAAGTGACAACGCCTCTTCTTGGTCATGCGTGACGATAACGGTCGTGATACCAAGTTTTTTTTGAAGCTGCTTGAGTTCGACTTGCATTTGATCTCGTAGTTTTCGGTCGAGCGCGCCCAGAGGTTCGTCAAGCAAGAGAATATCTGGTTGAATGACTAGCGCGCGAGCCAGCGCGATGCGTTGTCGTTGCCCACCCGAAAGCTGTGAAGGCATTCGGTCTTTCATATGCAAGAGTTGCACCATCGCCAACGCTTGTTCAACTTGTTGCTCACGCGCTTTGCCGTCAATGTTTCGCATACGCAAACCATAACCCACGTTTTCGCTGACGGTCATATGTGGAAAAAGCGCATAGTCTTGAAAAACGAGTCCAACATTACGTTTGTTTGGAGGTAAGTCTTTTGTCGATTTTCCGGCAATGCTCACACGCCCTTCTTGTGGGATGATGAAACCGGCGATTGTTCTTAGGGTCGTCGTTTTTCCGCAGCCAGAGGGGCCCAGTAAAGCCACGCACTCACCTTGTGCCACACTCAAATCGATGTTCTTCAGAACGTGTTGCGCTCCTAGCCAAACATTGACGCCTTCAAGTTCTAATCCTGGCATGCTTCGGCCTCTAGTGAATTGCATACGAGATGATGCGCCAGCGCTTTTCAGCAAAGAAAATAATCACGCTGACGATCGCAATGTACAAAGACGAAAAAGCCGCTGGCGTAGGGTCTAAGTTTTGTGTAATGTAATTAAACAGTTCAATCGGCATGGTTGTCAGCCCACCACGCACCAAGAAAATACTGATTGGATAGTTATCAAAACTAATTAAAAAGGCAAAAATAAATCCACTGATCAAACCAGGTTTCATTTGTGGCAAGGTGATCGTCATGAATACTTGCAAGCGGGTTGCGCCAAGCGAGCGCGCGGCCTCTTCCAGAGACATATTTGATAGGGTCAGCGAAGCGACCAACGTCCGAATAGGATAAGCGAGCACCAATACGATGTGGCCAATCAAAAGACTGTACCAAGTAAAAGCTGTGCCAAGCAGAATAAAAAACTGGATCAGAGCGATTCCAATTGCCACCATGGGAATCGTGATCGGAGACACAAAGAAGGCTGTGATAGCAGCTTTCGCCGGCAGTTCGGTACGAACCAGGGCCAAACTGGCGCAGATGCCAAAGAGCGTTGCCACCGTAGCGCTCGCGAGGGCAACTAGTGCACTGATGAGCGTGGCGTGCCCAATTCGATGGATCTTTGCGATGTTTCCGTACCAGTCAATTGACAGTGCTTTGGGTGGAAATTCGATAAAAAATGAGGCGTTAAACGAAACGATGATGGTCAACAAGACCGGGAAGAATAAAAAAACAAGAGTTAGCCAGCCGATTGCACGCACAATGGCCTGATAACCCCTAGCTTGATATTCGCTAGACTGTTGCACGAAAGACCTTTCGCAAAATACTGGCGTAAGCAGCGACCAAAAGAAATGTCAGCACAGTTAGTGTGACGATGATGGCGGCGCCCCATGGAAAATTTAACTGAACCAACAATTGTTCAGCCGCGACCTGTGAAATCATGGCAGTTGAAGGTGATCCAAGCATGAGAGGTGTGACGTACGCGCTCATGCTCACCGCAAAAGTCAACATTGTGCCGCCGAACACCCCTGGTAAGCTCAGGGGCAGTGTGATGTTTCGCAGACATGCCCATTCACTTGCACCCAGCGAGAGCGCGGCTTCACGCATGGACGGCGGTATCCGTAACAATGAGCCATATATTGGCAGCACCATAAAAGGGATGGCAAAGTGCACCAGCCCTACGATGATGGCGCCTTCTGAGTACATGAAACGAATCGGTTGAGCGATCAAGCCAAGACCGATCAGCAGGCTATTGAGTGCACCGCCGTCTGCCAGTACAACCACCCAACCATAATTACGAACGATTAAACTAGAGGCGAGCGATACGAAGGTGAGTATTAAAATGGCCGTTTTTAGGCGTCTACTTGCACGTAAAAGCAATAAAGCGAGCGGGTAAGACACAATAAGGGTAATCAGCACGGTAATGAGCGAAATACGAAACGTTCGACTTAGTACTCTACCAAGTCGTGCGCTATCGTAAGTTTTTAGGTACTGATAAAAAGTCCAGCCATCGTGTCGATTGGCATCGCCAGACGAAAACGAAAAACTTTGCGCCAGCAAATTTGTCAGCGGGATGACATAAAAGCACAGTAAAAAAACAATCAGAGGCGCGAGCAACAAGATTCCCGAGCGGTAGCGCATCCAGAAAGAAAGCGGTGATCTCGAGAAACTTGCTGACGTCAAAGGCATTGACTAAATACCTCAGAAAAGTCACACACGCTCGTTCTTAGCCGAACACTTCGTTCCACATCTCGGTAATTTTTGGTCGATTCTTTGATAAGAACGCCCAGTCAGCATACGTCGTATTGGCTGGATCACCGATGAGTTTCAGCGTGTCGGGCGACGTCACAACGTCGATATGGCCACAACGTGCGCGCAAGATGCTGTCAATTTTTGACTGAAACTCTTTTTCAAGACTGAGATTCACATAGGCTTGAGCGAGCTCGACATTTTTGGCATTGACCGGCATGTTGAGTCCGACAATTTCTCCGTGCTTGCCTTCTTTTAAATTTACAGCGGGCGCGATAGGGGCGCCTTTTGCGACGAGACCAGCCGCGAAGGCTACGTAAAACGGCACGAGTGGTACTTGTCCGCTTTGCATCATTTGCAGGGCTTGAGGCGCATCGTTATACACCACCGCGCCATTTTTTTTGAGATTTGCGAGATGTTTGATGCCAGACTGAAAATCGTACTGTGCTTTGTCTAGTGGTAACCCGGTGGCGACTTGCGACGCTGTCACAATCATTCGAATGCCGTTGTTCCAAGTCGCGGGGGGAATCGCGATTTTTCCTTTATTCGAAACGTTCCAAAGTTCTGCCCAAGATGTCGGCTCTGTTTTGATGACATTTGTATTGTAAAAAATAGTATTCATCGCATCGATCATGCCTGCCGAATAGTCGTCAGCCATGTTGAATTCTTTACGTAAAAATTTCCAGTTTGGTATGGAAGATGTTTTGTATTGTTTGAGTAGGCCCTGATCTCGCGCTTGAAACACGCCTGCCTCAGAAAATTGCATTAAATCTGGTGGATTATCCTTTTGTGTTTTCAGCATGGCGAGCATTGCACCCGTGACAGACTGCTGAATGTTGAGTTTTGCGCCCGTCTCTTTTTCAAAGCGTGGGTTGAGCTCATCGATCCAAAGTTTAGCAAGTAAGCCTTGATTCAAGACCACAGTCAGCTGCCCCGCTGCACGCGCACTAGTTGTCATCCAGGGGCTTGAGATGACGAAGGCTCCGGCGATACCGCGTTTGAGTAAAGTTCGTCTCGAGATGCTGGTGCTGGCCGAGCGAGTGTTGTTGTTTGACATCTTGTGACTCCCGTTATTGGTTATTAGATCGATTGTGAGGGTGAGTGTGTGTTTCTGTGAGTGAAGAGATGTTATGGCTTAACATTGGCATCTTTTACCACTTGGCCCCAGCGTGCATAATCAGTTTTGATTTGGGCGGCAAATGCCTCAGGGGTGCTGGCAATTGGATCGAAGGCATTGTTGAGGTAACGATCGCGTATCTCTGGAATCGCCAAAACCGCCGCGATATCTCTCTGTAAGCGATCAATAATGACTTTGGGCGTTTTAGCTGGGGCCAAAATTCCATACCAAGAGCTGACGTTAAAATCCGGAACGCCCAATTCGGCGATTGTGGGGATGTCTGGCCATGCCGGTGAACGCTTATCACCGGCCACTGCGATCGCGTTCAGTCGACCCTGTTTGATGTAACTCGCAACGGTTGGCACAACGGTAAAGAAAATGGGGAAGTGCCCAGCAACTGCGTCGGTCACCGCTTGCCCACCCCCCTTGTAAGGAATATGTGACAGCTTCATACCCGTGCGAAGGGCAAGAAGCTCACCGGCGAGGTGTGGTGTTGTGCCGGGCCCAGAAGAGCTGAATTGAAGTCCCTCTGGTTTGGATTTGGCCAGAGCCACAATATCGCTGATGTTTTTTACAGGGACGGAGGGGTTTGCGACCAGAATAATCGTTGCATCATTGAGCTTAGTCACTGGTGCAAAATCGGTAATGGGGTTGAAAGGCGCATTGAGCATGTTTGGCGCAACGACAATACTGCCATCAAACCCCATTAGAAGCGTGTAACCGTCTGGTGCTGCCGTTGCAACGATTTGTGCACCAATAAATCCCGAGGCACCAGGCTTGTTCTCAACAATAATTTGTTGTTTGAGCCGCTCGGCGAGTTTATCGCTCATGTAGCGTACGACGGCATCTCCGCCGCCACCTAGTGAAAATGGCACAACAATACGAACCGCACGATTGGGATAATCATCTTGCGCATGCACTGTGTGCATCACGCCGCTTAGACCAAAAATGGCGAGAGCGCTGCTAAACAAATAGGCGCGTTTGATGTCTCTGTACAAGGTAGATTTCATGGCAAGCTCTAAAATAAGATAACAAAAAATGCGATGAATCTAGAGTTGTTTCGTCATCGCAAGTTTCGAGGCAACACCCTCAACTTTCAGCTAGGGAATCAAAGTAGAGCGTCCGGTTAGCGATCCCAAACTTCATCGGGTACTGGCAGACCTTTTAAATCCTCAACGCTTAGAGGACGATCAGGCGTGATGCCATAGGTTTCAAGCATCAGCGTCATTTGTCGCGTGTGTTGAGCAGAGTGCCACGCTGTGCGCTCAAAGACGTCGTGCATGCTGCGTCGTCCGTAGTAAGTGGGCACGAGGTAGTCAAGGCTACGGTTCGCTTCCTTTGCCCACCATGCGAGCAGTTCAACCCGTACGGTTTCTCCCCACTTAGCTAAGTCGCTTGCTGTCCAGTCATCAGGCGCGACTTCGTTAAAGCTTTCAAATTTCAGATCGATTTGATGGGCGGCTTCAACACCCATTTGTGCGACTCGAAAAATATGAAAAGCCGTGCCTGCAGGATTGCGGTTGCGATTGCGAAAATTTTCGCGCAATTGCTCTGGTTTGAATTGCTGGATCAACCGAATAGCGGTCTGCAAGACGATGTCTAACTTAGCGACCA
The DNA here is from genome assembly GCA_947484295.1 of Alcaligenaceae bacterium. Classification (GTDB taxonomy): domain Bacteria; phylum Pseudomonadota; class Gammaproteobacteria; order Burkholderiales; family Burkholderiaceae_B; genus Zwartia. The sequence continues at coordinate 15,632 of CANKOW010000027.1, read as the reverse complement.
GCTGCTCTGGAGGCAAGGGATCCATTAACTTCGTTTTGAGATCTAAAAACTTGATCACATCGTTAAATGACTGACACATTGTGAACTTACCACCGAGGGCCACGACCGGTACGCTGCGGGCACCTAAGGCACGTAATTTATCCATTCCTGTTGGGTCGTTATGTACATCGATCGATTCGAAGTCGATTCCTTGTTTCGTTAGAAACTCTTTGGTACGTAAACAAGACGAGCAGCCGGGCTGCCAAAAAACTTGAACGCGGGCCGAATTTGTGGTTTGCATGGTGATTGTCTCTAGTTTTTTTAAAAATACGAGCTGCTAAGATTTTGTAGATGTCGGAAATAGTACCTAAAACTTCAATTTTGCGCTGCGATAACCAATCTTATTATCAAGACCTTTAGTAGATGACCAAAAATACAGCAATGCCATGACTATTTTTTTTGCAAGACTTGGAGCCGTTGACAAAAAAATATTGCACTGCAAAAATTGAGCGCCCCATTAAGCTCTTGGGAGGATACCCAAAATCTCTCGCGCTTCAGCGGGCGTTGCGACTTCGCGCCCGACAGTTTTTGCTAAATGAACGATCTCTTGGACTAATTTTGCGTTTGTGGGGTAGCCGAGTTCAGGATAGGCATAGTCACCGATCCCGATGGCGATATGGCCTCCTTGAGCGATCGCGCTGAGCGCGATCGGAAATAAATTACCGCTCTTGCAGCAGACTGCCCATTCACATTGTCGATTTTTAGGTAGATGGTCTGTGTAAGCGCGAAGCCCTTCGGCTGTTGCTGGGTGCGCGCCGAGTTGGCCTTCCCCGCCGTGCACAAATAAAAAATTTGCAGGCTCGGCCACTAAGCCCATATCCATTAAGGCCGCAGCGCTGCGCATAAACGGGATGCTCCAGCAGGCAAGCGCCGGCTTGATCCCGAGCGTGCGAAAGCGCTCTGTAAAGGCGATTAAGGTGTCGTGCGCGTTGACGTAAACTTTGCCGTCAGTCACAAAGCGTCGATTTTGCTGGTCAAAAATATCGATATTGGTTGAGCCTGGGTCGAGACCAACAATTTCAGGTTTCAAAATGGGGTCAGTCGCAAAGGCCTCAATGTGGCTGATCCGCTCGAGTTTGCCGCCTTTGGTGATTTGCCCGAGTGTCGGATTGATCATCAGGTCAGAATTTGCGCGTATTGCTCTGATTGGGGCAGCATAATCCTCTAAACCGTGCGCAGGAGAACCATCGGCGGCGCGCGCATGAAAGTGAACAATCGAAGCGCCTGCTTCTTGGATCGCGCGCGCTTCGCGCCCAATTTCTTCAGGCGTCCAGGGCACGTGCGGATTTTCATCGCGCATCGCATACTCGTTAATTCGAACTTCAATGATTAATTTATTCATTGCTTTGGGTGTTCGCTAGAGCGTCTCATGAGGAAAGTGACAGGCACAGGCCTGCTCTGTATCAGAGCCGACAAGCGCAGGGTCTTGCGTGGCGCACACGACTGGTATTTCAATGGCGCCTAGTTTTTGTTTCGCGATATTTTTTTGCTGCGCGATCTCGTGTGCACGTGGGCAGCGTGGATGAAAGCGACAGCCGCTAGGTGTATTGTTCGCCGAGCCGATTTCGCCGATTAAGGGGATTCGTTTGCGTGCGCGTTCAAGCACCGGGTCGGGTATGGGTACAGCAGATAAGAGTGAGACGGTGTAAGGATGCTTAGGCCGGTTATAGATAGCGTCGCGCGTGCCAATTTCGACAATACGACCAAGGTACATCACGGCTACGCGATGACTAATATGGCGCACGACAGACAAGTCGTGCGCAATAAACAGGTATGACACCCCGGTACGAATTTGAATCTCGTGTAAAAGATTTAAAACTTGGGCTTGAATGGAAACATCGAGTGCAGAGACAGGCTCGTCCAAAACCAGAAAAGCGGGATCAAGAACCATCGCACGCGCAATGCCAATACGTTGGCGTTGGCCGCCTGAAAATTCATGTGGGTAGCGATGCGCCAGCGATGGATCAAGGCCAACTTGCTCGAGCGCCGCATGCATTTTTTCTTGACGTTGCGCAAAGGCGACATTGTGAACGACTAGTGGTTCTGAAACGAGTTTGTCAACACTCATACGCGGGTCAAGCGAGCCATAGGGATCTTGAAAGACCATTTGCATACGTTGCCGCTTTTCGCGCATTAAACGGGCCGACAAATGTGTGATGTCTTGCCCTTCAAATATTACGTTGCCTGAACTGGGTTCGATCAAGCGCAGAGCAATCCGCCCCAAGGTACTTTTTCCACTACCGGTTTCGCCCACTAAGCCAAGGGTTTCACCGGGGTAGAGAGCCAGTGTGGCTTGATCTACCGCTTGAACCCCGTTGGACGAGCGACCGCGCCAAGACACGGAGCCATTGAACGTCTTACAGATATCCTTGAGTTCAAGCAAAGGGGTTGGTGTAGGATGCGCCATCTTAAAACTCTTGGTGAACTTCAGACCAATACTGACAAGCCGACAGATGTTCTTTGCTAGTCGTGTCGCTGAGTGTGGTCTGTAACGATCCACAATCTGTTTTCGCGAGATAGCAGCGCGGTGCAAAAGGACAGCCCGCTGGTAATTTTGCTAGATTGGGAGGTTGGCCGACAATCGGAGTCAGGGCTATATTCGTTGGGCTATCTAACCTGGGAATGGTACGAAATAAGGAAACGGTATACGGGTGGCGCGGTTCGTGAAATAAAGCTTGAACCGCCGCCTGTTCAACGATTCTTCCAGCGTAAAACACTGCTACACGATCGGCATGTCGGGCAACCAAGCCTAAATCGTGGGTGATCAGCACCAAGGCCATTCCAGTTTCTTCCCGCAGCTGAGAAAGTAACTCAAGCACTTGCGCTTGCACGGTCACGTCAAGTGCCGTCGTGGGTTCGTCGGCAATAAGCACTTTAGGCTCAAGTGCAATGGCCATAGCGATCAAGGCACGTTGCCGCATACCACCCGAAAACTGGTGTGGGTAATCATCAATTCGGCGATGAGGATCAGGAATGTGAACGCGCTCGAGTAATTCGATTGCGCGCGTGCGCGCTTGCGCTTTAGTCAACGGTAAGTGAGCGCGCAAGACTTCAATGATTTGGGTGCCGATCGAAAAGACTGGGTTCAGTGCGGACAGGGGATCTTGGAACACCATCGAAATTGCGGTGCCGCGCATTGTACGTAGCGCGTTAGGATTCAGTTTTGTTAGATCGTCACCCTCAAAAAGAACCTTACCAGAGGTGACTTTAATGCCCGCGGGAGCAATGCCTAACGCAGCTAAAAAGGTTAGGGTTTTGCCAGATCCAGATTCGCCAACGACGGCAAGTGTTTCTCCTGAATTGATCTGAAGAGATACATTGTGCACTAAAGGGATCGCCGAATGCGCTTCACTCACTGCCACCGAGAGTTGTTGAATATCGAGCAATACCTTTGAAGGATGGCTCATAAGATTTTCGCAGTCTGGCGACGCATTTGTGGATCAAGTGCGTCTCTGAGTCCGTCACCAATTAAATTTAGTGCGATGACCATGGCGGCAATACATAGACCAGAAGAAATCGAGATGAGCGGATTCGTTGTAATAGATGCCTGGCCATCCGCGATAATATTTCCCCACGTCGGTATTGGTGGCCTCACGCCCAGACCTAAAAAACTCAAGCCAGCCTCTGCCAGGATGGCTGAGGCTGCGCTGAGTGTCGCAACGACAATCACCGGGGGCAGAGCATTAGGGATCACATGTCTAAGCAAGATTCGCGTTGACGTCATGCCGATCGAACGAGAAGCCTCAATAAAGGGACGAGGGCGAATCGTGAGTGCCACTGAGCGCATCACTGCGATGACGCGTGGTGTGTAGGCAATTGATACTGCGATGATGACCGACTCGAGCGATGAGCCTTGGGTCGCCACGATGGCAAGCGCAAGTAAAAAACCAGGAAACGCCATCAAGATATCGTTGACGACGTTGATACTGCGATCAATCCACCCACCAAAAAACCCTGCGATGCCACCCACGATGGTGCCTATGAAAAGAGACAAGGTCACGACCCAGAATGCAACTATCAAGGACACGCGAGTCCCATGAATCAGCCGAGAAAGTACGTCGCGACCAAATTGGTCTGTTCCCAGGGGATGCGCCCACGATGCATCTTGCAAGGTATTAATCAAGCTAGTGCGCGTGGGAGAATAGGGCGCGAGCCAAGGGGCCGCTAATGCAACGGCGACTAAAAGCACCAGAATAACGGTACCGATCATCAGACTCGGATGGCTGGTAAACCGACGCAAGGTCGCTTTGCGGCGATCTTGCTGATCGCGTTTCTGCTGGTCGAGAGATGTGATCATGATGCCTTCAGCCGTGGGTCGATCAAGGTGTAGGTTAGGTCAAGGCTCGCGTTAAGGAGGACAACCATGAAGGCGAGTATCAATACGCCAGCTTGCACCAATTGATAGTCTCGCGCCAAAATCGCTTTCAATAACATCGAGCCCAGGCCGGGCCTGCTAAAAACAGCTTCAATTAAGATCGCATTGCCAAACGACCAGGCAAAGGTGACGCCAATTACAGCCAGAATCGGTACCAAGGCATTACGCAAGGCAAGTTTAAAAATAATGCGTCTCTCGGGTACACCCATGGCACGCGCCACACGGATGTAATCTTGCGATAAGACCTCTAACATTGCGGAGCGTGTGAGCCGAGCGATGTAAGCTGCGATCGACACCCCGAGCACCAGAGCGGGCAAAATAAGATGATGAATTTGCGTCAAAATATCTTTTGCATTACTCGAACCAAGCGCCGGAAAGATTGGAATCCAATATGAGAAAAGTAAAATTGCTGCCAAACCCATCCAAAAGACTGGAAACGAGATACCCGCCAGAGCGCCAAGCATCACGCTGACATCCACCCAAGTGCCGTGCCGCACTGCACAGACGATGCCTAGTGGCAACCCAATCAAGATCGCAATGAAGAGCCCCGAGAGGGCCAGAACGGCCGAAGACGGGATGCTAGCCATGACCTCTTGAAGCGCAGGCTGGCCAGTAACAACGGAGGTTCCAAAATCACCAGTAGCCGCGTGACTTAAAAATAAAGTGTATTGGTGCCAGACGGGTTGATCAAGCCCGAGCTTTGCGCGCAAGGCTGTGATCGATTCTTTAGTGGCGTAGTCCCCGAGCATGAAGGACGCGGGATCACCTGGTATCGCTCTCATTAAAAAGAATGCGACCGAGACAATCCCGACTCCAGTTACAACCAACCGTAACAGCGTGCGACCAACATGTGCGAACACGTTTAGCCTTTTAAAGAGATACCGGAGGATTGCATAGTGAATAGCGAGTTTTGTACAAGCCCTTGAACCCGCTCAGTATGTGCCAAAAATAAACGATCTTGGTACAGCGGAATCAACGGTTGATCCGATGCGGTGCGTTTTAAAATTTCTAAATAGGCAGCTTTGCGAGCGTTTGGATCAGTGCTCGTCGCAGCTTGTGCCAGCAAATCGTCGACTTTATCGTAGCGCGAGGTATTGAGCCCGGGCGGAAATGATTTTGTTGAGAAAAGTGTAACGAGCGGTGAGTCCGGATCTGGGGGGCCGACTACACCAGTCAGACAGCTTTGGATCTCGCCTTTTGATCGTGCTTGTTGGTAGGCGGCGCGCTCAAGAATCTGAATGCTAGCGTCAATGCCTACATCTTTGAGGTCTTCAGCAATTGGGACAGGAATTTTGTCAAAGGGGTTTAGCCCGACTGAGGTGATGACAAATTTAAATCCAGAGGTAAGACCAGCCTCTTTCAACAGTGCTTTAGCTTTAGCAGGGTCGTAGGGATATTTCATCACGTCATCGGAATACTCAACGAAGGAGGGTGTCAGCACCGTGCTCGCTTCGTTTTTTGTACCCTTGAAATAGCCATCGATCAGAGCTTTTCGATTGATCGCGTGAGTCATTGCCCGGCGAACGCGCACATCATCAAGCGGTTTGATAGTTGTGTTGAGGACTAAATTGATTGTGTGATTGGCGGGGCGTTCGAAGACAACTACACCTTTTGCTTTACGCATGCGTGCAATCATATCGGGTTGCTGTAAGGCAAAGAAGATATCAATTTCACGGTTCTCGGCGGCAATCGCTGCGGCAGTTTCGTCTTTGATCACCTTGAAGATGACTTCGTTTAAGCTGGGTGATCCATCGAAGTAGTCTTTATTCGCGATAACCCGCGCTTCGTTTCCGGGTGTCCACTTATCAAATACGAAGGGACCGGTGCCAATAGGCTGCATTGAGTACTTATCACCGATTTCTGTGACAGCTTTACGCGATACGATCCAACCCTGATTGAACGCAGTCAACTTGTGTAATAGGCCTGCCGTCGGCGCGGTGAGGGTGATTCTGACAGTTAAGGGATCAGGTGTTTCAATACTTTTGATTGAGACGAGTTGGCCGCGATACGCACTGCCACCCTTCGGGTCGAGGACACGATCATACGAAAACTTGACATCATCAGAGGTGAGCGGACCAAAGCCCTTGTGGAAGTTGACTCCAGATCTGAGTTTGAACGTGTAAACCGTTGCGTCGGGTGAAACTTCCCAGCTAGCGGCTAGATCTGGGACGATATTATTTGTTTTCTGATCATATTTCACGAGGCCGTTATAAATATGCCCAGCGACCGTTTGATTTTCAATCAAAAATATTTTTGCTGGATCAAGGTTGCCAATATCTGAGCCCAAACGCACTCGCAAGACACCCGTGGCTGTTTGAGCGTTGAGAGGATCCCAAGGGAGCATTGACGCTGCTGCTGCCGCGCCCATTAGTCCTAACATGTGCCGTCGGCTCATGTCGGTATTGAATTCAGGTTTTTTTTGCATGTTTGCTGCCCTCTTTAAGTAGTCGTTTAGTTACGGTTTAAAAGCTGTGAATTCGGACGCGGGCGCATTCTCTTTATGCGGAGAACGTCTAACTTGTTGTCCATAAAAGGCGACGGGCGCGATGAGTTCGCGCAGTCGAGCGATGTACTCTGGCCTGAGGTGCTTCAATCCATGCCGCTGGGCAAAGGCGTGTGCGTCCTCGAGGGTAGGTTCGACTTTTTTTGTCTTTGATTTGGTCATCAGGGTTGCGCCCGTTTTTGACGCCATGTGGTTGCGTTTTCGTATGCGGAAGCCACGCGAATAATTGTTGCTTCATCTCCGCGGTTGCCAACGATTTGCCAATTGAGCGGCAGCCCCTTAGCAAAACCATTGCATTGCATCATGACGGGATGTCCCGAGAGATTAAAAGGCGTGAGCATGGTTTCAATAGTGAAGGCGGTCATCTCGGGCTCGACGCCTAAACGGGGCGGCATGTGTAAGGTACCGAAGGTGACAAGCGCATCATAGCCGCGCATCAAAGTATCTAGACTCGTCGCAACGGTGCGCCGCAGGCGCTGCGCTGCAAGATAGTCAACGGCGCGCACCAGCGAGCCCGCCAACAATTTATCGCGCAAGGCAAACCCCATTTGGTCTGCCTGTTCTTTTAATTCTTGTTCATGAATCGCAGCCGTTTCTGCCGGACCAATCATTCGCGAGGCTGCAAAGCACTCGGCCGCGGGAACCGGCAATTTGACTCGGGTGAGTTGTGCGCCCAGTTGCTCAAGTACTGCTAAGGCTTGTTCAAAACCCTTTTTCAGCGGAGGATCGGCATCGGGAAAACCAGGCCCCGGATCGTCAACCACTGCGATACGTAGACCGGTGATCGGTTTGCCGATCGATCGGCGCAGGCTAGGCTGAATATTTTTTGGATCAATCGTTTGATTAAACAGTGTGTCCAAAATCATGGCGCAGTCTTCGACGGTCCAGGCTAAAGGGCCAGGGATATCAAGTGACCAACAATTTGGGAGAATGCCTTGCGTAGATAAACGGCCTGGCGTCGCAATCATGCCGATCGCACCACAGGCTGCAGCCGGTAAACGTACTGAACCCGTTGTGTCAGAGCCCAAAGCAAAGAGCGTGGTGCCTGCAGCAACGCTCGCACCCGCACCGGTTGAGGACCCCCCGGTAAAGCGACTTGTATCCCAAGGATTACGCGCCGGCGGAAAAGGTAAATCAAAGTATTCGCCACCATTGCCGGTGCCAAACTCCCACGTCGAGAGTTTGCCAATCAGTACGGCACCAGCGGCTTTTAATTGTTGAACTAGTGCGGCGTCTTGCATAGGGACATGCTTCAGGCGTAGACGTGACCCTGCAGTCGCAGGCATGCCCGCCACATCATAGTTATCTTTTACTGCAAAGGGTAGGCCATGCAAGGGGCCTTTCCAATGACCGGCAGCTATATCTTTGCCCGCTTGTGCAGCTGCAGCTCTAGCCTGAGCGGCTGCGACGTGAATATAAGAATGGATGCGATCGTCGACGGCCGCTATTCGCTTAAGATAAGCTTCTAACAAATCACCGGGCGAGAGCGTTTGATTTGCAATGCGCGCAGAGGCTTCAGCTAGCGTGATCGCCCATAAGGGTGCAGAGCGGTTGTTGTGTTTTGTGTTCATGTGAGCCACCGAACCCCAACACGTTCAAGAAGTTGTTCAAAGTCGGGTGGCTCTGTAGCGCCTGCACGAGCACGTTGTTCAAGCGCTGCGTCCCGTTCACGCAGCGCGATCAGTTTCTCTGATACCTCAGCAAACTCAGCGGGTGGGACGATGACGATGCCGTCATCGTCTGCAATGATTAGATCACCAGGGTGGATGACGACAGACCCCAGAGTGATGGGTAAACCAACTGTGCCGGGCCCATGCTTGGTGGGGACCAGAGGCGAGGTGCCGGCGGCGTACACTGGCAAGTTGATGTCGCGTAAGCCCTCAAGATCACGTATTAAGCCGTCGGTAATCATGCCCGCCGCTTTCGCATTATTCAAGAGGCCCATAATGTGATCACCTAAAAGTGCGCAGCCTGTATAAGAGGCGCTAGCGACTACGAGTATATCGCCGGGTTGAATCACTTTTAGTGCAGCGTAGGGGGCCAGATTATCCCCAGGGGCTGTCCAGACCGGTAGGGCAGACCCCATGAGTCTGGCGCCTCCGGAAAAACGGCGCAACGAGTGCTTGAAAGTGCCGCGCCCGTCAGTCGCATCGCTAAATTGGTTAGAAGATGCTTTTAAAAAAACCGGATAAGGCTGAGTTGTGAAGCGAGGCCAGTCTTTAAGAATGGTAAGTGCTGGTGTGCTCATGTCAGTGATGAGCCAGTGTATTAAACCAACTAATCACCTTTGATTTTGGGACAACATCACCGTACTTGGCATTGATATCGAACAAGGCCGCATCGTGCGGGCCTTCGTGGCGATCACCTGAGCATTCGCGGGGCACCACGACACGGTAACCATACTGAATGCCATCAACGGCGGTCGCTCGGACACAGCCGCTGGTCGAGCAACCAATCAGCACGATAGTGTCGATATCTAAAGTCTTAAGGGTTGACCCTAGGGATGTGCCAAAAAAACAGCTTGGGTATTGCTTGGTGATAATGAAATCTTGAGGGTGAGGCGTAATGTGAGCGTCGATCTCACCTAATGGTTCGCCTTTTACAAAAAGTTTGAGCGAGGGAACCTTTTTAAAGAACATGCCACCGTCAGCGCCTGAGGGGTGATAAACCACCTGGGTGTATAGCACGGGTACCTTGGCTGCACGCGCAGCCTCTAGGAGTGGCACTGAATGCTGCACCGCATCGACAACACCTTGTCCAAAAAAAGGCGCGTCTGGTGTGGTGTAGGCTTTGACAAAGTCAACCACAATCACAGCAGGGCGATTGCCAAAACCCAACGCAGTATCAAAGACGCCACGGTAGTTTTCGTCACGGCTGGGTTCGCTCATTGGATCGCCTATCTAGGGGTGAAGGTTAAGGAATGTATAAATACAGCCACAGTCTAAAGCTAGATTTTCAAAATGACAATATAGACTTTGAAAGCCCGAATTATTTTGACTTGATTTATTTTCACCATCAGTTAGCGTCTCAATGTCTCGTATTTTTTGGTGCGCTATGCTACGGTTATTGAGCGTGAGGTCAAAATAGCCAAAACAGCCTGAATAAGTGCGCTTTTAAATTTTGGGCGTTGAGTGATCGAATCGTCAGACAAGTTTTTTTAAAAATTACAAAGGATCTTAAAGTGAGCGATTATTTTTACGAACCGAGCAAAGGCCATGGCCTACCCCACAACCCGTTCAAGGCCATCATTGCGCCTCGCCCAATTGGTTGGATTTCGACCATCGACAAACTCGGCCGCGTAAATTTAGCGCCCTACAGTTTTTTTAATGCCTTTGCCGAGACCCCACCCGTGATCGGGTTTTGCACCAGCGGCGAGCGTAAAGACAGCTGTAATAACGCCGATGAAACGGGCGAGTTTGTGGCTAATTTTTGCGGCGCTGACTTAGCCCAAGAAATGAACATCACCTCATCATCGGTTGCACCGGGCGTCGACGAGATGAAACTTGCCGGTTTGGCGGCAACCGCCTCGACTTTGGTCAAGCCTCCACGCGTGACCAACGCAATTGCCGCGCTAGAGTGCAAGCTGATTAGCACCACGCAGTTGACTGATGCCAAGGGCAATCTGATCAATACCTGGTTGACGCTTGGCGAAGTTGTGGGCGTACACATTAACAATGCGTTTTTGAAAGATGGCATTTTTGATACTGCAGCCGCAAAGCCCTTGGGTCGCTGTGGTTACCAGGGTGATTACGTTGAAGTCAACACTCTGTTTGAGATGTTCCGTCCAAAAGATTACGTCGCGAAATAGAGTGTGCGTCTAGAGGGCAGGCTCTGGTAATCAGATAAAAGGTAAAAAAAATCATGGCCGAGACTCTTGAAAGAAATCCTCATGCCGCAGTCCGTCCAGAGTGGCTTGCGCTGCGCACAGAGGCGATTTTTGAACCTGAGCTGAAGATTGTCGATCCGCATCATCATCTGTGGGATCGGCAGGATAATCCTTATCTGTTTCATGATTTGCTGGCAGACATGACGTCTGGACACAACGTTGTATCGACTGTCTTTGTGCAGTGCCGGTCGATGTTGCGTGCAGATGGGCCGCCAGAGTTGGCGCCGCTGGGCGAAGTCGAATTCGTGACGGGCATTGCCGCGATGAGTGCAAGTGGGCTCTACGGGTCGTCACGCGCGTGCGCTGCGATTGTTGCTGGTGCGGATTTACAGCTAGGGGATCGGGTTACACCGGTGCTTGAGTTGATGGCACACAGCGCCGGCGGCAGGTTGCGTGGTGTGCGTAACCCAGTAGTTTGGCACGCCAGCCCTGACGTGCAATCCAGCACCGCGGCGCCTCCGCGACAAGGTCTGCTGGCTGATGCTGCGTTTAGACGCGGTGTGATACAGCTTGGCGTGCAAGGGCTATCGTTAGATGTCTGGGCGTACCACACGCAGCTCAGCGAAGTCTACGACCTCGCAAAGGTCAATCCAAACGTAACAGTCATCATTGATCACTTTGGCGGGCCCGTCGGCGTAGGGCCTCACGCTGCGGATATGACCGATATGTTTAAGCAGTGGCGCGCTGGCATCGCATTGGTTGCCAGCCTGCCCAACACTGTGATCAAAATGGGTGGGGCGGGGATGCCAGTCTTTGGGATCCGCTTTGATCATGCGCCGACTCCACCGACCTCAGAACAACTAGCGATTGCCTGGCGGGCTTATTTCGAAACTTGCGTTGAACTGTTTGGCGTCGATCGCTGCATGTTCGAAAGTAATTTTCCGGTTGATAAGGGCATGTTTAGCTATCAAGTTCTTTGGAATGGTTTCAAACGCTTGGCCAAAGATTATTCGGCTACTGAGAAAACTGCCATGTTCAGTGCGACAGCAGAGCGCGTCTATCGTTTGGGGTGATGGTTTACATCAAGGTGATCGCTCGGTAGGTCATGTATACCCCAAGTATCAAGAGGCCACCAAAAAAACATTTTTTGAATAACTCTTGCGGCATTTTGTTACGCAGCTTTTGCCCTAAAAACATTCCAGCAAACGCTGGGATCAGGGCCACTAACGAGGCCGCAGCAACAGTCATTTCAAACTGACCCGTAACAAACAAACCCACGGCTAAGGCGAATGACGACACCGTGAACGACAGACCCAGGGCTTGAATCAGGTCATCTTTCTTTAAGCCGAGTGCGGTGAAATAAGGCGCAACGGGCAGGGCTGAAATGCCTGTGGCACCCATCAAAATCCCAGTAAAAAATCCCATCACTGGCGATAACCACCACTCTGATTTCGGTGAAACAGTGAGACGCGCAGCGCTGAGCCCAAAGGCACCGTAAATCGCGAGTACAGCTCCGAGGCCTGCGGTGACGATTTGTGTATTGCCACTGGTGATGAAGCTGACCCCGATCGGCGTGCCCAAGCAGATGCCCGCTAGCAATGTGCCAAAGCGTTTGCTTAAGGCTTTGAAATTTGGGCCTGCGATTAATTGCCACACATTGGTAATGAGAGACGGCAGCACCAGCATGGCCGCAGCCTCTACAGGCGCAATGACCAAACCTAAAAAACCGATGGCCACTGTGGGTAAGCCCATGCCCAACACGCCCTTGACGATCCCGGCGGCTATAAAAATCGCGCCAGTTAAAGCGATGACGACTAAGTGATCTGACATGAGAGGTAATGTGAAATTGTGAGGCGCGATCCTGAGGCTTAAGCGAATGGCTTAAAATGAAGTTCAAACAGCGCAATGATTGGACAGTAGCATGCAGCCGAATACGTTACCACCTGCCATTCAAGGCGCCAGCGCCTGGCTTGGGCCTGAAGAGTCAACAAAACAACATTGGCAGCACGCGCTAAACGATGAAGAGGTGCGAGAGCTCGAAACGGCCGCCACCAACTGTTTGCAGGCGAGTGAGGATCTAACTCAAATTCGTCGCTCGAATTTTTTGCTGCCGACCCTTGGCCCAAGGCTACGTGAGATACACGCTGCGCTCTTGCAGGGTTGTGGTTTCGCCTTGATCCGTTCTTTACCTGTTAGGCAGTGGTCGACGCAACTCACTGCAGCCGCTTTTTACGGTTTGGGTACACATCTGGGCAATCCACGCCCGCAAAATTCAAAAGGACACGTGCTCGGCCATGTGATTGATATGGGCCTAGAGGCGAAAGACCCGAACGTTCGCATTTATCAAACACACGAGCGACAAACCTTTCATACTGACTCGAGCGATATCGTGGGGCTGGTGTGCTTACAACAGGCGAAGAGGGGTGGCGATTCGGCCTTGGTGTCTTCAAACACCCTCTATAACCAAATGCGCGCGTTGCACCCTCGGTTGGCGGCGTTGCTGTTTGATCCGATCGCAACCGACCGTCGCGGTGAAGTTGCCTCAGGCCAAAAACCCTTTTTTGAAATCCCAGTGTTCAGTTGGTATCAAGGATTAATGTCGACGATCTATCAGCGTCAATATATTGACTCTGCCCAGCGTTTCGAAGAAGCGTTTAGGTTAACGCCCTTGCATGTTGAGGCGCTTGATTGCTTTGACGCGCTGGCTAATAGCGCTGATCTAAATTTTTTGATGCGCTTAGAAGCAGGTGATATGCAGTTTGTGCACAATCACACCTTGTTGCACGATCGCACTGCGTTTGAAGACTGGAACGATCCATCTCGCAAGCGGCATTTGCTGCGTTTGTGGCTGTCGTCTCCCGAGGCGCGCGCGCTGGCACCGGAATGGGCGCAGCGTTACGGTTCAGTTGAACCAGGCAATCGGGGTGGGGTGATGATGCCCGCCACAGCATGGCAGGCACCTCTGAAGCCGCAATAGTTTGATCTTCTTGACGCCTGCATGCAGACGACTCCCACACCCTAGCAAAAGGATAGGGGCGATACTAGCTACGACTTAGTCTGCGTAGCCTGGTAACTCGCGGTCTAACACACGCATCATCGCGGCAAAAAACAACTCGTCACGCTCTTGACGCGAATGGCTATCGCCAGGGGCTGTGTTTTGAACATTGTTCACGACCTCGTCGGGCAACAACTGTATCGGCTGACCCGTGCTCATGGCCAAGACCTGGGCACGACAGACACGTTCAAGTTTATACAGACGTTTGTAGGCTTCGGCGACGGTATCGCCAACAACCAGCACGCCATGATTTTTCATGAACAACACTTTTTTGTCGCCTACTTGTGCGGCCAAGCGTTCGCCTTCGCTCAAGCCATCGGCGACGCCCAAATAGGTATCATCGTAGCCCGTGATCCCCATAAAAAAGGCAGCGGTCTGGCTGGCAGGTAAGAGTCGGTTATTTTGCAGCATGTTTAAAGCAAGCGCCCAGTTTTGATGGGTATGCAAGACAACGTTGGCGCCTGTGATGCGATGGATGGGTGCATGAATGCACTTAGCCGAACGCTCAACAACGCCCACGCCTTCAATCGTGTCACCGTTCTCATTAAAAATCATCATGTCACTTGCACGGGCTTCTGACCAATGCATGCCAAAGGGCGAAATTAGATACTGGTCTTTGCGACCGGGCACGATCATCGTAAAGTGATTATCAATGCCCTCGTGCAAGTCATCGAGCACGGCAAGACGATTTGCAGCGGCAAGATGAATTTTTGCCTGTTGAACAGCGTCAGACTGTTGTTTGACATTTAGATTGTGCACGGACATGACGAGCCTCTTTGAAATTGATTTGTGTCGTTGAGATTACTACCGTTGCGAGGGTCTCGCAACAAATTCTTTGCCTAGGGTTTCAGGCTGAAGCATGATAATTTGTTGCGACGCACAAATGACATCCTCGGCGCACTTGACTGCCAAGCTGGCGGGCTTGATATGCTCGATATGCTCGATCTGAGGCCGGTGCGTTTGTGCGCTGACAAGATGTCACTCGGGCTTGATCCCGGCTTGTTTGATCGCATCCGCCCATTTTGTAATTTCGCGTTGGACGAAGCTGTCGCAGGCTTGAGGTGTCGTACCATCGTTCTCGAACCCCTGCTGTGCGGTCTTTGCTTTAAATTGAGGATCTTTCAAAATACGGACCAACTCCGTATTCAATCGGTCAATGATGGCAGGTGGCGTACCTGAGGGGGTAAACATTGCCGACCACAAAACAGAATAAAAATCTGGCAAGCCTTCTTCGGCAACTGTCGGAATGTCAGGCGTGAGTGGCGAGCGCCGATTATCGCCAATCGCTAGTGCGCGCAGCTTACCGGCATTGATGTGTGGAACAACTGAGGCGGCTCCACCAAAACTTGTTTGAATGCGTCCTGCGAGCAAATCCGTTGTTGCAGGGCCAGAGCCTTTGTACAAGATGTTAGTCATGCGTATGCCTGCCATCCAGCTAAACAGCTCCATCGGTAATTGAGTGGCCTTGGATGAGGACGAAAAATTCAAGACGTTGGGGTTGGCTTTGGCATAGGCAATGAGTTCTTTGACAGAGTTCACGGGTAACGAAGGATGCACCACTAAGATCATTTGCTGCGATGCGGTTTGACTGATACAACGCAGATCTCGCATGGTGTCAAAATTGATATTAGGATGAATCGATGGGTTGATGCCGTGGCTACTTGAGTTAAAGAGCAGCGTGTAACCATCGGCGGTGGCTCGGGCAACGACTTCAGAGCCAATCATGCCGTCGGCACCCGGGCGGTTTTCAACGATGACCGCTTGGCCTAACGCCTCGGTGAGTTTTTGTGCCAAAGCTCTGCCCAGGACGTCGGTACCACCGCCTGCGGCGTAG